>CAZSHZ010000001.1:0-21940 GCA_964606955.1 uncultured Nitrospirota bacterium
CCAGTCGATCGTGATGCTGTTGTTGAAATGCTGGGCGAGGTACTGGAAGGTCTCCTTGTTGGAAAGGTTGTTCTCGTCGAAATAGGAGGTCAGGTCGATCTGCCCGAAGGTGAGCTTGATGGTGTCATCGGCGAAGAGCTGTTCGTAGCGGGCCTCGTTGACATTGACCTGATCCGGATTGGAAAAGGTCTCGACGTCGTTGTTCGGGCCGCTCAGGTTCCCGTCCGGATTGGTGAAGAGGGGAGGGAGGCGCGTCAGCCCGGCCCCCTGCTGGAGGTCAAGCCTTAAGAGAAATGATCCTTTCTCTCCGACGGGGGCCTCCAGAAAGAGATCGGCCGACATCTCCCCCTCGCCGCGACGGCCGCCGAACCGCTCCGGATTGCGCAAGGTCCCCTGAAGGATTGTGGTCAACCCCCCGCTGATCTTGGCGCCGAAGAGGGAATGGATCGGATGCCGGGCGTGTCCCGGTTCGGACTCCACGGTGGTCCCCATCTCTTTCTCCAGCCGCTCGATCCGCTCCCGCAAGCGTGAAAGATCGTCCTCCTCGGTCCCCCCCCAGGTCGGACCCGCCTCCCACCCGATCGCGGCCGATGCCGCGAGGAGGAAGAGGTGAATCGTCCGAGAACAGCCCATGCGTCCCTCCGTTCAGTGTTATTATATTTATATTCGTAGCATCAAATATTACGATTGTCAAGAAAATATTACTAATGCCGAAGGGGGGAGCTAGAACCCGGCCCGCGTGATGGCGTCGCGGATCGCCTCGGGGGAGGCGGGGGGATGAAACGCGATCCGGACGGTTTTTGCAGGAACGTCGATCTTTACATCGTCGATGCCGGCGACCATAGCCAGAGCGGAGCGGATCGAGGAGGCGCAGCCGTCGCAGGTCATCTTGGGGACCTCGAGCCGGATCTCCCGTGCCTCCTCCGGATGGAGATGTCTTTTTCCTGGATGGAGGTGCTCATGGTGCTCATGGGTATGGGCGATGTCGCCATGCTCATGGCGGTGGGCGTGGAGCGCTTGCGCCGCGGCCGTCCCCTCCGCGATGCGTGCCGGCCGCCGCAGAAGGTAGCCGCGCTCGCGCAGGCGGCCGGTGGCGAAGGCGACCGCGAACAGCCCGGTTCCGAACAGGACGATCGTGGCGCCGGAGGAGATGTTCAGATGAAAGGAGAGATACATCCCAAAGAGGCCGGAGAGGGCGCCGATTGCCGTGGAAGCGGCGACCATCCGGTGGAACGAGTCGGTCAGCATCCGCGCCGAGATCGCGGGGATGACGATCGCCGCCGCAATCATCGTGACCCCCATGACCTGCATCGAGGCGATCACCACGGCGGCGAGGATCAGCGAGAAGAGGTTGTCGATCCGATCAACGCGAACACCGTAGACCGGCGCCACCTCCGAATCGAACGTGGCGAAGAGGAGCGGTTTGTAGAGGAGCGCAATCAAGAGCGCCGAGCCGATCACCACCCCGGCGATGACCCAGAGGTCGAACGGGCTCACCCCCAGAATGTTTCCGAAGAGGGCCGCCTCGAAATTTTTGGTAAATCTCCGGACTCGGGAGATCAGCGCGACTCCGAGCGCGAACGAGGCGGTCGTAACGATTCCGATGGCGGCGTCCGCCCCGATCTTCTTTTTGCGCGAGATCCCGTTGATCAGCAGCGCCGAGAGGAAGCCCCAGGTCCCGGCGCCGAGATAAAAGTTCCAGGAGAGGAGATAGGAGACGACCGCTCCGCCGAAGACGGCATGGGAGAGCCCGTGGCCGATGTAACTCATCTTTCGCAGAACGATGTAGACCCCGATCAGCCCGCAGATTGCCCCGACCAGAGCCGCGGCGATCAGCCCGCGGACGAAAAAGGCGTAGCCGAGAGGCTCGGTGAGCCAGATCATCATCCGGAGCCTTCCCGCGCGAAGTGGTATCCCCCCTCCGGAGAATCGACGATCAGCGTCATCCCGTCGCGGCGAACGACGACCATCTCCGACTCATAGGTGCGAGAGAGAGTCGAGGAGGTAAAGACCTCTTCCGGGTCCCCCTGTGCGACCACCCCATGGTTGAAGCAGATCACCCAGGGGAGATGCCGCGCCACCGAGTTCAGGTCGTGTGTCGTTAATAGAATGGTCAGCCCCGCCCGATTGAGCTCGCCGAGGAGGTGAAGGACCCCGTGTTGGGTCTTCAGATCGACTCCGGCGGTCGGTTCATCCAGCAGGACAAGGAGCGGGTCCCCCGCAAGGGCGCGGGCCAGAAAGACCCGCTGCTGTTCCCCTCCTGAGAGGGCCTTGATATGCCGCCGCGCATATCCTCCGATCTCCAGTCGCTCCAACAGTTCGGAAACGCGTCCCCGCTCCTTCGCCGTCGGCCAGGGGGCGCGGCTCCCCGAGCGGTAGAGACCCATCAGGACCACCTGCTCGACCGTGACCGGAAAATTCCAATCTACCGTCTGGATCTGAGGGACATAGCCGACGGACGGAGGGGTTCCGTTTGAACCCCAAAGGCTCGGCCTTTGGGGACCCCAGTTGACCGGACCTCCTTCAAAGAGGATGCGACCTTTAGAGAGCGGGACGATCCCGAGGAAGGCCTTTAGCAGGGTGGTCTTTCCCGACCCGCTCGGCCCGACGATTCCCGCAAACTGGCCGCGGCGGATTGCAAGCGAGACATCCGAAAAGACCGGCTCATCTTCGTACGCGCATCCGATCCGCTCGGCCGCAAGCAGAGGGGTCATTCGAACGACCTCCCCGCCGTGGTCATCGTCAGTTTTCCATGCTTGACCCCTTTTGTCCCGATCAGGCTATCGGCGAAACGCCGCAACTCGGCGCTCTTGCCGCTTACGACGAGGACCTCCAGGCAGTGATGCGCGTCCAGATGGACGTGGAGGCTGGAGCGGATCTGCCGCGCGTAGCGGTGCTGCAGGTTGGTGAGCCGGTCGAGGAGCTCCCGGACGCCGTGATGGTAGACGATTGTGATCGTTCCGACCGTCTCGCGATTGTCGCTCCATTCCCGCTCCACGAGGTTGTCGCGGATGAGGTCGCGGATTGCCTCGGAGCGATTGACGTATCGGCGCTGTTCGATCAGCCGGTCGAACTGTTTTAAGAGTTCCGCGTCGATCGAGACGCCGAACCGGACCAGGCGGTTATGACCGTGATCTTCAGACACGATTGTCCCCCTTGATTTGAACCCCAAAGGCGCGGCCTTTGGGGACCCCCGTTGAGACGTGTGCTACGTTTCTCTATTTTATACTACGAACGCGCGCCGGTCAAGACGCCCCGCGCGGCCCCGAGTGTCAGACAGAAGCGCTCCAGCGGCGGGACCCGGATCCGGCGGGAGAAGACGTCGAAGCGAGCGGCTTCGATCCTCTCGAGCAGCCGTTCGTAGATCGTCCGCATCACCTCCGAGACGACCAGCGAGCGCCGGTCCGCCGGCGGAAGCGCCTCCATCGCCCGGCGAAAATAGTCCCGTGCGCGCCCCGCCTCGAACCGCATCAACGCGACGAACCGCTCGTCGTAAACGTGCCGGGCCAGATCGTTCTCCCCGTATCCGAAGCGGCGAAGGTCTTCCTGCGGAAGATAGATCCGCCCGCGGGAGAGATCGGCCGAGACGTCCCGCAGGATGTTGGTCAGCTGCAGCGCGATCCCCTCGTCTATGGCGTAGGAGCGGGAGGCCGGGTCGCTATAACCGAAGATCTCGAGGCAGATCAGTCCGACCGTGGAGGCGACCCGGTAGCAGTAGAGCGAGAGCTCCTCGAAACTTTCGTACGACCGAGGGGAGAGATCCATCTCCATCCCGGCCAGGAGCTCCTCGATGTGCGAGCGGGGGATCGCATATCGCTGAATTACCTCCGCCAGCATGATCGTGATCGGATGGCCCGGGGAGCCGCCGAACATCCGATCGACCTCTTGGCGCCACTCGGCGAAGGCGTGGGCGGCGACCGTCGGATCGGGGATCTCATCCACCAGATCGTCGCTGTGGCGGCAGAAGGCATAAACGGTGTGGAGGGCCGTCCGTTTTTCGCGCGGGAGGAGGTAGAGGGGGTAGTAGAAGTGGCTGCCGCTCCGCTTTGTGACCAGGCGGCAGTACTCTTCCGGGGCGCTAGGTCCCGTTTGCGCCGCTTCCTTGCGACCGGCGCGCCTCGGCGCGCTCCCGCACCAGCGCATCGATCTCTGCAAAAAGCCGAGCCTCAAGCTCCTCGGCCGGTACCTTTGAGATAATCTCCCCATGTCTGAAGAGGAGTCCGGCCCCGCGGCCGCCGGCGACTCCGATGTCGGCCTCCTTCCCCTCGCCGATCCCGTTGACCACGCAGCCGAGGATCGAGATGTCGAGCGGCTCGGCGATATCGGCCAAGCGCTCTTCCACTCTCCGCGCCATCCCGATCACGTCGATCTCCAGGCGCCCACAGGTAGGGCAGGCGATGACATTCACCCCGCGGTGGCGGAGGTTGAGGCTTTTTAAGATTTCGTAGGCGACCTTCACCTCCTCCTCCGGCTCCGCGGCCAGCGAGACCCGGATCGTGTCGCCGATCCCTTCGGCGAGGAGGATCCCGATCCCGACCGCCGACTTGACGGCGCCGGTCGCGGCGGTTCCCGCCTCGGTGATCCCGAGATGCAGCGGATAGTCCGATTTTGCGGCGAAGAGCCGGTTCGCCTCCACCGTCAGCCGGACATTCGAGGCCTTCAACGAGATTTTGATATCGTAGAAATTGAGGCGTTCGAGGATGGCGATATGCCGGAGGGCCGATTCGACCATCCCCTCTGCCGTCGGATACCCGTACCGCTCCAGGAGATCCCGCTCGAGCGAGCCGGCATTCACCCCGACCCGCATCGGGACCTTCCGCTCCGCCGCCACCTTGACGACCCGCTCCAGCCGCTCCCGACCGCCGATGTTCCCCGGATTGATCCTAAGGCAATCGACCGCGGAGGCGCCTCCCGGGCCGGCCTGCAGGACTTTCAGGCCGAGGTGGTAGTCGAAATGGATGTCGGCAATGAGAGGGATTCTGATCTGCTCTTTAATCTTGGTGACGGCGTCCGCAGCCTCGGAGTTGATGACCGCGACCCGGACGAGTTCGCATCCGGCATTCGCGAGCCGATCGATCTGAGCGAGTGTGGCGTCAATGTCGCGCGTGTCAGTGGTGGTCATCGACTGGACAACGATCGGGGCGTCGCCGCCGATCGGCACCCCGCCGACGTTGATCTGCCGGCTCTTCCGTCTCATTTCTGCGCCCACGAGACGATCTCCCGCTCGAGAAACTCGGCGACTCTCCGTGCGATCCCTTCGGCGGAGAGTCCGTAGCGCGATCGAAGGAGCGCCGCGTTGCCATGCTCGATGAAGTCGTCCGGGAGGGCGATCCGGCGGATCTCGCAATTCCCCTGGCCCTCCGCCTCGAGCGTCTCCCAGAACGCGCTCCCGAATCCCCCGCACGCCACCCCCTCTTCGATTGTCACGATCCGGCGGAAATTCTTCGCCAGTTGAAGCGCCATCTCCCGGTCGATCGGTTTGGCGAAACGCGCATTGACGACCGCGGCCGAGATCCCTTCTTCCGCCAGACGGGTCGCGGCGGTCATCGCCGGATGGACCATGCTCCCCAGGGCGACCATCGCAACGTCTTTCCCGGCGACGATCATCTCGGCGCGGCCGAGCGGGATCTGCGAGAACTCCGGATCGAGAGGCACGCCGACCCCTTCGCCGCGCGGGTATCGGATCGCAATCGGCCCCGGATAGGTGAGGGCGGAGGAGAGCATATGCTGAAGTTCATTCTCGTCCTTCGGAGACATCACGGCCATGTTCGGGATCAACCTAAGATAGGCGATGTCGAAGATCCCATGATGCGTATGTCCGTCCTCTCCGACGATTCCCGCCCGATCCAGGCAGAGGACCACGGGGAGGTTCTGCAGGGCGACGTCATGGATGATCTGGTCATACGCGCGCTGCAGGAATGTGGAGTAGATCGCGACCACCGGACGCATCCCGGCGGCGGCCAGCCCGGCGGCGAACGCCACCGCGTGCTGCTCCGCGATCCCGACGTCGTAAAAACGGTTGGGGAATTCCCGGGCGAACTCCCCGAGGCCGGTCCCCTCCGGCATGGCGGCTGTGATGGCGACGATTCTCGGATCGCGCCGGGCGAGCGCCCGCAGCGTTCGGGTAAAGACGTTGGTGTAGGTCAGAGCGGCCGCCCACTTCTTCGGTTTTCCCGTTTTGACGTCGAAAGGGGGAGCGGAGTGAAACGAGATCGGATCTTTCTCGGCGGACGGGTAGCCGAGCCCTTTTTTCGTGATCAGATGGACAATCACGGGTCCCTTCATCGCTTTCACATTTTCCAGGGTGGGGAGGAGGTGGTCGAACCGATGCCCGTCAATCGGTCCGACATAGGTGAATCCGAGCTCCTCGAAGAAGATCCCGGGGCCGACCAGTCCCTTGAGCATCTCCTCGACCCGCTTGGCCACCAACAGGACCGGCCCTCCGATTTTTGGGAGGCCCGAAAGGAGACGCTTGGTCTCCCGCTTCAGGCGTGTGTACCACTGCCCGCTGATGATCCGGGAGAGATAGGCAGAGATGGCGCCGACGTTTTTCGAGATTGACATCTTGTTGTCGTTGAGGATGACGATTAGATCTTTCTTCAGGTGCCCGGCGTTATTTAACGCCTCCAGCGCCAGCCCGGCGGTCAGCGTGGCGTCTCCGATGATGACGACGACCTTTCCATCTTCGGAATGATGGTCGCGCGCTTCGAGCATCCCGAGGGCCGCGGAGAGGCCGGTCCCCTCGTGGCCGGCCCCGAAATGATCGAAGGGGCTCTCGGCCCGGCGCAGAAAGCCCGAGATCCCTCCGCTCTGCCGGAGCGTGTCGAACTCGCGGATGCGCCCGGTCAGGAGTTTGTGTGTATATCCTTGATGGCCGGTATCCCAGATGATCTTGTCGCGCGGCGCGTCGAAGACTCGATGCAGGGCGATCGACATCTCCACCACCCCGAGGTTGGAGGAGAGGTGGCCGCCGTTGCGCGAGACGACCTCGATGATCCTGGTTCGAATCTCCTGCGCAAGGAGCGGGAGACTTTTCTCGTCCAGTTTTTTTAGGTCGCGCGGGCTTTCGATCTGATCCAACAGGCCCATTTTTCACTCGTGAATGAAAGACTTACGATAATCCGCTCTTGCACGCAAAGTCAATATATGCTAGAAGTTTGGAGCGGGGTGGAGCAGTCCGGTAGCTCGTTGGGCTCATAACCCAAAGGTCGGTGGTTCAAATCCACCCCCCGCAACCAAGGGCTATTTAAACCGAGAAGGGGTGATTGTAATCACCCCTTCTCTTTTGAAGAGGGAGGGTCAACGCGGCGTTCCGTTTGCGTTTTATCTGTTAAGCGCGCAGCGCTCTATCTGCTGTTGCTCAATTTATTTTCTTTGAGCCGTTCTGCTCTTGCCGAAGATGGCTTATCCGCGGTGGGGGAGGTCAGGCCCGGCTTGGGCCTGGGGATCACTTACGGCGGTGTCGGCGCCAATCTTGAATTCAACCCGGCGAAACACTTTGCATTGAGCGGGGGTTTGGGACTTGAGGGTGCTCTTCATTTCGAAAGATGGGCCCTAGGAACGAACCTCTATCCTTTAGAACCGAAGAGAGGATTCAATCCCCGCCTGTCCGCTTATTACGGAAAATTTGGCACAGAAACCAAAGTGGGTGAGGATGGATTCCGCATCGATTCCATCGTAGGGGGGGCTTTCGGCGGAGGCTTTGATTATATCTTCCCCAGCCAAGCTAGCGTTGATCTGAACATTTTCCATGCCCACAAGCTCGGATGGGTTCTCTCTTCCGGAATCGGACTCCATTTTTAACACCAAGCGCTTCTTGATCTCCCCCCGATCGCCCCGTATCATCGGACCTCCGTGATCCGTTACGACGGGAAGAACCTCTTTCTCGGCCAAAAGATTGAGGAAGAGGAGTTGCGCTTCGATGAGATCATCCGCCGGGTCTCATCCGAGCGCAAAAGCGGAGGGCACCCCTTCTTCGATCTTCCGGATGCGGATCCCGGCCGGCTGATCGACTTCGCCTTGAAGATCCGGAACAGATACGAAAATCCGGTCCTCCTTGGGATGGGCGACTATACCTGGGAACTTATCATCCATCGTTGGTAACATTCACGAGCTTCCGCTCCGCGTTGATTGTCCACTCGTCACAGGTGGGATCGTTATCCAGCTGACCCTTGGCGGCCGCGATGAAGGTGGACTCCGTGGAGGCCACTCTGGCCGAGGGTGGGGTATCAAGATTACAACCGTTGACGATCCCGGAGACCCCCGCCTCCTCGGCCACGGCCTGAGTGACGGCGTCCTCAAAATCGTCGAGAGTGTAGGCAAGAGCGCGCCGGACCGAAGCGTCGGTGAGAGGGGCCACCTGAAGCCTGCTTAAAAGGTCGGCAAGAATGGAGCGGCTTTTTGCGTGTGCAAGCTGCTTCTGCAAAAGATAGGCGACCGTTGTCACTGCGTGTCCGGAGATAAATCCCTCGACTTTTCCCTGACCGACTACGTCCAGCGCGGCTGCCGACGCGTGAAAATAAGGTTCGCGCTTCAGCAGAACGTCGCGGATTACGTTAATGCCGGAGAGGACCCGTCTCAACGGTGTTTGGCTTCAAGGTGAGCCATATGCTCCCGGCGGAGTTTCTCATCCGTCGGCGGTTTTCCTCTCCTTGAAGCCACACCGGCTAGGCGCCGGACCCAGGGGGTGAGCGGCGGCTTTTGCGATGAGCTCTTCTTTTACCCGAAGGGTCAACTTGGTTTGCATCGGAGGCCTGACGTATCATCATCATATATTTTGCACGTCTTGTCACGGAGAGGGCTTGGGTATTACACTAGCGCGCTATTATAATAGCCTTTGTAAAGGAGGGATGCTATGAAAGTTGTGAACACGGTGGACCTGAAGAATAAAACCAATAAGCTCCTTCGGCTGGCAATGAATGGTGAACCGGTGATCATTACCTACCGGGGCAAACCCGCCGCTTCTTTGATGGCGTTGAGGGAGGAGGACCTCGAAGATTTTGTCCTGGAACACAGTCCCAAAGTCAAAAAAATGATCGAGCAAGCCGAGACCGATCGGAAGGCGGGACGTCTGATCCCCTTCACTCAATATCTCGTGGCTCTTGAAAAAAAACGTGAATGAATTTTCCATCCACCTCACGCGGCACGCCCACTCTGATCTTGATCGGCTTCCTGTCAAAATCCAGAAACAGATTGCGAAGGACATCCAAACGTTGGCAACCAATCCCTTTCCAGAAGAGGATCGTATTAAAAAACTCAAAGGCTTTCGGTTTCCGCTCTACCGCCTCCGGGCGGGTGATTTCCGCGTCCTTTACCGGATCGATGGCAAGGCCATTACCGTCATGCGGACGATTGACCGAAAGATGCTCGAGCCGACACTCCGACGGATGAAACTCATTCTAGACTAGGGGAGGGATAAGGGGCCTCCATTGTCCTTGTCAGTTTGCAACATCGTCGGAGACGTGCACGAGTTTCCTCTTCTCGTCAATGGTCCGACATCGCAGGTCCGATCCCAATCGACCTGCCCTTTGGCCGCGGACGATCCCTGTTGGACCTCCTGGCAAGCGCGTTACAACCTGGTCAGGCCCAACAGCGTACCAGAATGTATAGGAGCGGCCCCGGCCCCCCGTCGGGCGGTGTGGCGGCGCCCATCCGAGTTCTTCAAGGGAGTTGGCTCTGTAGGATCGGTTCACTGCCCGGTATGCCTCGAGTGCAGAGTGGAGACTAGCTAAGCCGCTTTGCGCCTCGACCCGCTTCGCTATTTTTTGCTCGAAGCTCAAAATTAGCAGAGCGACGACTGCAAGGCCGAGCACAATTGCAGTTACCACTCCGCCCGCGATGAGAACTTTCCTCAAATGTGAGGTGGGAGGTGGTGCCGCAAGAGCAATTAGGGCGGGAATTGTGCCGAAAATCCCCAAAAGGCCAAGCAGAGACCACCCCCAATGGCGGTCCTTTGCCCTGGTATACAGAAAAAGACCAAGGACCGAGAGGGTCTCTATGAACCAGGGTAGGTGAGATAGGATTGTCAGGGAAGTTCCGAAGATGGGTAGGAGTTGGACGACTACGCCCGTGATGGCTAATCCGAATCCGAGCCCCTCTTTCCAGGTAGAGAGGAAGTCTCGCTTCCTCTGTTCCGCGGGCCGTTTTCCACACCGCGGACAGACCTCGAAGTCGAATGTCGTGTACCCGCAGAATCCGCACCGCATGTCTATGTCCTCATCCGTTTTGGAAGCGGCGGCGGAGCGCCTGGACAAAGGCCTTATCCGCCGAGGTCGAGACCATCTCAAGGGGTGAATATCCCCGGCTCCAGGCAAGGAAAAAAACGAGCAGCAGCGCGATCACGGTAATCAGGATGTTCGGCCAGGCGTTCAGCTCTCACTGGCCCGACCAGGCGAGTTGCCACCGGTCCGAGAATGGGAGGAGGTAGGGGATCGGCCACTGGTAGTCGTCCGGGCCGCGGGCCCCGGCGATGTCGGCCAGAAGATGGAGGTGAAAAGTGCCGAAGGCGAAGGCCGCGGTCTTCCAGCGCTGTCGCGCGAGCGCGAAACCGATCACGGCCACCACGAGCGCAAAGCCGAGATTGTGCGCCAAAAGGTGGTGATACTCCTCCCACCAGAACCTTGGTTTGATCCAGCCCAGGCCGAAGAGATCGGAGAGGATCAGAAGGAGAACGGGGAGTCCGTCGATGTCGGGAGCAACCCCGGCGAGTGTGACGACCGCCCGCTCACGTGGGGTGAGGCTCCGATCGGTATTGGCCACGATCCATGAAACGAGGAAATGACCGACCGGGCTCATCTCGCGATATCGGTATATCCACGGCGTGAGTTCCTGTCAAGAATTCTTACCGGGCGCGTCTTGCGCCCGTTTCTTGATTTCGCCCCCCGCGGCCCGTATCATCCAAAACTGATGATCCGTTACGACGGTAGGAATCTTTTTCTCGAGCGCGAGATCGAGGAGCAGGAGTCGCGGCTGGACGAAATCATCCGCCAAGTCTTGGCGGAGCGGAAGCGGGGAGGCCATCCCTTCTTCGACCTTCCCCGGGCAGACCCGCGTCCGCTGATAAAATTCGCCGGGAAGATCCGGAAGCGATACGAAAATCTGGTCGTCCTCGGGATCGGCGGATCGGCCCTTGGAACGATCGCGCTGAAGCGTGCGCTTCTTCTGCCGTTTTACGATCTTTTGGATAAAAAAAGCCGGCGCGGTCCTCGCCTGTTCGTTCTGGACAATGTCGACCCGGAGGAGGTCGGCCGACTCCTTGATCTGATCGATCCGAAAAAGACGGCGGTCAACGTCGTCACCAAATCGGGCTCCACCACAGAGACGCTCGCGCATTTTGCGATCTTCCGGAGTCAAAAGCTCGCCACAATCTTCGTGACCACAGACCCGCAGAAAGGGGAGTTGAGAGAGGTCGCGCTTCAAGAAGGCTACCCGCTCTTCGAAGTCCCCCCAGAAATCGTCGGGCGATTTTCGGTCCTCTCCCCGGTCGGTCTCCTCCCGGCCGCCATCGTCGGGATCGACATCCGCCGCCTCCTCTTGGGCGCAGCGCGGATGGCCACGGAGGCGCTACGGCCGGCGAAGGAGAACGGACCGGCGCGCGCCGCGCTCGGCCAGCACCTCTCGTTCACCCGGCATCGCCGGAATATCCTCGTGGTGATGCCGTATGCCGCATCGCTCTATGGTATCGCGCAGTGGTTCGCCCAGCTCTGGGCGGAGAGTCTCGGAAAAAAAGGGATGGGCCAGACCCCGGTGGTTACATTGGGAGCGACCGACCAGCATTCGCAGCTGCAACTCTACATGGAGGGTCCCGACGACAAGACAATCCAGTTCTGGGGATGCGAAAAGTTCCGGCGAGACGTGGTGATCCCGAGAACGGGGCGTTCCGGAACCTTACGACTTCTGGCCGGACATCGTCTGAGCGAACTCATTAATATCGAGCGGGTCGCAACCGAGCAGTCGCTGACGGAGGCGCGCAGGCCGAACAGCACGATTCTCCTTTCGAGCGTCTCTCCGGAAAGCATCGGGGGACTGCTGATGTTTCTGCAGGCGCAGACCCTCTTTGCCGCAAAACTCTACGGCGTAAATCCCTACAACCAGCCCGGCGTGGAGGCTGGAAAGAAAATCATCCACCGGGAGCTTGCCCGAGAAGGGTGATGGCGCTCCTCCCGATCGTCGAGTACCCAGATCCTATCCTCAAGAGGGTCGCCGAGTCGGTCACCGACTTCGGCCCCGACCTTCAGCGCCTGATCGACGACATGACCGAGACCCTCTACGCCGCCCCGGGGCTCGGACTGGCGACGCCGCAGGTCGGTCGCGCGCTGGCCCTGTTTGTCTTCGACATGGGAGTCGCCGAGCCGGAGAAGGCGCATCAACTCACAGTGGTGGTTAATCCGACGATCGTCTCGATGGAGGGGGAGCAGAATGACGAGGAGGGTTGCCTCTCGGTCCCGGGCTATCGGGAGCGGACCGGACGTGCCAATCACGTGACTCTAAAAGGTCTGGATCGGCGCGGCGGCGAGATCGTGCTCGAAGGGGAGGGTTTGAAGGCGCGGCTCTTTCAACACGAGGTCGACCATCTGGGTGGAATCCTTTTTATCGACCGGCTCTCGCCCCTCAAGCGGGACATCTTTTTTCGGAAGTGGCGGAAGCGGCGGCAGGACTAGACAGAATGCTCAGAATCGTCTTTCTGGGGACCCCCGAGTTCGCAATCCCCTCGCTTCAGATCCTCACAAACAAAGCGGAGATCGTGGCGGTGGCAACGCAGCCGGACCGCCCCAAAGGACGGGGCCGGAAATTAATCCCTCCTCCGATAAAGGGTGAGGCGCAGAGGCGAGGCTTGCCCGTTCTCCAGCCCGAAAAGATCAGGGAGCCGCAATTCTTCAAGATGCTCGCGTCACTTGCCCCGGAACTGGTCGTGGTCGTCGCTTACGGCAAGATCCTCCCGCCGGAGATCCTCACTATCCCCCGGCTCGGCTGCGTTAATCTTCACGCCTCGCTTCTCCCGGCCTACCGCGGGGCCGCACCGATCGCCCGCACGATCATCAACGGGGAGAGCGAGACCGGTGTGACGACGATGCGGATGGACGTGGGGATGGATACCGGACCGATCCTGATGCAGCGGCGGGTGGCCATCGGCCCACAGGAGACCGCCGGCGAACTTTCTCTCCGGTTGTCTAAAATTGGGGCGGGGGTGCTCGCCGAAACCATCGAAGGACTGGCGGCCGGCGCCCTTCATTCGACGCCTCAGCCGGAGGCCGGAGTCTCTTACGCCCCCCCATTGAAAAAGGAGGAGGGAAGGATCGCCTGGGAGCGCGATGCGATCGCGATCACAAATCTCATCCGGGGGACCGACCCCTGGCCTGGCGCCTACGCCTTTTATAAAAAGAAGCGGCTGATCGTCCGGAGAGCCTCGCCGCGACCGGGGAAGGGCGCTTCCCCCGGCGAGATCCTGGCAGCCGGCCGGGGAGTCGTTGAAGTCGCGACCGGAAACGGTTATATTCTGATACATGAACTTCAGCCGGAAGGGGGGAAGAGGATGAGCGCGGCCGAGTTTCTCGCCGGGCACCCCCTCGTTCCCGGCGAGCGTTTCGAATAATGAGCGCAGTCCGGGGCCCCCGAAGGCCGAGCCTTCGGGGTGGAGTGAGAGACCTGCGCGGAAATATAATGGAGGAGAAATGAACGGACTAAAAACAGCTCTGTTGATGGGGGTCTTGACGGCTATTCTCTGGATCGGCGGGCTCCTTCTCGGTGGAAGAGGAGGGGCGACTATCGCCCTGGTCCTGGCCCTCGGCATGAATTTCTTTGCCTACTGGTTCTCTGATCGGATTGTCCTCGCCATGTATCGGGCCAAGCGGATTGAGGAGGGGGAGGCGCCGGATCTCTTCTCGATCGTCCGTCAGCTCGCTACCCGGGCCAAGATGCCGATGCTGAAGGTCTACATGATCGATAGCCCGACGCCGAACGCCTTTGCAACCGGCCGCAATCAGAATCATGCCGCGGTCGCGGTGACCACCGGCATCATGAAGATTTTGAATCGCGACGAGCTGACCGGCGTGTTGGCCCACGAACTGTCACACGTCCGCAACCGCGACATCCTGGTCGGCACGATCGCTGCGGCCCTCGCCGGGGCAATCTCGCATCTGGCGTACATGGGGCAGTGGGCCCTCTTCTTCGGCGGGTTTGGGGGACGGGACGATCGGGATAACCGCGGAGGCGGAATTTCCGCGCTTCTGATGATCGTCCTCGCCCCGATCGCCGCGATGCTGGTGCAGATGGCGATCTCCCGCTCCCGCGAGTACGGCGCGGACGAGGGGGGAGCGAAATTGGCGAACCCACTCCATCTTGCCGACGCCTTGAAAAAACTTGAGACCGCCAATCGCCAGATCCCGATGACGAGCGCCAATCCTGCGACGGCGCATATGTTCATTGTCAGCCCCTTGAGAGGGGAGTCGGTCGCCAGCCTCTTCTCCACGCATCCTCCGATCGAGGAGCGGATCCGGCGGCTGGAAGTGATGGCGGGGGTTCGGCGGGGCTAAAAGCCCGAGAGCGGCAAGCCCCCGATTCTCCCCGGGAGCGTGCCCTCGCTCTCCTGATCGCTGCCGAAGATCCCCATACCGACCTCGATCGGCTCCTTCAACAGGCTGTCTCTGATCTTCCTTCGCGCGAGCGGCGATTCATCTTCGAACTCGTGCTCGGCGTCCTCCGCCACCGCGCCCTGCTGGATCACGTTGTCCGCTCAATCGTCCCTCGCCCCCCCTCGCGCCGTTCGGTGAGGAATATCCTCAGGCTCGGCGCGTATCAGTTGCTCAAGATGCGGGTTGCTAAACATGCTGCCGTCCATGAGTCGGTAAATCTCGCCGCGAAGGAGGGGAGAAAGGTCTTAGGATTCGCGAACGCCGTTCTTCGCAAGGTGGCCGAGCTGAATCCCGAGAAGATCTCCTATCCGGATCTGGATCGCGATCCGGTCCGTCACCTCTCGGTCCGCTACTCTTATCCGCTCTGGCTCGTTGCGCGCTGGCTGGAACGTTTCGGCTTTTCCAGGACCGAGTTCCTGTTAAAGGAGGGGAACGTGGTCCCTCCGCTCACGCTCCGGGCCAACCGGCTTTGGACTACTCGGGAGCGCCTGATCGAGGAGTTCGCGCGGCGCGACATCAGGGCCCTCCCCTGCCGCGTCTCTCCGGACGGCGTGATCGTCTCAGGAGGCGAGCCCGGAACGCTTCCCCGTTATAAGGAAGGATGGTTCTACGTTCAGGATGAGGGGGCGCAACTGGTCTCCCATCTTCTCGGCGTTCGTCCGGGGGAGGTGATCCTGGACGCCTGCGCGGCGCCGGGTGGGAAGGCGACCCATCTGGCCGAGATGATGGGGGACCGCGGCGAAGTGGTCGCGCTCGATGTCGATCGGGAGCGCCTGGCGAAGGTCGAGGAGAACGTGCGGCGGCTTCGGGTCGGCATTATTCAACTTAAGACTACGCTTGCCGATTTTCCGCCGTCCGGATACGATCGGATCTTAATCGACGCCCCCTGCTCGGCCCTTGGGGTTCTCCGGAGGGCCCCTGAAGGGAAATGGAGAAAGCGGGAGGGGCTGATCCGCTCGTATCGCAAGCGGCAAATCGAAATCCTCGAGAGAACGGCCCCACTTGTGCGGGAAGGGGGAGTTGTAGTGTACTCGACCTGCTCTACGGAACCCCAGGAGAATGAAGAGGTGATCGCGGCTTTCCTGGCGGCCCATCAAGAGTTCGCCGTCGAGAACGCGGCCCCTTATCTTCCGGCCGCCGCGGCGGAATTCGTGACGCCCGAGGGATTTTTTTCAACGCTCTTTAATCGTGACCGGATGGACCGTTTTTTTTCGGCCCGCCTCATCCGAAGGGGAGTAGAAGATGAGTGAATACGAGGTTAAGGGGAGGATGAAAGAGCGCCGGACCTCCGCGAGAGGGGTCGGGGCCAAGGGGAGGAAGATTGCCCCGTCGATCCTCTCGGCCGATTTCGGAAGGCTTGCCCAGGAGATTCAGGCGGTCGAGCGGGCGGGGGCCGACCTGATCCATGTCGATGTGATGGACGGGAGGTTCGTTCCCAACCTGACGATCGGACCGGCGGTGGTCGCCGCGGCCCGCCGGGTGACCCGGCTCCCCTTGGATGTCCATCTGATGATCGTCGAGCCGGACCGGCTGATCCCGGAGTTCCTCCGCGCGGGGGCGGACTATCTGACCGTCCATGTGGAAGCCTGTCCGCACCTCCACCGGACCGTCCAGCTGATCCGGGAGGGTGGCGCGCGTCCCGGAGTGGCGATCAATCCTGCCACCCCGCTCTCCTCGGCGGATGAGATTCTCTCAGAGATCGATCTCCTCTTGGTCATGTCGGTGAATCCCGGTTTCGGCGGCCAGAAGTTTATCGGGACCATTTTTGAGAAGGTCCGCGCCGCCCGCAAGGCGATCGACGCGCGCGGCCGCCGGGCGTTGCTCGAGGTGGACGGCGGCATCAAGGGGAACAACGCGAAAGAGCTGGCCGCCGCGGGGTGCGACATCTTCGTGGCCGGCTCAGCGATCTTCGAGAGTACCGACTACCGCAAAGCCATCGCCGAGATCCGGACGGCGATCGGTGATTGATCCTGAAACCCTCCACCCCCTGGAAATCTCCGTATTGGGAGCGATCCGTCCGTCGGCGCCGCTGACCGAAGAGGAACTTGAACGTGGGACCTTGTTAGGCCGCTCGCAGCTCCAGACCGCGATCGGCTGGCTCCTGACCAAGCGCCTTGTCGCGGAGGTGGCCGAAGAGCGGAGGATCGAGGTCTCCCTGACCGATGCCGGAGAAGCAGCGGCCCGCGGGGGGACGCTCGAGATGCGGATTCTCGCCGACCTGGATGCCGGCCGGAGCGTCTCGATCGAGCAGCTTCGAACAGAGTTTGAGCCGAGTGATGTCTCCTCGGCCGTCGGCGCTCTAAAGGAATCCCGAGCGATCAAGGTCGGAGAGGGGGGGAAGCTCATTTTTGGGGAGCCTACCGGGCGCGTCCCATTCGAGAGGTCGGAGGCGCTTCTGAAGAGAGTGGCGGGTGCGAAGGTCCTCCTCCTCTCGGAGATCTTAGAGGAAGATCACGCGATTGTCCTGGAAAGATCCCGCAAGCGCGGGAAGGCCAAGGGTCTATTCCGGGTGGACGAGCGGGTAGTCCGCTCTTACCGGCTGACCGAAGAGGGGGGCGAGGTTGCCCGCGCGATCACCACACGGCAAGGGGGTGAAGAGGTCGGCCAGCTGACCCCGGCCCTCCTGAAGGAGGGTGGGTGGAGAGAGAAAAAGTTCCGGCGGTATAACATCGCACTCAACCCACGGAGGATCCTCGCCGGCCGCAAGCACCCCTATCGGGAGTTCCTCGACTTCGTGAAGGGGCGCTTCCTTGAGATGGGCTTCGTCGAGATGCGCGGGCCCCTGGTGGAGAGCGAGTTCTGGAACATGGATGTCCTCTTTATGCCGCAGTCCCATCCGTCCCGCGACATCCATGACGTCTACTATGTCAAAGGATCGCTGGCCGCGGAAGAGCCTTCAGAGGAGATGGTGCGGAAAGTGGCGGCGGTTCACGAGAGCGGGGGAGAGGGGACCCGCTCGCGCGGGTGGGGATATCGATTTGATCGGACCAGGACGCGCCGCCTGATCCTTCGGAGCCAGGGGACCGCCGTCTCCGCCAGAACTCTTGCGGCGAATCCCGCCGTTCCGGGGAAATATTTCTCCATCGCCCGCTGTTTTCGTTACGACGCCGTGGACGCCACCCACGCGGCGGACTTCTTTCAGGTCGAAGGGATCGTCCTTGGAGAGGAGATCGACTTTCGGATGCTATTAGGTCTTCTGCAGCTCTTTGCCCGGGAGATCGCGCGCGCCAAGGAGATCCGGTTCGTTCCAGCCTACTTCCCGTTCACCGAGCCGTCGGTCGAACTCCATGTCCGTCACCCCGACCTCGGCTGGATGGAGCTCGGCGGTGCGGGGCTCTTCCGGCCCGAGGTGACCATTCCGCTCGGGGTCGGTGTCCCGGTGATCGCCTGGGGCTTGGGGCTCGATCGGATGGCGATGGTGGCGTTGGGGATCTCCGACATCCGTGATCTCTTTTCTTCCGATCTCGATTTCATCCGTTCGAAGGTGTTTGCGCTCTAGTGCCGACGATCGAGGTCATGAAAGACGATCTTGACCTTCTTTTAGGAGAGGTGCTTCCGGTCGAGCGTCTGGGGGCGGAACTGCTGCGCGCCAAAGGGGAGATCAAGGAATATGATGAGAAGGCCGGAGTTCTGAGGATCGAACTGGCCGATTCCAACCGTCCAGACCTCTGGTCGGTCGAAGGGATCGCAAGGCAGATCCGGCTTTCCAAGCGCGCAATCTCCTATCCATTTTTTTCTAAAAAGAGCGGAAAGATTCCGGCGGTGATCGTCTCCCCCCAGATGGCAGAGATCCGCCCGTATCTGGGTGCCTGCATCGCGCGGGGCCTCTCGATCGACGAGCGTATGCTGGCCGGCCTCATTCAGACCCAGGAGAAGCTCTCCGAAATTTACGGCCGCAAGAGGCGGAATGTCTCGATCGGCCTCTACCGCCTCGAGAAGATTGCCTTCCCGGTCCATTACGAGCGGGCGGGCCGCGACCTTCGATTCGTCCCCCTCGGGATGAGTGAGCCGATGACCCTCAACGAGATTCTCCAACGCCATCCGAAGGGGGTCGCCTACGGGGCGATCCTGGAGGGGCATGACCGTCTTCCGATCCTCCGGGATGACGCCGGCAAGATCCTCTCCTTTCCGCCGATCATCAACAGCCGCGAGATGGGAGAGGTGCGGGCCGGTGACCGTGACCTCTTCATCGAGGCGACCGGAACCGATCTTCGGATGGTCATGCTGACGGTCAACATCCTGGCATGCAATCTCGCCGATCGGGGGGGCGTGATCGAACCGGTAGAGATTCGATTTCCACGGCAGATCCATTCCCAAACGGTCGTGATGCCCTGCGAGTTTACCCGTTCCCTGGAGGTGCCCGCCAGGGAGGTCGAGCGGATTCTGGGGACGGAGGTCTCGCTCTCGGAGTTGTCGGCCGGGCTGATCCGCTCCGGATTTCATGTCGGCAAGCGGGCGCGGAGCGTCCTTGCGACTCCGCCGCCGTATCGGGATGATCTGATGCATCCGGCGGATCTTGTCGAGGAGTACGCGATTGCGAAGGGGTATGATTCGTTCGAGCCGCGGCTCCCCTCGACCTTCACGGTCGGAGGGCTGACCCCTCTTGAGCGTCTCTCGGATCGGGTGAGGGAGCGGATGGTCGGCCTTGGTTTCGAGGAGGTGATCTCAAACATCCTGGCTTCGCGCGAAGAGATCGTCCAGAAGATGGGGGGGGGGCAGATGGGGGGGGCGCAGGAGGAGAGAAGGCTGGTCGAGATCGAGAATCCGATGACGGCGACTTTTTCCATCCTCCGCGACTCGCTCCTCCCATCTCTTCTTAAGGTTGAAGCCGCCTCGGCCAAGGCTTTTTACCCGCACCGCATTTTCGAGGTTGGCGAGGTGGCCCTGCTCGACCCAGGTGTCCCGGCAAAGAGCCGGACCATGCTGAATCTGGCGGCCCTGATCGCGCACGCAGAGGTGAATTTCTCCGAGATTCATGCCCTGCTTCAGTCGCTGCTCGGCGTCTTGGGGGTAGAAGCAGGCCTGCATCCAGCCGATGAGCCCCTTTTCATCCCTGGCCGTGCGGGAGCGGTCGTCCGTTCCGATCAGACGCGCCTCGGGCGGATCGGCGAACTCCATCCGGCGCTGCTGGAGCGGTGGGCCATCGCCATGCCCTGCGTCGCTTTCGAGATCTCCCTGGAACCATTCCTCGTCTGATCATTCCGGAACGCAAGCGGCTCGTCCCGATTTTCGTATTGCTCTTCCTCTTGGCGCAACCGGCCCGATCTGAAGCGGATCATCCCTGCGACGCGAACGTCGGTTACGGCCCGTTGAACCTTCGCGAGCAGTCTCCGTTTTCCATGATCCATCTTGGCCTGACCCCCTCGACCCCTTCGACGTTAAGGGGCGGGGAGTGGGAGGCCCAGCTCCAGACGGCGTGGGTGAACATGTTCGGTTTTACCGACAAGCATCTTCTGATCGACCAGGAGACCCTGCAGGTGACGCCGCGGTTGTCCTACGGCCTGACCTCCCGGCTGCAGATCGGGGTGGAGACTCCGATTCTTTTAAGGGGGGGGGACCATGGACGCGTTGATCGAGCGCTTCCACAAGTTTTTCGGGATCGATCGGGAGGGGCGGGATCGCTTCGTTCACAATGATTTTCACATCGAGTTCTATCAGAGAAAGAATCTCGTATTCTCGCTGCAGGACGAGGGGGTGGGGCTTCAGGACGTGATCCTCTCGACGTAGGCGACGTTGACCTGCGGCGGCGTTTTCCTCCCGGCCGGCGCGATTCGGTTTCTGGCCTCCCTTCCGACCGGCGACGACGATGAGTTGTACGGCTCCGGAGGGGTGGATCTCGGCGCCACGCTTCTCTTGTCGAAACGGATGGGAATTTTCTATTTCTATTTTGAAGGGGGTTATATTCGAATCGGGAAGGATAGCCTTGCCGGGATCGATCTGCGAAAAAAGCAAAAGGTCGTCTCCACCGCTTTGGAGACCCGTCTGGGGCGCACGTCTCTCCTGCTGCAGAACATCGTCCGCAGCAACGCCGCGCGGAGTTTCGACGAATTTGCGACGTATACGGACGAGATTACGGTAGGGATGAAGAGGGAACTCTCAGGGAACCTGCTGTTCGAAATCGGTTTTGTGGAAAACATTATCCACTATAAGAACGGCCCCGATTTCGGGATCCACACCGGTCTGAGCGGCCGGTTCCACTAATTATAGGGGCTTCTGCCCCGAGCGCGCAGCGCTCGGGGACCCCCAAGCGTCGCCCCCTCCACCGGCGAAGCCGGATGGAGCCTTCCCCTCACGCTCGCCTTGCTCGCTGTGTAGACCACGAGCTTGCCCGTGGGGATCTACCGCTATGAACCGGATCGGATCTTTTGGACGATCTTGGCGAAGGCGTCGCCGTCGGTGGCCGCGATCTGGGCCAGAATCTTCCGGTTCAGTTTAAGACCTACTTTTTTCAGCGCCTCCATGAACCGGCTATAGGTCAGCCCATGCGCACGGACCGCGGCCGAGATCCGGGCGATCCAGAGGCGGCGCATGTCCCGTTTCCGGTTTCGGCGGTCGCGGTAGGCGTAGAGCAGCGCCTTGTCGACCGCTTCCGTGGCGGTCCGGAAGAGGCGGTGTTTCCCGCCCCAGTATCCCTTCGCCAATTTCAGACGCTTCTTGCGGCGGGCCCTTGTCTTCGGCCCCCCTTTAGTCCTCGGCACCCTTCTCTCCTCCGGGATGAAAAGCGGTGGATTTTCTCATATCCCTTTCTCCGGCGTCAATGATATCATCGCTTCGCACCCCACACGAGGGAGAGAGAGAATGCTGCGGAAGAAGAAAACGCGCCGACCGGCGCCGAATGCAAAGAGAGGCGGAGCGTCCGCGCGCCGCCTCGGGGAGATCGGTGAGGCGCTGGATATCATGCTGCCGGAATTGAGCGCCCGGATCGCGGCCCTCGAGCATCTGCTGATCGGAAAGGGGATCTGCAGGCGCGAGGAGTTGATCCGTTCGCGGGAGTTTGTCCAGGTCCCTTAAAATGAGGCGGAAGGGGACTTGTCCCCTTCCGAGCCATCCCCTAGACCTCAAGCGCTCGCGCGGGCAAAGCCCGACGCTCGCTCCCCAGCGAGCAAGGCGAGCGTGAGGGGGAGGCTCCATCCGGCTTTGCCGGTGGAGGGGGCGACGTGAGCCCCTATAATCGATCGGCGGCGGTCGTGCTTGCGGCCGCCGGGATCGGGACTCGGATGGGCGGCTCAAGAAAGCAGTTCCTGATGCTCCTCGGCCGCCCCGTTTTTGTCCGGAGCCTGGAGCCCTTCTCCTTGATCGAGTCGATGGCC
>CAZSHZ010000002.1:0-1633 GCA_964606955.1 uncultured Nitrospirota bacterium
TGAGATAGACCTTTTTCTTTTTCAACCCCTCCCGAAGATGCTCCATCAGGTGGCGCCCCACGGTCATTTGCGCGCTCTGGTAGTCGGCCCAGGTCTCCTCCTGCGCGGTCATCTCCGGGAGAGGCGAACCCTCCTCGGCCGGAGCGTCCGGAATACCATCGAAAAGCGGCCCGATCGGACGGGCGACCCGCGCCGCCTGCCAGAGGGCGGCGCGCCGGGTCAGGTCGAACGGGGAAAGCGCCCCGGCGTGGGCCAGCCGGGCAAGTTCGTCCTCCCTGAGACGACAGCGCCGCGCCAGATCGGCGGTATCCCGGAAGGGCGCCTTCGCCTGTTCCCCCTCCATGATGTTTCCGGTCGATTCCGAAAGTCCTTTGATAAAGCGGAACCCCAGGCGGAGCCCCTGTTTTTCAGGAGTCCCTTCCCAGCGGCATTTCCAGCCCGAGCGGGTCACGTCGATCGGATGGACCTGAACCCCGTGGCGCTGGGCGTCTTTGACCAGCGTCGCGGGGTGATAAAACCCCATCGGCCAAGCGTTTAAGATAGCGGTGTAGAACGCGGCCGGATGATGCGCCTTCAGATAAGCGCTCGCGTAAGCGATGAGGGCGAAGCTCGCCGCATGGGATTCCGGGAAACCGTAGAGGGCGAACGAGCCGATCATCCGGGCGATCTCCTCGCGCCCCTGCTCCGAAACGCCGTTCGCCTTCATCCCCTCCTGCAGCCGCCGTTCGATCGCGGCCATCCGCTCCGTCGAGCGCTTGAAGCCGATCGCCCGGCGGAGCTCTTCCGCCTCCCCCCCGGTGAATCCCGCCGAGGCCATCGATATCCGCAGCGCCTGCTCCTGAAAAAGGGGTATCCCCAGCGTCCTCTTCAGGATCGGTTCCAGCGAAGGATGAGGATAGGTCACCGGCGCCCTTCCCCGGCGGCGGTCGAAGAAGGGATGAACCATTCCACCGACGATCGGGCCCGGACGGATGATCGCCACCTGAACGACGATGTCATAGAAATTCTCGGGGGCGTGGCGCGGCAGCGAGGCCATCTGCGCCCGACTCTCGAGTTGAAAGACCCCGATCGTGTCGGCGCGATTGAGCATCCGAAAGACCTTCGGATCGTTCTGGGGAAGATGCGCAAGATCGACCTTAATCCCCTCATGCCGTTCGATCGTCGGCAGCGCCTCTTCCAGCGCCGCCAGCATGCCGAGGCCCAAGAGGTCCACCTTGATGATCCCAAGGTCGGCGCAATCCTCCTTGTCCCATTGGACGACGACCCGGCCCGGCATCGACGCCGGTTCCAGCGGAACGATCTGGTCGAGCCGGCCCGACGCGATCACCATCCCGCCGGAGTGCTGCCCCAAGTGGCGCGGCAGATTTTGAATCTTCAGCCAAAGCTGCAAAAGCCGACGGACGCGCGGCGTGTTGGGGTTGAGCCCAGCCGCGGCCGTCTGGGTCGGGATGATTTTGGGGTTTTGCCGGACCTCTTCGGCCGAGAGGCTTCCCAAGCAGGCGGCGAGCCGGTCGACCTGCTCGGCCGAACATCCGAACGCCTTCGCCACATCCCGGATCGCCGACCGGGGGCGGTAGGTGATGACATTGGCGGTCATCGCGGCGCTCTGCGCCCCATACTTTTTGTAGAGGTA
>CAZSHZ010000003.1:0-8112 GCA_964606955.1 uncultured Nitrospirota bacterium
CGGATGATCCTGTCGCAGTCCTTCGCCACGGAGCCCACAAGCACTTTCTTCCTGCGTTTCGGACACCAGACCAGATGATAGACGATGAGATGGAAGCGATGCTCGTCCCGCTGGTAATCCATCTGTCGATATCATATCGCATATCGACATGCGAATCAAGAGGCGCGCCTAACTTCCGGGACTAAAGCCACGAGGCTTGCGGCGCGTCCACTGGTCGGTCATCAAATGTCTGCTCCTTCGGAAATTTACTCTCGAACCCTCCCACGCAGCGCTTTTTTCTCGGATTTTCTCCGCTTCTCCGCCAGGATGCGCTCTTTGACCGCCTTGGGGCGTTTGCGTTTCTGGCGGCGGAGCTTCTCGCGGCGGGAACGTTCCTCTGCTGCGGCCTTCTCCCGCTGGTACTCGATCTTGTCGAGGAGGCGCCGCCGGGCCTCCGCACGATTAAACGCTTGGGAGCGCTCGCTGGAGCAGCGGACTGTGATGCCGGTGGGAATATGGACGAGTTGCACCGCGGTGGAGGTTTTGTTGACGTGCTGGCCGCCGGGTCCGGAGGCGCGGACGAAACTCTCGGCCAGATCGCTCTCCCGGATGCCGAGCCGCCGCATCCGCTCCGCGAGAGAGCGGGAGATCATTCAGGCTTGGGGGATGGTTCGGAAGGGGACCGGCCCCCTTCCGCTGTCCCGAGAATCTCGTGGGCGATGATCAGGCGCTGGATTTCCGAGGTCCCCTCCCCGATCTCGCAGATCTTCGCGTCCCGGTAGTAACGCTCAACCGGGTACTCCTTGATGTAGCCGTAGCCGCCGTGGATCTGGACGGCTTTTGAGGTGGCTCGAACCGCAAGCTCGGAGGCGAAGAGTTTCGCGATCGACGCCGCCTCGCCAAAGGGCTCGCCGATCCGCTTCAGGTACGCCGCCCGCCGGATCAGAAGGCGCGCCGCCTCGACCTCGGTCGCCATATCTGCGATCATCCACTGGATCGCCTCGAAGTCCGCGATCGGATGGCCGAAGGCCTGGCGAGTCTTCGCGTATTTGATCCCCTCCTCAAGTGCCCCGCGCGCGATCCCGAGCGACAGCGCGGCGATCCCGATCCGGCCGGTTTCCAGGACCTTCATCGCGTTCGTAAACCCCTCATTCTCAGCGCCGAGGAGATTCTCAGCCGGCACCCGGACATTCTCCAAGACGAGCCCCGCCGTATCCGACGCCCGGACCCCCATCTTGTCTTCGATCCGGCCGACCGAGAATCCCGGCGTCCCCCGCTCGACGATGAAAGCAGAGATCCCCCTCGGCCCTTTGTCCGGATCGGTCGAGGCCATGATCACATAGGTCCCGGCGGTAGAGCCCTGGGAAATGAACATCTTCGTCCCGTTTAACACCCAGCCGTCGCCGTCGCGCTTGGCGCGGGTGATCAGCCCGGCGGCATCCGATCCGGAGCCCGGCTCGGTCAGCGCCCAGGCCCCAAGCCGCTCGCCGCGCGCCAGCGGCGGGATAAATTTTCTCTTCTGCGCCTCGGAGCCGAACGAAAAGATGTGATTGACGGCAAGACCGTTGTGCGCTCCGACGATCAGCGCAGCCGAGGCGTCATGCCGCGCGATCTCCTCCAGCACGATCGCGACCGCCATCGAATCCATCCCGGCGCCGCCATACTCCTCGGGGACCGCGATCCCGAAGAGTTTGAGCCCGGCCATCTTCGGAATCAGATCGTGCGGGAAGAGCATCTTCTCGTCCCGCTCGCGCGCGCCGGGGGCAATTTCACGCTCGGCAAAGTCGCGGATCGTCGCCCGGAGTAGGTTTTCTTCTTCGGAGAGCTCGAAATCCATCTAATCGGCCGCCACAAACCAAAAATCGGTGACCTTGAATTCCGGCCGGCGGGAGAACTCGGCGCGGACCTTCATTCCGACCTCGACCTTCTCCGGATCGACCCCCTTCAGGCGCGACAGCAGGAGTGTATCGACTCCGCGAAACTCGGCGAGGATCAGAGTGAAGGGGGTCTCCGCGAGGAACGCCTCGGAGCCATAGTAGCAGGTCGTGTAGGTATGGACCCGGCCTGCAAGCGGGAGATTAAACCACTCGCTCTTCTTCCCGCAGTTCATGCAGTAGGCGCGCGGGGTCGCGAACTTGTAGTCACACTTCTTGCAGGCGCTCCCGAGGAGTTTCCCCTGCGAGAGGCCGACGAAAAAGGGGGAGTCCTGCGCGTACGAGTGGGTGTAGTCGATCTCATAATGATCAAGGATGACGAGCGGATCGACCCCGTAGACGACCGTGCCGCGTTTTACCATTGCAAAACCAGAAAAAGGATGGCCGCGATCACCGCGACCGAGAGGCCGATCGATACCACGAAGAGCGCGCGGTCCACCTTCTCGCGGGGGGCGCCGCTCCTCGCCGCAATGGCACGGATCAGTGGAGAGAAGATCTGAATCATGGCCGCTCCAAGATCGTCACCGTCACGTAGGTCCCGGTCCCGGCGTGCGAGTGGATCAGGCCGCGCTTCGCCCCTTTCACCTGCGTCTCCCCTTTTTTAAGATGCTTGCGGACCGTTCCCTGCAACTGCCAGAGGGCAAAGACCCCCTGCATGATCCCAGTCGCGCCGACCGGATGCCCGCAGGCGAGAAGCCCGCCCGACGGATTGACCGGGAGGGTCCCGGCCTTCGCAAGCGGGAGGCCGTAGTCGATATTCGCGAGGAAGGGATGTCCCTCCTGAACAAACCTCCCCCCCTCGCCGTATCTGCAGAGCCCGAGGTCCTCGTAGGTCTGGATCTCCGACGATGTGTAGGCATCGTGCAGTTCGATGAAATCAAACTGCTTGAGCGGATTTGTGATCCCGGCCATCTGATAGGCGAGTTTTGCCGCCATCCGTCCCGCGCGAAATGAGTGGACCCCGGGATATTTCAGATTTTTGTAATCGGACGCCTTCTCATGCGGCAGCAGCAGCACCTTTCCCCGCGGGCGGTCGGCCATCCGCATCGCATCGGTCCCGGAGCCGATTCCGCTGATCCTCACCGGCCTCTCGCAGACCCTCTCGGCGACCTTCTCGGAGGCGAGCAGCACGCAGGCCGCGCCGTCGGACATCTGGCAGATGTCGTACATCGTCAGCGGCGTAGCGACTATCGGCGATCTGCGGACCTCCTCGATCGAAAGGCGCTCCGGCCGCTGGGCATACGGATTGTAGCGCGCATTCGCATGATTCTTCACCGAGACCATCGCCATCTGCTCGACCGTCGTCCCGAACTCGTGCATGTGGCGGCGGACCATCATCGCGTAGTAGCCGCTGTAAAAACCTCCGACCGGAAAATCAAAGTTCGTATCGGAGGCGAGCGCGATGAACTCGTTCCCTTTCCAAGTATTGACACGCGACATCGTCTCGAAACCGAAGGCAAGGCAGACCTCCATCCTCCCGGAGGCGACCGCCTCCCAGGCCGACTGGATGCAGAGCCCGCCGGTCGCCCCTCCCCCCTCCACCCGACGGGAAGGCTTCGGAACCAGCCCGATAAAGTCCTGCGCCATCGCCGCGGCCTTCAACTGCCGGGTAAAATGATCGGAAAAGTACGAGGCGACAGAGCCGTCGATCTGCTCGAACTTCAGGCGAGGGACATCGGCCATCGCGTAGTCGAACGCCTCCTTCACCATCACTCGGAAGTCCTTGTCGCGGTATCGCTTCTTGAACGGCGTGATCCCGCCGGAGATGAGATAGACCGGCCTCATCCTCTCCTCCGCATCCCCTGCACCCGCTCGATGATCCGAGGGAGATCCGCCCCCGGCAGGAAGATCTCGCGAACCCCCATGGCGCGCAGCGGCGCGACATCCTCATCCGGAATGATCCCACCTGCGAAGAGCGCGATCTCCTCGGCGTTCTCCTCCTTCAAGAGATCGAGGACCCGGCGTAGCAGCGTCATATGCGCCGCCGAATGGATCGAAAGGCCGATCGCATCCACATCCTCCTGGACCGCCGATCGGACAATCTCCTCCGGCGTGTTGTGCACGCCCAGGTAGATAACCTCCATCCCCGCGTCCCGCAGCCCCCGCGCGATCACCTTGATCCCCCGATCGTGCCCGTCCAGTCCGACCTTCCCGACCAGAACCCGCATCGGAGCGGTTCTTTTTACCATCTCTCAATCGGCTCCACGATGAGACGATCGTTTTGTTTAGCCAGTTTCCCGATCGCGATCGCCGGATCGTGCTGGAAGACCAGAAGCCATCCCTCCTCGTGCGCGCGCGGGAGCAGCCGCTTCTTCGTCTCAAGCGTCAGGAGCGGAAAGAGATCGTATCCCATGATATAGGGATACCGCACGTGCGTGCAGGTTGGGATCAGATCCCCCCAGAAGATCGCCTTGCGGCCGTCCGACTCCAGAACCACAGACTGATGATGCATCAGGTGGCCGGGGGTCACCAGCGCGTGGATTCCGGGGAGGACCTCCGTATCCCCGTCGAGCAGTTCCACCTGCCCGGTGGCGATCAGCCTCTCGTAGTTCTCGGCTAGGTAACTCCCGTGTGTCCTCTCGTTCGGCGTCCGCGCGAAATCATACTCCCCCCGCTGGATGAAGTACTTCGCCTTCCGGAAAGTCGGCTCGATCGCGCCGCGCTCGGTCTTGCGCGTATTTCCTCCGCAATGATCGAAATGGAGGTGCGTGTTGATGACGATGTCGATGTCGTCCGGCGAGACGCCGCGCCGGGCCAACTCCTCCTCGAGCGGCGGATTGCGATCGACCGCGTAGATGTCTTTGGACTTTGCGTCCACTTTATTTCCGATCCCCGTATCGATCAGGATCTTCTTTCCATGCGCCTCGACGAGGAGGACGCCCAACGACATTTCGATTCGGTTCCGATCGTCGGGAGGATTCGTCTTCTCCCAGAGGACACGCGGAACAATTCCAAACATCGCCCCGCCGTCGAGCCTAAAGCGCCCATCGCGGATCGGATAAATCCCAAATCTACCCAGTCTCATACTTCTACTGTCTCGCGATATTCGCCGAAGACCTTCCGAAAGATGTCGCAGATCTCTCCGACCGTCGCGCCGGCCTTGACCGCGTTGATGATAAACGGGACCAGCGGCGTCCCCTCTTCGCAGGCGCGTGTCACCCGCCGGATGGCACGCTCCCAACGCGCCTTATCCCGCCTCTCCCGCAAGCGCCGGAGACGATCCACCTGCACCCTCTCGACTTCCGGATCGATCCGGAGGATCTCGATCGGGCGCCGCTGGGGCTCTACGAATTCGTTCACCCCGACGATGATCCGCTCGCCGGCATCCAGGGCCTGCTGATATTCCGCCGCGGCCCGGGCGATCTCGCCCTGCGGGAAACCCTGCTCGATCGCCCGGATCATCCCCCCCATCGCATCCAGGCGATTGAAGTACTTCCGCGCCCCCCGCTCCATCCGATTCGTCAGCCACTCGACATAGTACGAGCCTCCGAGCGGATCGGCCGTATCGGGGACACCCGACTCGTGCGCGATGATCTGCTGAGTTCGCAGCGCGATCTTCACCGCCTCTTCCGACGGCAGCGCCAGCGTCTCATCCATCGAATTGGTATGAAGCGACTGCGCCCCGCCGAGGATGGCCGCGAGCGCCTGAAGGGCGACCCGCACGATGTTATTCTGCGGCTGCTGCGCGGTCAACGTCACCCCGGCGGTCTGGGCATGAAATCTCAAGATCAGCGACGCCGGGTTACGCGGGGAAAAGCGTCGCTTCATCTCGCGCGCCCAGAGCCGCCGGGCCGCTCGATACTTCGCGATCTCCTCGAAAAAGTCGTTGTGCGCGTTAAAGAAGAACGAGAGGCGCGGGGCGAAGGAGTCGACCTGCATCCCGGCATCCACCGCCGACTGGACGTAGGCCAGGCCGTCATAAAGGGTGAACGTAAGTTCCTGGAGAGCGGTCGAGCCCGCCTCGCGGATGTGGTAACCCGAAATAGAAATGGGGTAAAACTCAGGGACCTTCTGAACACAGAACCTGATCACGTCGTTCACCAGCCGCATCGAGGGGCGGGGAGGCGAGATCCACTCCTTCTGGGCGATGTACTCTTTTAAGATGTCGTTTTGGAGGGTCCCCCGCAGATCGCGCAGTCGCGCCCCCTGCCGCTGCGCCGCCGCAAGATACATCGCGAAGAGGACGATCGCCGGGCCGTTGATCGTCATCGACGTGGAGACCTTCGCAAGCGGGATCCCCTCAAAAAGCCTCTCCATATCTTCAAGCGAGGAGACGGCAACGCCGCAGCGCCCCACCTCGCCGAGCGAACGGGGGTGGTCGGAGTCGTACCCCATCAACGTCGGCATGTCGAAGGCGACCGAGAGTCCGGTACTCCCTTGAGAGATCAGGTAGCGGTAACGGCGATTCGTGTCGATCGGAGAGCCGAAGCCGGCGAACTGCCGCATGGTCCAGAGCCGTCCGCGATACATCGTCCGGTAGGGGCCGCGCGTGTAGGGGAACGCGCCGGGGAGACCGAGATCGCGGCGGGGGTCGAACCCACGCAGCTCCTTGGCGGTATAGAGCTCTTTTTTCATTCCTGCTTCAGGAGGTGCCGCGCGATGACCAATCTCTGAACCTCCGAGGTCCCCTCGTAGAGGGTGGTGATCCTGGCGTCGCGGAAAAGACGTTCGACCGGGAACTCCTTGATGTATCCGTATCCACCGAAGACCTGGACCGCGCGGTAGGCGCAGCGGTTCGCTGCCTCCGAGGCGTAGAGTTTCGCCATCGACGCGGCGAGCGTCGCCTCGGCCGACCGGGCCGACTCTCCCCGCTCGCGGGCCGCTGCGGCGCGGTAGGTCAACATCCGTGCCGCCGCCGTCTCAACCGCGATGTCGGCGATCATCATCCGAATCGCCTGGAACTCTCCGATCGGCCGGCCGAACTGCCTTCGCTCCTTCGCGTAGGTGGACGCCTCCTCAAGACATCCCTGAGCGATCCCGACCCCCTGCGCCGCGATCCCGATCCTCCCTCCATCCAGCGTAGAAAGGGCGACGGAGAACCCCTCGTTCTCAGGCCCAAGGAGGTTCTCGGCCGGAACCCGGCAATCGGAGAAGATCAGTTCAGCGGTGTCCGAAGCGCGAAGCCCCATCTTGTCTTCGATCTTCCCGACGGAAAATCCGGGAAAAGACTTCTCCACGATGAACGCGGAGATCCCTTTCTTTCCGCGGGCCGGATCGGTCAGGGCATAAACGATCGCAAGATCGGCATGCTTCCCGTTGGTGATGAAGAGTTTGGTCCCATTCAAGAGATAGTGATCGCCTTCGCGCCGCGCCGTCGTCCTCAGGGAGCCGGCGTCCGATCCGGAGCCCGGCTCGGTGAGCGCGTAGCAGCCGAGCCGCTCTCCCCGGGCGATCGCCGGAAGATACCGCTTGCGCTGCTCCTCGGTGCCGAAGCGAAAGATCGGATCGCAAACGAGCGAATTGCTGACGGTCATGACGACGGAGAGCGAGGCCCAGACCTTCGAGATCTCCTCCATGCAGATCACATAGGAGACAAGGTCCATCCCGGAACCGCCGTATTCGGTCGGGATGAAGGCGGCCATCAGCCCAAGCTCGGCCAGCCGATCGACCAGGTCGTGCGGGAACTCCTCTTCGCGGTCCATCCGCGAGGCGACCGGCTTGACCTCCTCCCGCGCGAATGCAGAGACCATCTCGGCGACCATCTTCTGCTCGTCGGTCAACTCAATACGCATGGAATCCCCGCCCCGCTTTGCGCCCCAGCCGCCCCGCCTGAACATATTCTTTCAGCAGCGGGCAGGGGCGATACTTCTCCTCTTTGAACTCTCGATGCAGAACCTCGGCGATATCCAGGCAGACATCAAGCCCGATCAGATCGGCGACCGCGAGCGGCCCCATCGGGTGATTCGCGGCAAGTCGCATCGCTCGGTCGATCTCCTCCGCGGGCGCGACCCCCTCCATCAAGGCGAACGCCGCCTCATTGATCATCGGGATGAGGATCCGGTTTACGATGAATCCGGGAGAGTCCTTCGACTCAACGACCTCTTTCCCCATCCGCCGGCAGACCTCGCGCGCGACCCGCGCGCTCTCCTCAGACGTCTTCTCCCCTCGGATGATTTCGACGACTTTCATCTTGGGGACAGGGTTCATGAAGTGCATCCCGATAAAACGGTCGGCGCGCCGCGTCGCCGACGCCAGCCGG
>CAZSHZ010000004.1:0-4194 GCA_964606955.1 uncultured Nitrospirota bacterium
GCTCTGTTGGACGACTGGTTTTGTGGCGGGGAGTAGTAGCTAAAGCGAGATGCGCTTTGCGCAAGTCGATGTGGGCACGCCTGCCAGCCGATAATAGCACTCGACCGGGACGGGTTGATTTGATAAAATAAATCTCACCAAAAGAAAAGGGATCAAGTCTGCCATAGGATTCCCTTCCCACGTTTACCTCAATCGGGTATTATTAAAGATGTTATCGAATTAAAAGATTCAGACCCGGTGTAAAGGAGGTCTTCCGATGGGTTCCAAGGTTACCGGCATGATGACACAGGATGAACTGGCCCGGCGGGTCAGCGCGGGGGAGATCGATACGGTCCTGCTTGTCTTCACCGATCATTACGGTCGATTCATGGGGAAGCGGCTCGACGCCGATTTCTTCCTGGAAGATGCGGCCCAGCGGGGGACCCACGCGTGTGATTATCTGCTCACCGTCGATATGGAGATGGAGCCGGTACCGGGGTATCGGTTCGCCAATTGGGAGAAGGGCTACGGAGATTTTCATCTGGTTCCCGACTTCGCAACCTTGCGGGTGGCGAGCTGGTTGGAGAAGACGGCGCTTTTGATCTGCGACCTGGAGGATGAGAAGAACCATTGCCTGGTGGCGCAGGCGCCCCGTTCGATTTTGAGAAAGCAGATCGACCGGGCCGCCAAGATGGGGTACCGCGCGATGGCCGGATCGGAGCTGGAGTATTACATCTTCAAGAATTCCTATCGCGACGCGGCGACCAAGGGGTATCACGGCCTTGAACCCGCGGGCTGGTATCTCGAGGACTATCATGCCTTGCAAGGCGCCCGCGAAGAGGTGTTCAACGGCGCGGCGAGACGCCACCTCAAGCAGTCGGGGATTCCCGTTGAGAGCTCCAAAGGGGAGTGGGGATTGGGGCAACATGAGCTGAACGTCCGCTACGCCGACATTCTCACCATGGCCGACCGCCATGCGACCTTCAAGCAATGCTTGAAGGAGATTGCAGAGCAGATGGGGATCAGCGTCACTTTCATGGCCAAGTTCGCCGCCCATCAGGCCGGGTCGAGCTGCCACATCCATCTGAGCCTCTGGCGGAAAAATCAGAGCGCCTTTCCCGGAAAGGAGCGTCTTGGGCCGGTCGCCTGCTCCGAAACGTTCCGCTGGTTCCTCGGCGGCTGGATCACCCACGCGCCGGAGATGATGGTCTTCTACGCCCCGACCGTCAATTCGTACAAACGATACCAGGCCGCCTCATGGGCGCCGACCCGCCTTGCCTGGAGCTATGATAACCGCACCGCCGGTTTTCGCGTGGTGGGGGAGGGGAACAGCTTGCGGATCGAGTGCCGCATCCCCGGCGCCGATTGCAATCCCTACCTCGCCTTTGCAGCCGCCCTCGCCTCCGGCCTGGATGGGATCGAACATCACATTGAGCCGCCGCAGATCTTCGAGGGAAACGTCTACGCCGCGCAGCACCTTCCCCTCGTTCCTCGCACGCTTCGCGATGCGACCGATCTCTTCGAGAAAAGCAAATTCGCGAAGAGCACGCTCGGAGAAGAGGTGGTGGAACACTATCTTCACTTTTACCGGACGGAGCAGGAGGGATACGATAAAGCGGTGACCGACTGGGAGTGCCGGAGATACTTTGAGAGAATTTAGAAAGGGAGAATCAGATGCGGCTGGAAAATAAAGTGGCCCTCATCACCGGGGCGGGAAGCGGGATTGGACGGGAAGCGGCGCTCCTCTTTTCGAGTGAAGGGGCCGGGATCGTGGTGGTCGATGTCAACGACGCCGGTGGAAAAGAGACCGTGAAGATGATCGAGGCGCAGGGGGCGCGCGTCGTTTATGTTCATGCCGACGTCGCCAAGGGAAGCGATTGCGAGAAAATGATCGCGGCGACGGAGAAAAGTTTTGGCAAATTGCATGTCCTCTTCAACAACGCCGGAATCATGGACAGCCGCGACGATGACGCCGTCAAGACCGAAGAGGAGGTGTGGGAGCGGACAATGTCGGTTAACCTCAAGGGGGTCTTTCTCGGCTGTAAATATGGCATCCCGGCGTTGCGTCGGGCAGGAGGAGGATCCATCATCAACACCGCCTCGTTCGTCGCCTTCCTTGGCGCGGCGACGCCGCAGTTGGCCTACACCGCCAGCAAAGGGGGCGTCCTGGCGATGACCCGGGAGCTTGCAGTGATTCACGCCCGAGAAAAAATCCGAGTCAACGCCCTCTGTCCCGGACCGCTCCGGACGGAGCTGTTGATGAAGCTCTTAAACACCGAAGAGAAAAAACAGCGCCGTCTCGTCCATATCCCAATGGGACGCTTCGGCGAGGCGAAGGAGATCGCGAAGGCCGCCCTCTTCCTCGCCTCCGACGATTCCTCATACATGACCGGCGCCGCGTTGATGGTCGACGGCGGCATCACCGCCGCCTATGTGACGCCGGAGTAGGGGCAGGCCTCCGTGCCTGCCCTGTCTCTTCATCCGAAATCGGTCAATGCGGGCGTCCACGGGGGGCCGCCCCTACAAAACCTGGAGAAGTCTCGTGCATTTGAAGGTCATCAATCCCTTTAATCACAGGGTCCTTTGTGAACTTCCTTTGGATCAGGGAAAGACCCTTGAAAAGAAAATCGCCGGCGCGCGTGGGGCGTATGAACATTGGCGCCGCCTCTCTCTGGAAGACCGGGCGCGACGAGTGGAACAGGGTTTGAAATACTTCCGAGAGCATGCCGAGGAGATCGCCTGCGACATCACGCTCCAAATGGGGAAGCCATTAACCCAGGCCCGTGGAGAGGTGAAGACCTTCTTTCATCGGGCCGAGTATATGCTCTCGATCGCAAAGGAGACGCTCGCTCCCGAGATCCTTCCGACAAAACCGGGTTTTCATTTTCGGATTGAACATGCGCCGCTTGGCGTTGTCTATCACATCGTGCCATGGAACTATCCATTGCTGACCGCGGTGAACGTCGTCGTCCCGGCACTGCTCGCGGGGAACACCGTTCTCCTCAAGCAGAGTCCACTCACGCCGCTCGTCGGTCGGCATTTTGAAAACGCCTTCGGGGAAGTCAACCCACCGAATCTTGTCACAAGCCTCATCGTGACGAACGCGCAGGCCTCCCGCCTCATCCATGACCCCCGGATCAATTACATCGCCTTCACCGGATCAGTCGCTACCGGAACGAAGGTCTACCGTCAGGCGGCGAAGCGTCTCCTCGATGTCGGATTGGAATTAGGGGGGAAGGACCCGGCCTATGTCGCGGAGGACACCGATCTCGACTTCGCCGTTGAGAACATCGTCGACGGCGCTTGCTACAACGCCGGCCAATCGTGCTGCGCTGTGGAGCGGGTCTATGTCCATCGCGCCCTCTATCACGATTTTCTCGACCGGGCGAAATCTCTCCTGAAGCAATACCAGCTCGGCGATCCGCTCGACGAAAAGACAACAATGGGGCCGCTCGCCCGCCGCGAAGCGCTCCCCTTTTTAGAGGGCCAAGTGAAAGAGGCGGTCCGACGCGGCGCCCGGCTTCTCCTCGGAGGGAGGCGACTCAAGGGAACGCGGGGGAATTTCTTCCCGCCGACGCTGCTGGCCGATGTTCCGAACGACGCCAAGGTGATGCAAGAGGAGAGCTTCGGTCCGCTCGTCCCGGTGACGCCTGTCGCCGACGATGAAGAGGCGCTCGCCCGGATGAACGACAGCTGCTACGGCCTGACCGCCTCCATCTGGACGAGCGATCGCGAGCGCGCCGAGCGCTTCGCGCGTGATCTGGAGGTCGGAACCGTCTTCCAAAACCGCTGCGATTATCTCGACCCCGCGCTTCCCTGGACCGGCGCCCGCGACAGCGGTATCGGCTCCACTCTTTCGCGGTATGGATTTTACCATCTGACCAGACGGAAGGGGATTCATCTTAGAGTTGGAGGAAGAGGAGAATAACAGATGCAAATGCGCAGCGATACAAGGGTTCTTCGACCCGAGTGGTGAAAGGAAGATTCTGATTCGCTCGCATACGCTCGCTATGCGGGTTCAATTCCGGCCATCGGCTCCATAAAAATACAAGCACTTATACACTCTCCGTTAAATCCTTCCTTTCCTCACTGTCAATAGTCAGGACCCGGAAACTCCGAAAGCAGTGGCTCCCACTAGTTTGGTGCCTTTTTTGCATATATCAGTATACCAGGTCGGTTTATCGATGTTTCTAAGGCTAGAAAAAAGGCTAAAGC
>CAZSHZ010000005.1:0-15271 GCA_964606955.1 uncultured Nitrospirota bacterium
CAGAAATTCTACCTTATGACCCTGTCCAGTTTTTGGGGAGCATTATAATCCGCTCCCGCCCCTCCAGATCGGCGATCGTTCGGGCAAGCCGCAGAATCCGATGATGCGCCCGGGCCGAAAGCCCCAGCCGATTGGCCGCAACAGAAAGGAGCCTCCTCGAATCCGAATTGCAGCGAAGAGAAGTACAGGCCGCTTCAGATCCGTGCCTTGCCCAACTGCGCGCTGATCGTCGAGGAGAGGATCGCTTCGGCCTCCCCCTCCATCGCCGCCGTCGGGCGGAGACGATCGATCCCCGAAAGTTCCGCCTCCTTTAAATAGCGCAGAAACGAGCGGGTCGCCGGGGAGATCGGAAGAAACTCGGACGGCCGAAATCCATTGGAGGACGACTTGGCGCACGGGCCGCAGAGAAAGCCTCCGCCCCAAGGGGAGAAGCACCCCACTTCACCTGACCGCGCGCTTCGACGGCATCGAATACAGGAATCGAGCCGCGGCTCGAACCCGGCGTAACCGACCACCCGGGCCGTGAAGTAGAGCGGCAGAATCGGAAGCGGCCCGCGCTCCTCCATATACCAGAGTCCCTCGACGAAGAGATCGAAGGTCCGCGGCAGAGGGAGATGCTCCGGGGCCAGCCGGTTCACCAGCGCCGCCATCTTTCCAGCCGCGGTCAGCGCATCCAGGTCCTCACGGATCCTAAAAAACGGCCGGACGATCTCCGCCTTCGACATCCGCGCGAGTTGATCTCCCGGTTTTACGAATACAACCACCGAGCAGTGGGTGAACGGCTCCAGCGCCACGCCGAACCGGCTTCGCATCCTCCGGGCGCCGCGCGCCACCGCCTTGACCTTCCCCTTCGTGGCGGTAAAGAGGGTGACCAATTTGTCCGCGTCCCCCAAACGGATCGAGCCGAGGACAACCGAATCGGAATAGAGGAGGCTAATAGCCGACCTCCGCGATAAAGGAGGGATCGGACCGCCAATCCTCCCTCACCTTCACAAAGAGATCGAGAAAGATCCTCACCCCCAGCAGCGCCTCCAGTTCCACGCGCGCCTCCTCCCCGACCTCCTTCAACATCTTCCCCGCCCGGCCGATCACGATCCCCTTCTGCGACTCCCGCTCAACGAAGATGACCGCGCGGATCACCGCCAGGTTCCGCTTCGGCTCCTCCCGGAACTCCTCGATTTCGACCGCCACGGCGTGCGGTACCTCCTCCCGCGTCCGCTTCAAGATCTTCTCCCGGACGATCTCCGCCGCAAGGAAACGGACCGGCTGATCGGTGACGACATCCTCGGGAAACATCGGCTCCCCCTCCGGAAGCCGGGCCAGCGTCACCTCAATCAGATGATCCACGTTCGTACCGCCCAGCGCGGAGATCGGGATGACCTCGGCAAAATCCATCTCCTTTGCCAGCCGGTCGATGATCGGAATCAGCCGGAACTTGGAGATCAGGTCGATCTTGTTGACGATCAGGAAAACGGGCGCGCCTCCCCTCTTGAGAATCTCGACAATATCCCGCATCCCGGCCCCCGCCTCCTCCGGCTCCTCCAGCAGAAACACCAGATCAACCTCCTCGAGGGTCGCCAGCGCCGTCCGGACCATCCGCTCGTTCAGCGCCGTGCGGCCGCGGTGAATTCCGGGGGTATCGAGAAAGACGATCTGACCCCCAGGAAGGTGCTTGACCCCAAGGATCCGATGACGGGTGGTCTGCGGTTTGTCGGAGATGATCGAGATCTTCTCGCCGAGGATCCGATTGAGCAGGGTCGATTTGCCGACGTTCGGGCGGCCGATGAGGGAGACGATTCCGGAGCGCATCATCCTCTTCCGCGATTATCGGGCCGGGGGGCTGAAGTCGTAGACCGTCTCGCCTTCACGGACCATCCCGAGCCGCTCGCGGGCGAGTTTCTCGATCGTCCGTGGATCGGAGCGGAGCGCGTCGATGCGGGCATGAAGCCTCCCGTTCTCTTCCCGGATCGAGGCGATCTCGCCGCGGAGAGTCCGATAGGTCTGCCGTATTCGGATATGGTTGATCATCCCCTTATCTCCGAAGAAGAACGCCAGGAGGAGGTAAGCATTCGCGAAGAGGAGGGCCAGGATCAGAAGGCCGCGCTTTCGGCGAGTCCCGCGCTCGAGGTCTCCCCGCCTGCGATTGCGCGGGCCGACCTTCATTCGACCCCGCCGATCAAAGGAGGTAAACCAGCGTGAGGGTCATCGACTGTTCGTTCGCGATGCGGGCCTCCGCCCCGAAAAACCAGCGGTCAAAGATCAATATCTCAGCCCCGAAAAATCCTCCAGGGATCTCTCCCCCCTTGATTTTCCCTCCTCCCCCCCCAACCTCCGCCTCGACGTAAGAGAGGGTAACGCCGAAATAGGGGGCGAAGAAGGGGACACCGCGAAACTCGGCTCCGAGCGAACTCTCAAGTTCCCGCAACCAGAGGCTCTTGCCGGAACCGCGCGAGTAGAGGGTCTGGGCCTGGGCGCCGAACCCGAGGACGAAGTCCCGGCTCCGAAGGACCGTCAATTTCACTCCTCCCGACAGCGAGGGGCCCCAACTCCCGTCGAAGGCCCTATTCCCCGATTCGGCCTCCGCAACCCCGATCCGGCCGATCAGATCGACCCGGTCGTTGATCCCCCAGACCGCTCCGAAGAGGAGTCCGGTCGTATCGAGATCCCCTCCGAAGGGGCCCTCGTTTTCCAGCCCGCGCTCGGTCAGGTCGAGATCGAACAAATAGCGCGTCGCCCCCGTACGCCCGGACGCGGCCGGCCGCCCGATCGGCCCGGCAAAAGCAAAATCCGCGCAGAGAACCAGAAGAAGCGAAAGAAGGATCGATTTCATCAATGTGCTCATCCCTTTAGGTTTTGCGCCCGGCGAATCGCCCGGCCGCACCCAACTCCTCCTCAATCCTCAAAAGTTCGTTATACTTGCCGACCCGATCGGTCCGGGAGAGCGAGCCGGCCTTGATCTGGCCGGCGTCGGTCGCCACCGTAAGATGCGAGATGTACGGATCCTCCGTCTCCCCGGAGCGATGGGAGACGATCACGCCATATCCCGCCGCGCGGGCCGTTTCAATCGCCTCCATCGTCTCGCTGACCGTCCCGATCTGATTCAATTTGATTAAAATTGCGTTCGCCACCCCCTCGGAGATCCCCTGCCGCAGGATCTCAGGATTCGTGACGAAGATATCATCGCCGACCAGTTGGACCGCACGACCGAGCCTTCGAGTCAAAAGGGCCCATCCTTTCCAGTCATCTTCGGCAAGGCCGTCCTCGATCGAAATGATCGGGTAGCGCTCGACGAGCCTCTCCCAGAATCCGACCATCTCCTCGCTCGAAAGGGTCTTCCCTTCGGCGGCAAGCCGGTAATTCCCGGCCGAATGGAACTGCGATGCCGCCGCGTCGATCGCCAAAAAGAGGTCCCGGCCGGGCTGATAGCCGGCGGCGCGCGCCGCCTCGACGAGAAGATCGAGAGGCGCCGAATTCGAGCCGAGCCTCGGGGCGAAACCTCCCTCGTCGCCGACGGAGGTGGCAAGCCCCCGCCCTTTGAGGATCCCCTTGAGCGTCTGGAAAATTTCAGCCCCCATCCGTACCGCCTCGCTGAAGGTGGAGGCGCCGGAGGGGACGATCATAAACTCCTGCAGATCGAGCCCGTTGTCTGCATGGGCCCCGCCGTTAAGGATGTTCATCAGAGGAACCGGGAGGAGAGTCCCACCGCCGAGGTGGCGGTGGAGCGGAAGTTTTCTTTCAGCCGCCGCGGCGCGCGAGGCCGCCATCGAGACGGCGAGAATGGCGTTTGCCCCGAGCCTCCCCTTGTTCGGGGTCCCATCGAGATCGATCAAGAGCCGGTCGAGCGCCCCCTGCTCCTGGGCCTTCATCCCGGCGATCTTCGGCGCGATCTCCTGCGCAATGGCATTGACCGCCTTACGCACCCCCTTCCCGCCGTACCGGTTTTTATCACCGTCGCGCAGTTCGACCGCCTCCCGCTCGCCGGTGGAGGCCCCTGAGGGGACCGCGGCCGTTCCGACCGCACCGCTCTCCAGACGGACCTCGGCCTCGACCGTCGGGTTCCCGCGCGAATCGAGGATCTCGCGGCCGCGCGCCGAGACAATCTTGCTCACGCGGAGCCCTCGAGTCGTTTCTTTAAGAGGGCGTTAACAACGGCCGGATTGGCTTTCCCACCCGACCGCTTCATGACCTGCCCGACAAGAAAACCGAAAACCGGCTTCTTCCCGGCGCGATAGGAGGCGACCTCGGAGGGGTTCTCGGCAAGGACCTGATCGACGATCTTCTCCAATTGTCCTAAGTCCGAGAGCTGCCCCAGCCCCTTTTCCTTCACCAATCCCTCCGGAGAGAGTTCGGGCCTTCCCCAGATCGCTTCGAGGATCGTCTTCGCAGCGTTCCGATTGATCGTCCCATCCTCGACTAGGGTAAGGAGGGAGGCCAGTCGCTTGGGTGGAAGAAAAGTAGCGAGCATGGAAGGGGGCGTCCTCCCCTCGTCGAGCCGCGCCAGGATCTCGGTCATGATCCAGTTCGACAGCACCTTCGGTTTTGAAAAGAGCCTCGCCGTCTGCTCGAAATAATCGGCCAGAGGCCGCGAGGAGGTAAGGATTGCGGCGTCATATTCGGGAAGAGAATACTCTCTGACGAAGCGGGCCCGCTTCGCGTCGGGGAGTTCCGGAAGACTTTTTCGGGTTTCGTCAATCCACTCGACCGGAATCTCAAGCGGCACCAGGTCGGGCTCCGGGAAGTAGCGATAGTCGTGCGCCTCCTCTTTGCTCCGCATCGGCCGGGTCGTTCCGCTCTGCGAATCGAAGAGCCGGGTCTCCTGGACGACCTTCCCCCCCTCGGCGAGGATCTTCTCCTGGCGCGCGATCTCGTACTCCAGCGCCTCCCTGACGAACTTGAAGGAGTTTATATTCTTTATCTCCGCCCGCGTCCCGAGTTCGCGCGCCCCGCGGGGCCGCAGGGAGATGTTCGCATCGCAGCGGAACATCCCCTTCTCCATGTCGGCGGCGGAGACCTCGATATAGACCAGGAGGTCGTGCAGCTTTTTTAGGTATGCCACCGCCTCGTCGGAAGAGGAGAGATCCGGATGGCTGACGATTTCCAGCAGCGGAACGCCGGCGCGATTCAGATCGACATGGCTCGCCCCTTCGATCCCTTCATGCAGATTTTTGCCGGCGTCCTCCTCCATGTGGATCCGAATCAACCCGATTCGCTTGATCCCGGTCTCTAACGGCGCACCTGAGGGGATCTCGATCCAGCCGTCTACCGCAAGGGGAAGTTCATACATCGAGATCTGATATCCCTTCGGAAGATCGGGATAGAAATAGTTTTTCCGGGCGAACCGGACCTGGCGCGCGATCGTGCAGTTCGCGGCGAGCGCCGTTCGGATCGCCAACTCCACGACCTTGCGGTTCAAGACCGGGAGGACCCCCGGCATCCCGAGGCAGATCGGGCAGGCCTGCGAATTGGGAGGGGCGCCGAAACGGGTCGAGCAGCCGCAGAAGATCTTTGAGTCGGTCGAGAGCTGGACATGGACTTCCAGCCCGATCGTCGCCTCGTATTTTTCCAGCGTCCGCACGCCCCGTTCGGCCGATTTAATCATGCGTCTTGATCTTCCGAAGATACTCCACATACCCCTCGGGAAGGGAGTGCTCGCAGGCCCCTTCGGTCATCTGATCGAGATATTTTTTAGAGGGGAGAAAGACCCCGTTGCGGACGGCGATGTAGGTCAGGACCGGAAGGCGCGCCCCTCCCACTTCCACGACGACATCCTGGCGGATATAGGCCTGCGGATAGTTGGCGAACTTGTCGAGCCGCTTTAAATCTTCCAGCGACAGTTCGTAGACCACCCCATGCACGATGGCCCCGCGCTGCGGGAGGATGTCGGCGGTCCCCGAGTTCCAGGAGCGCGACCAGCGGGTGAAGGCGAGCGTATAGTTCGCCAGCTGCGCGACTCCTCGGATCTTATGGTCCGGGCAGCGGACCTTCATCTGCCGACTCTCCATATTCGACCCGTAAGCGAAATAAAGGACGCTCATCTACGCTGCCGCCTTCGATTTTTTTTTATGATACTCAGTCGCCTGCTCGAAGGCAAACGCGGCGCGAAGAAGCGTCTGTTCCTCAAAGGGACGGCCCATCAGCTGCAGGCCGATCGGGAGCTCCGTCTTTCCGCCCGACCCGGAGAATCCACAGGGGATCGAGATCGCCGGGATGCCGGCGAGGTTCACGGAAATCGTAAAAACGTCCGAGAGGTACATCTCGAGCGGATCGCTTTTCTCCCCGAGCCGGAAGGCGGGGGTCGGCGAGGTCGGCCCGGCAATCAGATCGACCAGGCGAAACGCGTCATCGAAATCCTTCTTGATCAACGTCCGGACGCGCTGGGCCTTGCCGTAATAGGCCTCGTAGTACCCCGCCGAGAGGGCGTACGTTCCGAGCATGATCCTCCTTTTGACCTCCGGCCCGAACCCGCCGCTCCGCGTCGCAGAATACATCTCGATCAGTTCTCCCGATTCCGTTTTTGCCCTGAAGCCGTACCGGACCCCGTCATATCGCGCCAGATTGGAAGAGGCCTCGGCAGTCGCAAGGATGTAATAGGTGGCAATGGCGTATTCGCTGTGGGGGAGCGAGATCTCAACCGTCTTCGCGCCGAGCCCCTCGAGTGTCCTGACCGCCCCCTCCACGGCGGCACGGACCTCCGGATCGATCCCTTCCGTTAAAAAGAACTCGCGCGGAACCCCCACCCTCAGCCCTCCGATGTCGGGCCTGAGGGGAAAAAGAGCGGAGAGGGGAAGATCGGCGGAGGTCGAATCGTACGGGTCGTGCCCTCCGATCACCGAGAGGAGGAGCGCGCTGTCGCTTACATCCTTCGTAAGAGGCCCGATCTGATCGAGCGAGGAGGCGAATGCGACCAGCCCGAAACGGCTGACCCGGCCGTAGGTCGGCTTTAAGCCGACGACCCCGCAGAGCGACGCGGGCTGCCGGATCGAGCCGCCGGTATCGGACCCGAGAGCCGCAAAGCAGAGGTCCGCGGCGACCGCTGCGGCCGACCCGCCGGAGGAGCCGCCGGGGATCCTCCCAAAATCCCAGGGATTATACGTCGGATGAAAGGCCGAATTCTCGGTCGATGAGCCCATCGCAAATTCGTCCATGTTCGTCTTCCCGATCAGAACGGCCCCCGCGGATTTCAGCCGGGCGATCACCGTAGCGTCGTACGGAGGGACGAATCCGGCCAGGATCTTCGAGGCGCAGGTCGTCTCCATCCCGTCGATACAGATGTTGTCTTTAATCGCGATCGGCACCCCGGCAAGGGGGCCGGGGTCCTCTCCCGCGGCGAGGGCTCGGTCGATCTCCTCCGCCCGCTTTAGGGCAAGATCCCCCTCTACGCAAAGATAAGATCGGATCGCCGGGTCAACCGCCTCGATCCGCTCAAGCAACAGCCGCGTGACCTCTCGCGACGAGACCGCTCTGCTTCGGATCTTCTCCGCAAGAGCCGCAGCCGTCCACCGGAAGAGGTCTTGGCTCACTGGATAATCTTATTCTTTTCGTCGACCCGAACGATCTTCGGCGTGAACCTCTTCAACTCCTGTTCGCTGTAGTACTCGTAACAGAAGATCACGATCCGGTCTCCGACCAAGCCCTTGTGGGCCGTCGGGCCGTTCAGGCAGATGATCCCGGAGCCGCGCCCCCCCGGGATGACATAGGTTTCAAACCGCTCCCCGTTGTTCATGTTCGAGACCATGACCTGCTCATAAGGGAGGATCCCTGCGGCGTTGAGGAGCTCTTCATCCACCGTGAGGCTCCCGTCGTATTCGAGGTTCGCTTCGGTCACGGTCGCGCGATGAATCTTTGATCTCAGCATCAGGCGGAGCATACGTGCGGCGGAAAGGGGTGCACCCCCTTCCGAACCCTCCCCCATTCTTTGATGATTTTTGCCATCTCTTCGAGTCCCTCCACCAGCGACGGCCCGGGCTGCAGGATCCGGGCGGATTTGATCTCGTGGATTCCCCCTTCCCGTACCGCGGCGACCCTCTCCCATCCCGGCCGCTGGGCGATCCTTTTGATGTTTACCTTCTTCCCGCACCAGGAGGCGAGAATAATCTGCGGATCAGCGGCGATCACCTCCTCGTCGGTCACACGCCGTTCGGATCCGGTCAGGCCCCGGGAGCGTTCGGCAAAGACATCGCGCCCCCCGGCCGCCTCGATGCACTCGGAGACCCAACGAATTCCACAGATCATCGGACCATCCCACTCCTCGAAATAGACCCGAGGGGAAATCTCCGGCCCCTCCGCCCGGCGGACCTCCTCGACCCGCTCCATGAATCGGCCGGCCAGGATCTGGGCCGCCTCGCCCCTCCCGATCGCGCCACCGATCAGAAGGATCGCCTCGGCGATCTCCAAGAGGGAGCGCTGATTCGTGCAGAGGACATTAAATCCCCGCCGGATCAGTTCGGTCGCGGCTTGGGCCTGAAGATCGGAATAGGCAAGGACCAGGTCAGGAGCAAGCGAGATGATCTTCTCCAGATCGACGCTGCTGTACCCTCCGATCCGCGTTTTTTTGCGGGCCTCAGGCGGATGGACCGCGAACCCGGAAACCCCGACAATACGATCGCCGGCGCCGAGCGCAAAGGCAATCTCGGTGGTTTCGGCTGTCAGACAGACAATCCGCTCGATCATTCGATGATCTTCGGAACTCGAAAGAAGCCCCCCTCCTGTTCCGGCGCGTTTGAAAGGGAGCGCTCGCGCAAGAGGGAGGGGCGGACCCGATCCTCGCGAAAGACGTTCTTTAACGGCAGGACGTGAGAGGTGGGAGGGACCCCATCCGTATTAAGCTCTTTGAGTTTCTGTATGTAGGTCAGGATATCGGAGAGCTGGCGCGAGAAGAGCTCCTTCTCCTCTTCGGTCAGTGCCAATCTCGCCAGCCGGGCGACATGCTCCACCTCTTGGATCGAAAGTTTCATTCCATCCTCTCCAACTGCGCGAACTTAACCGCAAGCTTCTTTCTTCCGACTATGGGGAAGACGACGGTCACCCTCTTCTCCTCGCCTCTCCCCTCGGCCGACTCCACGCGCCCCACGCCCCAGAGAGGATGCCGGAGGAGAAGCCCGCGGGGGAACTGGGGGTCTTCCCGCCCTTCCCGCCGCGACCCGAACAGGGGGAGGGGCCAGACCCTGCTTTCCGCCGGCTCCTCGCACACCTCAAGAACCGTCGGCGGAATCTCGGCGAGGAATCGGGAGGGGGACGCGAAACGGACGCTTCCGTACAGCCGCCTCGCCTGGGCGGAAAAAAGGATCAGCCGCTCCTTCGCCCTCGTCATCCCGACATAGCAGAGGCGCCGCTCCTCCTCCATCTCCTTCGAATCGGTGAGCGATCGGGAATGAGGAAAGAGCCCCTCCTCCATCCCCGGCATCAGGACCGCGCCGAACTCCAGCCCCTTCGCGCAGTGGAGGGTCATCAAGACGACTTTCCCCCCGTCCGGCGGCGCTTCCCCCCCCTCCCGGGCCGGTGGAACCTCATCGGCCTCGGAGAGCAACGCGACCCCGTCGAGAAATTCGGAGAGGCCGTTCCCCGCCTCTTCGGCCTCCTGGGCCGCCGCGACCAGTTCCCAGACATTTGCGACCCGTTCTTCCGCCTCGCTCGACTGATCCTTCTTAAGCATTTCGATAAAACCGGCGGCTTCGATCAGCCGCCTGAGGAGACGGGAGGGCCCCTCCTTCTCATTCGCAGCCACTCCCTCGATCAGGTCGATGAAATCCTGTAGTCCCCTTCGGGCCGGCGCCGGGAAACGGACGCTCTCCTGCTCAAGCCCCCGGGCCGCCTCGAAAAGAGAAATCCTCTGCTCCGCCGCCAGGGCCGAGAGGCGCGACGCGCTGGTCCCTCCGAACCCGCGCGGGGGAACCCCGATCGCCCTGACAAAGGCCCAATCATCGGCGCGATTTCGGACAAGACGAAGATAGGAGAGGAGATCCTTTACCTCCTTCCGCTCGTAGAAACGGACCCCCCCCACGAGGAGATAAGGGAGCGTCTGGCGCCGGAGCGCCTCCTCGATCGGCCGGGACTGGGCGTGCGTCCGGTAAAGGACGGCGCAGTCGGAAAGCGATCGACCGCGCCGGCGCTCCTCGAGAAGCGCCGCGCAGACCGACCTCGCCTCCCCCTCTTCGTCGGTCGTCTTGCGCCAGACTACCCGCTCTCCGGCCCCCCGATCCGTGATCAGGATCTTCGGCCGCCGGCGGGGATTATTCAGAATCACCGACGAGGCCCCGTCGAGAATATTCTGGGTCGATCGGTAATTCTGTTCAAGGATGACGACCTGGGCCTCCGGATAGTCCCGCTCGAATCGGAGGATATTCCCGACATCGGCTCCCCGAAAGGCGTAGATGCTCTGATCATCATCTCCGACCACGCAGAGGTTCCTCTCGCGGGAGGCGAGGAGCTGAACGATCCGGTATTGGGGAAAGTTCGTGTCTTGGTATTCGTCCACCAGGATGAACCGGTGCCGATCCTGCGCCCGGTCAAGATAGGCCGGATCGCTTTCCAGAAGGCGGACCGCCTCTGTGAGAAGATCGTCAAAATCAAGCCCATTGGCCCTTCGCAATTTTGACTGGTATGCGGAGAAGAGACGCAGGGCGATTTCGTCAAGAGCAGAGTCCCCATCCATCCGGGAGCGGTTCTTGGCCGCGCTGATCGCCGCATGGAACTCCCGAGCAGACCTCCGCTCCTCCGGGATCCCGAGCTCGCGCATCGCCTCGCGGAGGAGCGCAATGCTGTCGGCCGAGTCGAAAATCGCGAAGTCGGAGCGGATCCCGATCCGCGGGCCGTCTCTGCGGAGCATCCTCGCGCAGATGGAATGGAACGTCCCGAGATAACTCGGGACCCGAACCGCTGCGGGGAGGAGCGCCGCGATCCGCCGCTTCATCTCGCCGGCCGCTTTGTTGGTGAACGTTACGGCAAGAATCTCTTCCGGCGCCACCCCTTCCGCGGCAAGAAGGTAGGCGATCCGGTAGGTGATCACGCGCGTCTTTCCGGATCCGGCTCCTGCGAGGACCAGAAGAGGGCCGTGGCTCTTTACGACCGCTTCTCTCTGGCGCGGATTCAATGCCGAGAGGAGTTCGTCGACGGCGACGGTCACGACATCCCCTTACTCGACCGTGACGCTCTTCGCAAGGTTCCTCGGCTGGTCCACGTCGCAACCGCGTGCAACCGCCATCTCGTAGGCGAAAAGCTGAAGAGGGATCGTCATCAGAAACGGGGTGAAGAAGGGATGACATCGCGGCACGGGAATCACCTCTTCCGCCGGATTCGCGGGAACCCCGTCGCCGACAAGGATCAAGCGGGCCCCCCGAGCGCGCGCCTCCATCACGTTGTTCATCACCTTGTCCCGCAGGGGGTCTTGCGGCGAGAGGACGATCACCGGGAGTTGATCATCGATTAAAGCGATCGGGCCGTGCTTCATCTCGCCGGCAGGGTACCCTTCGGCATGGACATAGGCAATCTCCTTCAGTTTCAGCGCCCCCTCCAGCGCGATCGGATAATTCATCCCCCGCCCGAGATAAAGGAAATTGCGCGCCGCCGAATATTTCCGGGCGATCCGCGCGATCTCGCTCGAGTCCGACAGAAGCCGCTCGATCCTCCGAGGGATCTTCATCATTTCAGAGAGGAGCGGCGCGGCCTCCTTCGACGAGAGGGCGCCGCGGCGGCGGCCCAAAAAGATTCCAAGGAGATAGAGGAGCGCAAGTTGCGCCGTGAATGTCTTTGTGGAGGCGACGGCAATCTCGGGGCCGGCATGCGTGAAGAGGGGGAAGTCGGCCTCCCGCGCAAGGCTGCTTCCGACCACATTGACGATGGCGATGGTCCGGGCGGAGAGGCGCTTGGCCTCGGCCAGCGCCGCGCGGGTATCGGCGGTCTCGCCCGACTGGGAGAGGGCGACAAAGAGGATCTTCCCGCCCGTTGGGTGTTCCCGGTAGCGGAACTCCGAGGCAATATCCACCTCCACCGGAATCCTCGCCAGCGCCTCGATCACAAACTTTCCAACCAGCGCGGCATGATGCGAGGTGCCGCAGGCGGAGAGGATCACCCGATCCAATCCGGCCACCTCGGCGCGGGTAATCGGAATCGAAAGATCCACTCCTAGTTGCCCGTTCCGTTCCGTCGTGACCCGGCCGCGGAGGGTGTCCAGCAGCGCCCTCGGCTGCTCGAAGATCTCCTTCTGCATGAAGTGCCGATATCCCCCCTTCTCGGCCATGACCGGATCCCACTGTACCGTCTCGACCGCCCGCCTCACCGGCCGGCCGCGCCGCTCGATCCTGGTTCCCTCCAAAGTGATCACCGCCATCTCTTTATCCTCAAGATAAAGGATCTTGCGGGTGTGGGAGAGAAAGGCGGGAATATCGGAGGCGACGAACGTCCCATTCTCTGAAATCCCGATCGCCAGAGGACAGCCGTCCCGCGCGGCGACCAGCGTTCCCGGCTCCCGTTCGGAGAGGGCGCAGAAGGCGTACGAGCCGGAAAGTTCCCGGACCGCGCTCCTCACCGCCTCCGGGAGCGAATCTCCCGCCTCGATCCGCCGATCCACCAGATGGGCGATCACTTCAGAATCGGTTTCGGAAGAGAAGCGATGGCCCTCTTGGGCCAGGCGCTTTTTCAATTCAAGAAAATTCTCGATGATCCCGTTGTGCACGACCACCGCCGATCCGGCCCGGTGCGGGTGGGCATTTTCGGTCGAGGGCTTCCCGTGCGTGGCCCAGCGCGTATGCCCGATCCCGATCCTCGAGTCCGCCGAGAGTGGAAGGAGCGCCTCCTCCAACAGGGCGATTTTCCCCGCGGAACGGCGGACCACAAGCCGGCCGTCTGAGAAGAAGGCAACGCCGGCCGAATCGTAGCCGCGATACTCCAGCCTTTTGAGCCCCTCCAAAAGGAAGGGGACCGCGTTTTTCTTACCGATGTATCCGATGATCCCGCACATCTGTTACCTGCCCCTCCGGGCATCTCCCTTTCCGCCCGGCCTTCGCCCCTTGCTCCACTGTTCCTTGTTCGTCTGACGCGAGCGGGCGACTGCCAGGGCGTCCGGCGGAACATCCTCGGTAATCACCGATCCCGCCGCGATGATCGATCGGCTCCCGATTTTCACCGGCGCGACGAACTGCGTATCGCTCCCGACAAAGACCTCATCCCCGATGATCGTCTGATGTTTTTTGACCCCGTCGTAGTTGCAGGTGATCGTCCCCGCCCCGATGTTGACCCCCTTTCCGACGACGGCGTCGCCGAGATAGGAAAGGTGATTCGCTTTGGACCCCTCCCCGATGACCGATTTCTTCACCTCGACGAAATTCCCGATCCTCGCCATGCGGCCGACCACGGTGCCGGGACGAAGGCGGGAGAACGGCCCGACCGTCGCCCCCTGGTCGATCTGGGTCCCCTCGATCACGCAGTGGTCCAGGATGGTCACGCGATCCGCGATTGAGGAATCGGAGATTCGTGCCCCGCGGATCGTGCATCCCTCGCCGATGACGGTATCTCCCTCGAGCGTCGTTCCCGGATAGAGCGTGCTGTCGGTCCCGACCCGAACGGACGCCTCGACGCGGGTCCTCTCCGGATCGATGATCGTCACACCCTCCCGCATCAACCGCTCGAGGATCCGCCGCGCAACGATCTTCTCCATCCGCGCAAGATCGATCCGGCTGTTGATCCCGAGGGTCTCCTGGGGATCTTCCGCCCGGATCGCCTCGACCTTGCGGCCGGAGGAGACCGCCATCGCGACGAGATCGGTCAGGTAGTACTCCTTCTTCCGGTTCGCGTCCGACAGCTGCGGGAGAGATTTTTGCAGGAAGAGAGGATCGAACAGATAAACACCGACGTTGATCTCGCAGAGCGCCTGCTGCCGTTTATCCGCCTCCTTCTCCTCCACGATGCCGATGACCTTCCCCCCCTTTCGGATCACCCGCCCGTAGCCTGCGGGGTCGGCGATCTCCGCCGAGAGGAGCGTGATCGCCCCCTGACTCTTGCGGTGCGCAGCAACCATCCTTTCTATCGTGTCGGATGAGAGGAGCGGAGTGTCGCCGTTGAGGACGAGGATGGTCCCGGAAAAATCGGCAAGCCTGGTCAGGGCAACCCGAACCGCATCCCCGGTCCCGCGCTGCTGTTCCTGCCGGACGTGCTCCACCTTGTATCCCTTGAGGAGAGGGACCACCTCATCGGCCTGATGTCCCACCACGACCAGGGCGCGGGACGGATTTACGTGATCGACAAGATCGAGAAGATAAGAGAGGATCGGCCGCCCGGCAAGCGGATGGAGAACCTTCGCGCGCTTCGACCGCATCCGCGTTCCCCGCCCGGCGGCGAGGAGAATAGCGGCTAGACCCGCGCCCAAGGGAGATTCGATGCCGACGGCTCCTCCGAGGAGACCGGGCGTTCCGGGACGGATAGCCCTCCCGAGATCACCATCTTCATGGCCTCTTCTACTCTCAGCGAGAGCGGAACCACCTCCGCTTCATGGACGAAGACGAGATATCCGGCAAGAGCGGTAGGGGTGGAGGCGATAAAGATGCTCAGCATTTTTCCCGGAGCGCGGTCGTTGCAGAGACGGCAGATCTCTTCGGGAGGACTCCCGGTGACAAACCCGAGAGAAAAGATCCCTTTGCTCGGATACTCAAGGAGAACCACGCGCGTGAAGTTTCCCTTTCGATGCGGAGAAAGGTTGTCCACGACGTTTTTAACCAGGCCGTAGACATTGCGGACCAGGGGGATCGTCGCGACCACTCTTTCACCTAAAGAGACGATCGTGCGGCCGAGATAGTTCGTGACCAAAAGTCCGGCCGTGAGGATGAGGCCGATCAGCAGCAGAAACCCCATCCCGGGAAGATTCGATCCGAACGGAAGCGAGCGGCCGGCCTGATCGAGCGTCACAAAAAGTTTCGTTAAAATGAGGTAGGTCCCCCAGATCGGAACGATCACCAGAAGACCCGCGATAAAGAGGCGGCGGAGGGAATACGCCAGACGATTCATCGGAGGGATGATACTCCCCCTCTCCCCTGTTTTACAAGGGAAAAACGGCTTTTACGGGACAAAAAGCAGATAAAGATAAGAGATCGCCAGCCCTCCGTACATCACGCAGGAGAGAAGGATCGCCGAAAGCGCGAACCGGCCGGGATGAAGAGAGGGGGGAAGAAAGCGGGGGAGATAGATGTGATGGAGAATCATCAGGGCGACGGAAAAAAGGAGCGTGCCGACAAAGCCGATCACGGCGGACAGCAGAATCAGCGGCCCCGGCCCTTCAGCCGAG
>CAZSHZ010000006.1:0-2188 GCA_964606955.1 uncultured Nitrospirota bacterium
GATCGAACTCGACATCGCGGATGTTCTCCGCCTCGAGCGCCGCCACCTGCTCGCGCGTAAGATTTTCCGGAAGGATGTTCGTCGGCCCCTTGCGCGGAGAGATCGTGTCGATATCCTCCAGGTCGTAGACCGCGTCGTAGAAGGCCCGTAAGCGCCCGGTCAGCCGCAGCCGGGGCGAGAAGGTGTATCGCCCCTCGAACTGGACGATGTTGAGAATCTTATCGAACGCCGCAGGCTCGACAAATCGGTAGGCAGTCTCATTGCGGATATAACCGCCGTACGTCAGGTTCTCCTGAAGTTTTTTCGACACGCGACCGGCCAGCGAGTCGAGAACAAAGCCGCCCTTCTCCTCGGGGCCCTTTTCGGGCGGCTTTTCAGCCGGTTTCTCAGCCGGTTTTTCAGGCTCCTCGATCGATTTTAAAGTGGGAAAGATCTCCTGGACCTCCTGCGCAGAGGTCTGCCCATACCACGCCATCGCGATCAGGATGGCCGGAAAAATCGCACAAATGTGGCGAATTCTCATTATTTTACCGAACCTTGCAAAGGTTATCAGACAAGTCAAAAATCGTCAAGCTAGAACGACCAGACAAGGCTCAAGGAGAGAACAGCCTCCTGAAAATCCCCCAGGGAGACGACTTGACCCGTTTGCCGCTGCTCCTCCTTGACAACCCGGGCCTGGAGATTCGAAGTGTTCCGGATAAAAGTCGCCGCCCAACGAGCGGTCATCCCCTCGCTGACCGAATAGGAAAGGTCTCCTGAAAGGGTATGGGTGGTATTTCTCCGCCGAATTTCGGCATCAAACTCGGCCGATGCGAGGGAGTCGGGATTCTTGAAGCGGGCAAAGGCCACCGAGTAGATCAGACCGCTACGCCAAGCGCTCGAGAGGTCGCGCGCATAGCCGGCATCCAAGGTGATATTGGTCGCCTCCTGATCGTTGATCCCGCTCGCCAGATCGGTGACCGTGGCCCCACCGGAGAGGCGGCCTCGCTCCGCAAGGCTCTGAAGCAGATCCAGTTTGTAACTGTTCGTGTTCGCGTGGAAGTTCCGGTCGGCGCGATTCCCGGAAAAGATGTAGTCATAGGAGGCAACCCACTGGGTCGGGATCTCCTGCGTCCGCCCGAGTGAAACCCCACCCCCCATCCGGTATCCCCCGATCCCCCCGGTCGCCAGAGAAAAACCGCCCGCCGTGTGCGCCGAGGCGGTGTGAGGTCCGAATTTGGAGTTGACCGAGAGATCGATATTCTCGTTGCTCACCGCCGTTCCCCGGCTCTGGGAAAAGAAATTTCCGGTCGACACTCTGATCGGCATGGAAAAGGCGCGATCCTTTCTAAGATAGTAGGTAAGTGATCCGTTGACATTCCAGGTAACGTCGCTCTGGGGCTCCGGGCCCTGTATCGCGTTCGTGTCGTAGTTCAGCAGAACCTGTGAGAAGAGGAAATAGGCCCGTTTTTCCAGCGTGGGGAGGCGGCTTTTGATAAAGCGGGTCTCCGGAACGTCGACATCCCCCGCAAGGGAGAGCGCCTTGCGATAATTCTTGATCGCGGACTCTACCCTCCCCGCCGTCTCATCGATGATCCCGAGGTGCTCATAGGCGGGAAAATAGGATTCGTTGATCCGGAGAGTCTGCCGAAATTGCCTCTCGGCAAGATCGTACCGGCCGATCCGCTCCAGCGAGACACCGGAAAAATAGAGCGCCGGGATGCTCTGCGGCGCCAGGGCAAAGGCCGCCTCGAATTCCTCTGCGGAGCGCCGGAAATCTCCTGCCCGGTAGGCCCGTGAGCCGCGGGAAAACCGCCGCTGGGCTTCCCGCTCCCGGAAGAGCGCCTGCTCAATCCGAATGGCTCCGGCCTGCCCCTCCTCACCACCTGCTTTCCGGTACTCCTTGAGGGCGGAGCGGATCACCCCCTGCTCCTCGTAGATCCGTGCTAGTTGGAGATGGGCAGCAAAATGGTCCGGATCGAGGGTTACGGCGGCCGAAAACTCCCTGAAGGCCTCGCGCTCAGCCCCAAGAGAGCGGAAGATGATCCCGACCCGATAGTGGACCGGCGCCTGGTCATCGGCAATTGACAGCGCCTCCCGGATCGCGGCGACAGCGGCCGCTGCGTCCCCTTTCGCGGCATCCTCCTGGGCCCGATCCAGAACCTGGAAGGCCGCCCCTCTCTTCTCCTCCATCTTAAGTTGAAGCCGG
>CAZSHZ010000007.1:0-2010 GCA_964606955.1 uncultured Nitrospirota bacterium
AGGAGACGCTGCCGCCCCCTTCCGCGTTTCGGTGACGGGAAAGAGCGGCGACGGGCCGATTGCAATGGCAGCGGCGGACTTCAACGGCGACACACGGCTCGACCTCGCGGTGACCAACCGCCTTTCGGCAAGCGTAACGGTTCTGCTGAACCTCCCCCCCTAGCAGGAGGTGGAGTTGCCCCCATCGGCGTGAGCGGGGATCGGCGGGAGGGCCGGCGCGCCCGGAGCCCTGTAAAGGAAAACCCATTCGCAGTAACGGGAAGCCCTTTCGAACTCAGTCTCACTCTCGGTAAAGCCGGCGCTTTTCAGGGGCGGATCGGGGCTTGCGCTCCGGACCCCCCGGATCCTCCCCTGCGGGTCCCGAACTAAAATAAAATCGCCGCGGGTAACCGGATCGCTCCAGAGCCGCCGGATGTAGCGGCGTGGTTTGAACGCTTCACTCTCCCCAAGCAGATCCTTCAGCTCCTTGGGACAGTTCTCCCTTCCGGGCCGCGAGGTCTGACAGTAGAGGGCGATTGCCCGCCGATACTCCCGCCCCCGAAAGAGGAGATCCGCCTCCTGCTCTCTCTTCGCGATGATTCCCCACGGCTGGCTGGCCACCACGCTCGCCAATCCGATCAGGACAATTGCGAACATGACCATCAGGTAGGTGAACCCGAGCCGCTGTCCCCTCTTCACGCAACCCTCCGGAACACCCCCCCCCGCTTTGGTCCCAAGGAGGATCCCCCCGTCCCGATCGACCGAGATCGATAGGATCACCGAGAAAGGGATCTCCAACGAATCAAAACTTGACCAGGTCAGCCCCCCATCGATTGAGCGGTAGATCCCATCGGAGGTGCCGGCATAAGAGACGCGAGGGTCACGCGGATCGAACGCAAGCGACTTGGTATCAATCACAAAGGAAGGGTCCGATTCCCATGAGCGCCCCCCGTCGCCGGAGCGGAAGATTCCCACCGAGCTCCCCACGAGGAGCGCCCCTCCGGAACCGGCGGCAAGCGACAGGGTATTGGTGCTCAGCTGGACGATCCCATTCACCGGTTTCACAAGGGGAGCGACGGGTGTCCAGACACTGGAAGAGGTCAGAATCGCCCCCGCCCCGGTCAGGTCGGCTTCCAGGAGATAATCCAGGTTTCCAGGGCGCTCGCTGCCGTCCGCAGAAGGGTCGAGCACCGCGGAATAACATCCCACGAAGTTGTTCGTGATGGAATCGACGAAAGACCGGATGGTGCCGAGCTCCGAGAGAGAAAGATCAAGAGCGCAGGGGATCGAGGAGCCGCTCGTCCGAAGAGACTTCAGGTCGACCGTCACCCGGGCGGACTCGCTCCCTTTATAAGAGAGAGTGAATTGCGGTTTTCGGGGACCCTCAGCGAGCGCATAGACCCCACTAGCCGATGTCCCCGCGAAAAGGAGATCGCTCCGGCCGGGGACCGGGGCAAGGACCAGGACGGAGGTCCCGTCGATCCCCCTCATGGGAGACCAATTTACCCCCTCGTCGCTGCTCTTCAAAACTCCGCTCCCCGAACTCCCCGCATAGAAGGCCGAGCCGTCCGAGGAGGGGACGACCGACCAGATGAATTTGGAGTATGGATTGAAGAGCGATTGCCAGAGCCCCCCCCCATCCCGGCTGATGAAGATCCCCTCCTGCGAGCTCCCCGCGAAGAGGATCTCCGTAGAGATCGGGTGGACGGCGATTGCAAAAATCGCAGAGCCGGGGAGGCCGAGGTTGATCGCTTCCCATTGGATCCCTCGATCAACGCTTTTGAAGACCCCCGCCAGCGTTGCCGCATAGACGATGTCGGGATTCTTCGGATCCTGCTTTAGATCAAACACATCGGAGGTGGCAAGCGAGTTAAAGTCGGAAGTATCTGGAACCACCGCCTGGGCGGAACTCCATGTCAGTCCCGAGTTCTCGGAACGCCAGATCTCTCCAGGCATCCCAGCCCAGACCACTTTGCTCCCCGGTCCGGTCGAGGTGACCGCAAACGAACGGATATCGACGAACGGGACGGT
>CAZSHZ010000008.1:0-10446 GCA_964606955.1 uncultured Nitrospirota bacterium
AGGCGATTAGGGAGTATCAGACAGCGTTAGGACTAAAACCGGATTTTGCCGAGGCCTACAACAATCTGGGGATCGCTTACAGCAATCAGGGGCGCTTGGAAGAGGCGATGCGCGAATATCAGACGGCATTAAAACTACAACCGGACTTTGCCGAGGCCTACAACAATCTGGGGATCGCTTACAGCGATCAGGGGCGCCTGGAACAGGCGATCCGGGAATATCAGACGGCATTAAAACTACAACCGAACTATGCCGAGGCCCACAACAATCTAGGGATCGCTTACCGGAATCAGGGGCGCCTGGAACAGGCGATCCGGGAATATCAGACCGCCTTACAGCTACAACCGGACTATGCCGAGGCCCACAACAATCTGGGACTCGCTTACAGCGATCAGGGACACCTGGAAGAGGCGATCCGGGAGTATCAGACTGCGTTACAGCTTCAACCCGACTATGCCGTGGCCCATTACAACCTGGGTTTGGCCTACCGGAGCAAGGGGATGCTGCAGAAAGCCCAGGGCGAGTTTGAGCAGGCTTTCAGGATCAAGCCCAATTTTCTCCCCGCCCGCCAGGCGTTAGAGTCCCTCCCCCGATAAAATCTTACTGTGTTGAGTCAAACAGAGGCCCGTCATTGACTGGCACCTGCCCCTTCCCCTGGTCATGGGAAACCCCCACTGTAACGAAGCCGCTGGAGAGGCCTCCTTTGCCATCCCTTGCCTCAAAGGTGATCGTGTAAACCCTGCCATTGCCATTCCCGGAGCGCTCGGCTCGGAGCTGGGCCCCGGCGGTGTCCAGGCCGGTTGCATCAGGGGCGGTATTTCCATCACCCTCTCCCTTTACCGGCTCATCCTGGTGAACCTGAGTGATCTTGATCGTCACGGGATCTCCGTCCGGATCAGTCACCCCTAAGATGGAGACCGCTACGAACTTATGGTTTGGCGGCCAGAGCGTGTCTGTGCTCGGCCTGGCTTGACTTACATCCGGTGGCTGGTTCGAGGGTTCCTGGCAATACTCCCAGAAATCTTTTTTAGCAAAGCGGCCATCACCTCCTGTTCCGATGTATCCTTTTGTGCCGATGGAAAAACCAACTGCCGCATTTCTTGCCGTTCCGCCAACGTCGGCTTTCTGCGTCCAGGTGTCGGGAGTGCAGTCTGATTCGGCATCAACAAAAGAGACAAAAAGGAAAGCACTTAAAAGAAGGGCTAGACCTAAAGCCGGGATTGAAATCCGATAAGCGAACGTTTTCATTGGGGAGCTCCTTTGTTTTATATACCGCGCGCTGAAAACAAAAAGCCCTGACCTCCCGGTTCGGGAAAATCAGGGCTTGAATTCTTAAAATCTCTGTCCAACTGGGGCAACTCCTCTTTCCCGGTGAACTCCGGGCAGGTGGCTTTGCGTCCCGCTCTTCCGCTTTTATAGGCGATAGGCGGGTTGCCTTTTTCCCAGTGGCGGTCCCTTTTGGGGCCGTCAGAAAAGGTTTGGGGAAGATAGCAACACCAGGAAAAATTGTCAAGAGAAATATTTGCCCTTATATTCTTAGGTAGATCCCGACAGGAAACGCGGTGTTCGGGGTGAGTGAGGCCTAGCGATTGGCTGAAAAGTCAGTCGTCACCTCGATAATGGCAGCCACATCCCGCTGCCTTAAGCCTCGATCCATCCTGGCTTTTCGGATACCCTCGCCCAGGGTTTGAGGAGACAGAGGATAGCCCCGTGGCTTGGGTTTTCGCGCTGTTAAAACGATCTGGCAGTATGGCAACGCAGGGATGTCGCTTTAGGTTGCTTCAGGGCCCGCCGTCAGAGAGATGGGAAGCGAGACCTGGATGCGACCCGGTGAGCTCGCCCGATTTTCTTCTGCATGAGGAGTTTCAATCTAGGTCCCGTTGATCCCCCAGCAACAGGTAAGGGGCGCCCCACTGTCCTGGGGTGGAAAGGTCCCACGGCTCGGACTGTGAGCGTTTGAATCGGATTCCCCAGTTCCCTCCATATAGTAAGATGGAGACCCCGGCCCCGGAATCTTCCACCGGCCGGGCATAGGCCTGGCAAGGACCCGTCTCGGAGAGGCCGGTGATGAAGAGCCATTCTCCGGCAGCCTCGTTATCGTAGATCTTCACGCGGTTCACGGTTCGGGCAGGGCCGACCTCGCGGAACCGCATCATTCCGGGCGAGTCGCAGTTCGGGTTCTCCTCGAGATCCAGGATCATCAAGGAGATTGTAACCGAATTGACTTTCGATCGTCACGATTGCAACATTTCCCCGATGCCCCGCCTCGACCTCCTCGGAATGTCCGTGATCGGCGCTGTGGCCGCCATGGTCGGCTTTTTTCTTGGCGGGCCGCTCTGGATCGCGGGCGGGGCGATCATCGGGGCGGCCATCGGCGGGATCATCGGCCGGCTTGGAGGTCGCCGCTTCTTTCTCTCCATCCTGGTCGGCGCGACTTTGGGCGCCCTCCTCTGGATCGTCATCGGCGGGAATGACGAGGCCGCGTTTCTTGGAGCCGCCGTCGGCGCGGCCATGGGGGCGTTTCTCGGCGTGAACCTGGAACTCTACTGGGGGCGGCGGTGAGAGAAATCGTTCCGGGGATCTTTCAATGGTCCTCCTATTCGAAGGAGAAGGGGATCGACTTCAATGGGCTGATCGTTGAGGCGCAAGGGGAGAGGGTGCGGAGGGAGAGGGTAATCGTCGATCCGCCGCCGGCATCGGCCGAGGATCTTCGGGAGATCGAGCGTCGCCGCCCCTATGCGGCGATCGTCATCACGAACCGAGATCATACCCGGGAGAGCGCGATCCTCCGGGAGCGTCTCGGGACGAAGGTTCTTTTGCCGAAAGAGGATGCTCCTCTGGCTGATCTCACCGCGGACGGGACCTACGATGGCGGGGAGCGGCTCCCCGCAGGTCTGATCGTCATCCGGATTCCGTACGCGAAGTCCCCCGGAGAATGCGCCCTCCTTTTTCAGGCGGGCGGGGTCCTGATCGTTGGTGATGCGGTGATCGGCAAACCTCCCGGCTCCCTCTCTCTTCTTCCGCCCGACAAATTTCCCCAACCGGATCGGGTCAAGGAGGGGCTGAAGGTCCTCCTGCAGTATCCTTTTGATGTCCTGCTGGTCGGAGACGGCGCTTCGGTTCTGACGGGGGGGAGAGAGACCCTCTCGGCCTTCCTGCGCGAAAGTTAGGGTTCCGGTTGTTCTCTGTAGAGACCGTCTACGGCCGCCGCGAACACGTCGTAATTTCTCGGGCCGCAGAGGTAGACCTTGTCCCCGACGGAGTTGGAGATGAGGAAGGCGGGCCGACTTTCCACGTTCTGGCGGATCGCCTCGTTCACATCGGCATCCACCTCCTCCCGCAGGCGCGGGTCGGCGAGATCCTTCTCGAACTGAGCCAGGTCCAAACCCGCCTTGCCCGCCGTCTCGATCTGGACCTCGCGCCGGGCGATATTTTTTGCCTCCCGCATCACGGCAATTCGTAACAGCCCGATGTAGCGATCGACCGCTTCGAGCCCCTGCCGCTCGGCGGCCTTGACCGACTCGGCCGGAGGGTAGGCGGAGTGGGGAGGGTCCTCGTACCAAACGCGGTTGTCGATCGGGATGCCGGTTTTCTTCGAGACGATTCGATACCGATCGGCGATATTCCAGAGCCGCGTCGGCTCCGAGAGGGCCTCTTTCAGATCCGTAAATAAAGGAAAGAGGCGGTAATGGATCTCAATGCGGCTTCCGAACTCGCGCTTTAAGCGCTCAAGAACCGGCTCGATGGCAAAACACCAGGAGCAGAGCGGGTCGGTGAAGTAGTCGATGCGAATCGGGACCGGCATGAGAGGGATTATCCGAGAGGGGGCCGCCGCCGGTCAAGACGCCGATTGCCGGCCGGCCAGTAGCTCCGGGAGGATCTCGACAAAGCGGGAGCGTGCGTAGAAACGGTCGCAGCCGGCTGCGTGTGCGGCCTCCTGAGCCGCAAGGTCGGTATGGGATCCGAAGGCGATGACCCGGGGAAGGGGAGATTGAGCCTTTAATCCTGTCATCAGCTCTTTGACATCTACCTCCCCCGAGAGGTCGAGGAGCACCAGGTCGCAGCCCGAGGCCGCAGCGAGCGCTTCACTAAGGGTCGACGCGGTACGGACCGCAGCTCCAGACTTCTCGCCGGCATCACGGATCCTGGTTGAAAAGAAAAGATCGCGGCAGATCGCCAGGACTGTCATCGGCTGCGGTCGGGCGATCACTTCTTCCGCGCGGCCTCGATCTCCTCCGCCAAACGGAACGAGATCGCAGACGGCCTGACCTTTGAGCGGACCAGTTCGTCCGTCTGGGCGACCGCCAGTTTTTCAAAGAGGAAGGCGAACTTCGTCTCAAGCCGTTCGCCGATCCTCTCCCGGACGTCGGAGGGAAGATTCCAGAACTTCTCCTTGAACGGTCCCCAACTCTTTTTCCGCGTTTTGTAGATGAACTGTTCCTCAGTCTGCCCCGCCTTCTGCTCATCGGAGCAGTGTTCCTTCACCCAGGCGTAAGTCTCCTGCCGGAGATCTTCGGGGATTTCGTCGAAGATCATGTTCTGAAACTCAGTGGCAAGATGGATCTCCACGGCCCCGGCTTTCGGGAAGCGGTCGAACACCTCAGCCGGCAGGGTGGAGGCGCCGTGCTGAACGGCTCCCGATAGCCCGTATTTTTCGCGGGCTTCGCGCGAGATCTTTTCGATCGCGTCGAAGTCGATCGCCACCTTCGCGATGCGCCCGTCGGGGAGGGGAACGCCGCCGTGAGAGGTCCCCGTCTGGATCGAGATCTTGCTGATCCCCCGGACGGGACCGGCCTTGCGCTCGAGCGCCGCGAGATAATGGTCCATGAAGACCCGGAACTCCTCGACCGTGGAGTTTTTTCCTCCGACCTCTCCGATCTCCCCCCCCACCGAGACGGATACCCCCGCGGGCTCCAGGGATCGGATAGTGGCGGTGAGCTCCGCGGCGACCTCGAAGTTTGGACGCTGTTGCTCGACGACATCGGGGAAAGAGAGGTCGACCAAGGTGGAGGAGTCGATATCGATGTTCAAAAATCCGGCGGCAATCGCCCAGCGGATCAATTGTCGGAGCCCCTCGACCTCTTTTCTCGGGTCCTCTTTATATTTTTTTGCATTGGCCTGGAAGTGGTCCCCTTGGACGAAGAGGGGGCCGGAATGTCCCTCCCGGATAGCGGCCGCAATCACCACCGGGGCATACTCGTGAGGCGGCTGGAAGGTGTAGCCGATCTCCGATTTGGCGATCTCGAAGATGTACGCCCCCACGCGGTGGCGCTTCGCCGCGCGGACGGCCGCCCGCGCGAAATCGTACGAGAGTCCGCGGACGTTGATCGCCGGGACGGTGAAGCCGCCGCACTCTCTGCGGCCGATGGCGCTGTAAAGATCCTGGATTGAGGCGATATGCACTCCGAGTTGGGGGGCGGCGGTCTTGATCAGCCAGCGGGCTGTCCCCTTCAGCTCTACGGGCTCGCCGAAGACGGCCGTATAGGCGAGCCGGTCGAGGAACGGGCCTCGAAAAGGGGTTTCCTCAAGGACCTTCACCGTTCCGTTTGAGATCTCCGCGATCCCGCGGAGCGCTTCGGAAAGTTCGCTCATCGTCCGAAAACGCATGGCTCCTCCTGGGAGATTTTTTGCCGGAAGATGATCATACCAGAAGCGTCCGGCGCCAGGAAAGCCCCGGCTTCGCCTTTCCCGATTCTTTTATGTTATAGTTTTTTTCCCCCGTGGGAGAAAGAGCGGCAATGGGGAAATTAGAAGAGCTCTCGGTCCTGCATCGGATCGCGGAGTCGATCTCCACAAATCTGGACCTGGAGGCGGTCTTGCGGGGGATCGTCGAGATCGTCGTCAAGGTCACGCGGGCGGATGCCTGCCTCCTCTACCTCTTTGACCCCATGAACCATGAGTTGATCCTGCGCGCCAGTAAGAATCCCCATCCGAGACTGATCGGCCGGATCAAACTGGAGATGGGGGAGGGGATCACCGGATGGGTCGCCCGCGAGCGCCGACCGGTCGTCATCGCGGAAAATGCCTCGGATGACCCCCGCTTCAAGTTCTTCCATAATCTTCCGGAGGATCGGTATCAGGCGTTTCTCTCTGTGCCGGTCATGGCGAAAAACGAGGTGGTCGGAGTGATCAACGTCCAGCACAAGCGCCGCCGCCGCTACCAGAAGGGCGAAACGGCGCTTCTGCTGACGATCGCGCATCAGGTCGGCGGCGCGATCGAAAATGCGCGCCTCTACGAGCAGATGAAAAGAAAGGCGATGCAGTTGGAGACGCTGGCGCAGGTCTCCCGGACCATCGTCTCGAATCGTTATCTGGAAGAGATCCTCCATCTTCTGGTTACGATGACCGCGGGGATGATGAGTTCGACGATCTGCTCCATCATGTTGTTGGATGAGGAGAAGAAAGAGCTGAAGATTGCGGCGACCCAGAGCCTTTCGGACGAGTACCGCAAGAAGGCCAATGTCCAGGTCGGGGAATCGATCTCCGGCCGGGTGGTCCAGGAGAAGAAGCCGATGGCAATCGCGGATGTCCGGATCGATCCCCATTATCAGTATCGCGAGGTTGCGCGGCAGGAGGGGCTCTGTTCCCTCCTCTCGGTGCCGATGATGATCAAGGAACGGGCGATCGGAGTGATCAATAGCTATACTTCGAGCCCGCACCACTTTACGGAGGAGGAGATCAGCCTTTTGCAGGCGGTCGCCAATCAAGCAGCGGTGGCGATCGAGAATACCAACCTGATGCAACGGTCTGTAGCAATGCAGGAGGCGCTTGAGTCGCGCAAGGTCGTGGAGCGGGCCAAGGGCCTTCTGATGCAGAAGCAAAAGGTGAGCGAGGATGAGGCCTTTCGGCTGATCCAGAAACAGAGCATGAATACCCGCCGGAGCATGCGGGAGATCGCCGAGGCGTTGCTCCTCGCCGAGGCGATCTCCCGCTGACGAGGCTTCGCTTGACACGACGGTTGGGCTATGTTAAAAATCTCCCCCACAAATCGGGAAGACAAGGGCGTCTCCCATCCTAGAGAGGGAGGGCGCCCTTTATTTTAGGAGAAGCTTCTTCCGCTGCCTATGCGTACGCTTCGAATCGCTCTTGCCCAGATCAACGTCACCGTCGGTGATCTTGAGCGCAACGTCAAGAAGATCACGGCGACCATCGAGGGGGCGCGCTCTGCCGAAGCCGATCTGGTCGTATTCCCGGAGCTTGCGATCACCGGCTATCCGCCTGAAGACCTTCTTTTGAAGCCCCAGTTTATCGAGGACAATCTCCAGGCGATGAGGAAGGGGGTGAAAGCGTCGCGCGGGCTCACCGCCGTTTTCGGCTTCGTGGACAAAGATGGGGACATCTATAACGCGGCCGCCGTCGCCCACGACGGGGAGTTGGCCGGCGTCTATCACAAGCAGTATCTGCCGAATTACGGTGTCTTCGACGAGCGCCGCTATTTTCAGCGTGGATCCGAGTTCCCCGTCTTTGTTCTCAACGGCGTCCCGGTGGCGGTCAACATCTGTGAGGATATCTGGTATCCGGAGGGGCCTGCCTACCTGCAATGCCTTTCCGGAGGGGCCGAGATCGTCGTCAACATCAACGCCTCGCCTTATCACATTGGGAAGGAACGCCTCCGGGAGACGATGCTGGCCGCCCGCGCTGCGGACAATGCCGCGATCATCGCCTATGTGAACCTCGTGGGAAGCCAGGACGAGCTGGTCTTCGATGGCGCCTCCCTGATTTTTTCCGAACGGGGGGAACTGATCGCGCGCGGTCGGCAGTTTGAAGAGCAGTTGATCCTTGCCGATCTAAATGTGGATTCCGTCTTTCGGGCCCGGTTACACGATCCGCGCCGGCGGAACGAAAAACTCACCGCTGAACCGGCGCAGGTCTCTTCCGTGGTCCTCTCCCGGAAGTTGGAAGAGGGGAAAAAGCGCAAGCCGGTCCAGGCCTCCATTTCCCCCCGTCTTGAGCCTCTCCCCGAGGTCTACAAGGCGTTGGTGCTCGGCGTCGCCGACTATGTGCGGAAGAACGGTTTCTCCAAGGTCATCGTGGGACTGTCGGGGGGGATCGATTCCGCGCTGACGGCGACGATCGCGGTGGACGCGCTGGGTCGATCGAACGTCGTCGGCGTTTTTATGCCCTCCCGTTTTACCGCGAAGGCCAGCCAAGAGGATGTCGAGACCCTTGCCAAAAATCTTGGGATCAAGAAAATTACCCTGCCGATCGAGGAGTTGCGGACGGCCTATCGATCGACCCTGGCCGAGCCGTTCAAGGGTCTTTCGCCCGACATTACGGAGGAGAACATCCAGTCGCGTATCCGCGGAAACCTGTTGATGGCGCTTTCCAATAAACAGGGCTGGCTGGTGCTGACCACCGGGAACAAGAGCGAGATGTCGGTCGGGTATACCACACTTTACGGCGACATGGCGGGGGGATTCGCCGTGATCAAGGATATTCCCAAGACGCTGGTCTACGGTCTGGTTCAAGAGCGGAACCGAACGGGGAGTGCGCCGGTGATCCCGCGGCGGGTCTTCGAGCGTCCCCCGACGGCCGAGTTAAAGGAAAACCAGACGGATCAGGACACGCTCCCGCCGTATCCGATTCTCGATCCGATCCTGCAGGCATATGTCGAGGAGGATCGCCCGTTCGAAGAGATCGTGGCGATGGGTTTTGACGAGAAGGTGGTGGTAAAGGTGATGGCAATGGTCGACGCCTCGGAATTCAAGCGGCGTCAGGCGCCGGTGGGGATCAAGATCACTCCGCGGGCGCTCGGGAGGGATCGGCGGATGCCGATCACGAATCGCTACACGGCTTTTTAGTTGTGCCCCCCAAAAGCGCGGCTTTTGGGTAAAAAAATTCAAAAGGAGAGGAAATGACCCCGAAAGAGGTTTTGGAGTTCACAAAGAAGAACAAGATAGAAATGATCGACTTAAAGTTCTGCGACCTGCTCGGTACCTGGCAGCACTTCGGAATCCCCCCGTCGGAATTGTCGGAGAGCCTTTTTACGGAGGGGACCGGGTTTGACGGCTCCTCGATCCGCGGCTGGCAGGCGATCAACAACAGCGACATGCTGGTCGTACCGGATCCGAAGACGGCGGTGATCGATCCGTTCATGAAGATTCCGACGCTCTCGATGATCTGCGATATCAAAGATCCCGTATCGGGTCAGTGGTATTCCCGCGACCCTCGGTATGTGGCAAAGAAGGCCGAGGACTATCTAAAGAAGAGCAAGATTGGGGATGTCGCCTACTTCGGTCCGGAGGCGGAGTTTTTCATCTTTGATGGGGCCCGGTTCGACCAGAACGCGCATTCCGGCTACTACTTCATCGAATCGGAGGAGGGAATCTGGAATTCGGGTAGGGAGGGGAGCAACAGCGGGTATCATCCGCGCCATAAGGAGGGATATTTCCCGGTGGCGCCGACCGATACGCAGGAGGATATCCGTGCCGAGATGGTCCGGGAGATGGAGAGGGTCGGGATCCGGATCGAGAAGCAGCACCATGAGGTCTCGACGGCGGGCCAGGCCGAGATCGACATGCGCTTCGACGCGCTGACCAGGATGGCCGATAACCTGATGTGGTACAAGTACATCTGCAAGAACGTCGCGCGCAGGTACGGGAAGACCGTCACCTTCATGCCGAAGCCGCTCTTCGGCGATAACGGGACGGGGATGCACACCCACCAGAGCATCTGGAAAGGGGGGCAGCCGCTGTTTGCGGGGAAGGAGTATGTCGGGATCTCGAACATCTGCCTCTGGTACATCGGCGGGGTCTTGAAGCACTCGCACGCGCTTGCGGCCATTACCAACCCGACCGTCAACTCGTACAAGAGGCTGACGCCCGGCTTTGAGGCGCCGGTGAATCTCGCCTATTCCTCGCGTAACCGCTCTGCCGGGATTCGGATCCCGGTCTACTCGACGAATCCGAAGGCGATGCGGATCGAGGTCCGCTTCCCGGACCCGGCCTGCAATCCCTATCTCGCCTTCGCGGCGATGTTGATGGCCGGACTGGATGGGATTGAAAACAAGATCAATCCCGGAAAGGCGGTCGATAAGGATATGTACGAGCTGGAGCCTTCCGAGGCGGCGAAAATCCGGCAGATGCCGGGAAGCCTAGAGGAGTCCCTCCGAGCCCTGGAGGCCGATCATCATTTTCTCCTGAAAGGGGACGTCTTTACGAAGGATGTCCTAGAAACCTGGATCGACTGGAAGCGGGGGAAGGAGATCGACGCGGTCCGTTTACGGCCGCATCCTTACGAGTTCTTCCTCTACTTCGACGCCTAGTCCCTTCTGCGGGAAGGGTTGTGAAGGGGGCGGGAGGAGACCTCTCCTGCCCCCTTTTTCTGTTTGACAAACCCGCCGAAATTACTTATCCTTGATCGTCTCAGGTGCGGACACTTTAGCCTTGAAATTCAATAACATAGAAGAATCTATCGCGGAGATAGCCCGCGGCCGGATGGTGATCT
>CAZSHZ010000009.1:0-2294 GCA_964606955.1 uncultured Nitrospirota bacterium
GCTCTCCCGCGGAAATCACACAGGCGATCCCGACGATCGCCCGCTCTTTTCCGGTATGATAGATCAGCGCCAGGTCATCGACCCGCATCTGCTTAAGATACTTCCGGGCCAGCGGGTTCTTCACCCCCTCCCACTGAGCCCCGCCGTCCCGCTCGAGGTCGTCGAAGGAATACTCTTGGGGCTCGGTCTTTAAAAGCCAGCGATTCGGCATTGAATCCCGCCCGCGGCTACTGTTTCGGTTTGAGCGACGAGACGTCGATGAACGGCATCGCGCCGCCGGACACGCTCGGGAGATGCCCGTCCCATTTCTCGATCGCCCGCAGTTGGAGCAGCATCGGGTTGATCGTCGCGCGCTGAAGGCGTTGCGATTCCGCCTCGGCCTTGGCCTGCGTGATCTTCTGCTCCGCCTCGATCTTGATCCGATCCAGGTCCCGCTTCGCTTTCAGGGCGTTCTGCTCGGCCGTCTGCTTCGCCTCGATCGCTGTGTTGAATTCTCGGGAGAACTGGAAGTCCATGATCGAGAACTCGTCGAGGATGATGTTGAAGCGCAAGAGCCGTTCGGCCAGAGACTGTGTGATCAGATCCTTCACCTCCGCGCGGCGGGTGATCAACTCTTCGGCCGTGAACTGCGCCGTCGCCTGCTTGATCGCCTCCTGGACCGCCGGATCGATCACCCGCTCTTTGTAGGCCGTGCCGATCTGCTGGTAGATCTTGGGTACTGCGGACGGATCGACATGAAAATTGACCGCGATGACCGACTGCACCGTCTGAAGGTCCCTCGACGCGGCGGTTGCCTCGGACTGCGCCTTCTGGACGCGGACATCAACCGGAGTGATCCGTTCGATGAACGGAATCTGGAAATGGAGCCCTTCCTCCAGCGTGATCGATTTGACCCCGCCGAACTGGCTGAAGACGACCCCCTTCTCGCCCGGGCCTATCGTCCGAAGCGACCCGAATGCGATAATCACCACAAAAAAAATGAGCACCCCCGCGCCGACCATCCGGAGGATCGCAACCTGCGGGGGAATTCGAAACTCGTATTCTGCCATTGACACCTCCCTCTGCACCTCTTTTAGCAGATCGCCATGAAAACTTCCAGGAAGGCGGCAACCGGTGTAGAATACTCCCCCGATGCGGACGCTCAGAAAAGCCGCGATTTTTTTTACTGTTGCCCTTGCCTTGCTCCCGGGCCGGGCCGCCGCGGACGACTTCCACTACATCAATAAATTGATCGGGGAGCGCGCCGCGCTGATGGGGGGGGCGTTCACGGCGATCTCCGACGACCCCTCAGGCTGCTACTACAATCCGTCCGGGGTGATGCGGGTAACCCACGAGAGCTTCTCCCTCTCTGCGAATCTGAACGAATTTCAGCAAGAGACGAGAGAGGATTTTCTCTCCGGGCGGGATGTGGTCTTGCGCTCCTCGCAGATCGTTCCAACCTTCTGGGGGGTGGTGCGCCCCATCGGCGGCGGGCGGGTCTGTTTCTCCGTGGTCGTTCCAGATTTTACGAACCTGCAGGCGCACAAATCCCTCCCCTCGATCACCCTGGGCGGCGTGCCGGGAGACCTCACCGTCGACCTGATCCGCGAGAACGCGATCTACCTGATCGGTCCCAGTTATGCGCGAGGCTTCGGCCGGTTCTCCCTGGGGGCCTCTCTCTTTGTCGCCTATCGCAAGAGCCTGGAGGAGTCGCGGGTCCTGTTTATCGACCGCAGCGAGGGGATCGGAGAGCTCTTTACGTCGGCGGACTCCAGCGGATATGGCCTGACCGGCGCACTCGGCGGGATGTACGACCTGAGCGAGCGGATCTCGCTCGGCCTGGTCTATCGGCCTCCCGGAAGGATCCGATCGAACCGGCGCGTGTCTGAGGAGGTATTCAACGGACCCACGGGAGCGATCTCACGCGAGGGGAGCCAGCAGACCGGAACCATCACGGAGGAGCTGGCGCAGAGCGTGACTGTAGGGGGGGCATATCGTCCCTCGGAGCGGTTTCTCATCTCGGCCGACCTCTCCGCACACGCCCCGATCTCCTACGGGAGCGGCAACCTTTTGGTGCGTAAGCGGAGCGTATACAATCTGGCGTTCGGGACCGAATATCGGCCGGCGCAATCCTGGAGGTTTTTGGCCGGCGTCTTTACCGATCAGGGATCGGCCCCTGAGCCGACCAACCGGATTAATATCTACGGCGCCTCGGCCGGGGTCAGCCTGGAGACCCCGCAGTCATCGACCACGCTCGGCCTGGTCGGCTCGGGTGGCGCAGGGAACTACCCCGGTGTTGAGGGGACGACAAAACG
>CAZSHZ010000010.1:0-24721 GCA_964606955.1 uncultured Nitrospirota bacterium
CGCCGAGGATGCCGATCTCGACTTCACCGTCGCCAATGTGATCGACGGCGCCTGCTACAACGCCGGCCAGTCCTGCTGCGCGGTGGAGCGGGTCTATCTCCACCGGAGTGTCTATAAAGAATTTCTCAATCGGGCCAAGAAGGTCTTGCAGGAATATCGCCTCGGAAATCCGCTCGACGAAGAGACGACCATGGGCCCGCTGGCAAGCCGCTCGGCGCTCGATACGCTGGAGCGGCAGGTGAAAGATGCCCTCCGCCGCAGGGCGCGGCTCCTCTTAGGCGGGGAGCGGGTCAAAGGGGAGGGGAATTTCTTCCCTCCCACCCTCCTTGCCGATGTTCCCAATGACGCCGAGGTGATGCAACAGGAGAGTTTCGGCCCGCTCGTCCCGGTCGCGCCGGTCGCGGACGATGAGGAAGCGCTGGCTAAGATGAACGACAGCCGCTACGGGCTGACGGCATCGGTCTGGACTAGAAGCCGTTCGCGGGCCGAGCGATTCGCGCGAGAACTGGAGGCGGGAACGGTCTATCAGAACCGCTCCGACTATCTCGATCCCGCGCTCCCCTGGAGCGGCTTTCGCGACAGCGGCATCGGCTCGACCCTCTCGCGCTACGGTTTTTATCATTTGACCCGCCGCAAGAGCATCCATTTCCGATCCCGTTCCTGATACAATAGAACGCACAGCAGAGGAGGGCTGATGCCAAAACCGAAGTTTCACATCATCGTCTGCACCACGACCCGGCCGCCCGGGAACCCGCGCGGCTCCTGCGGAGAGAAGGAGAGCCGCGATCTTGTGACGGCGTTTTTCGAAGAGATGGAGAAGCGAAATCTTTTCGGCCAGATTCTCATCACCGAATCCTCCTGCACCGGCCCCTGCCCGATCGGTCCGATGATCATCGTCTATCCGGACGGGACCTGGTACAAAGGGGTGAAGATGGAAGACATCTCGGAAATTATGGAGGAGCACATCACCCACGGCCGGCCGGTGAAACGGCTGGCGGTTCCCGAGGAGATGCTCCCCTATATGGCGGGTTGAGTTGAAGGTCCGATGAAGCTCCTTCGCCGCGTCTTTCCCTACATCCGCCGCTACCGCGGACTTTTTCTCGCCACGCTCGCCGCGGCGGCGCTGACAACGCTCGCCGACCTCGTTCCCCCTTGGCTGATCAAGACGACGATCGACGATGTGATCCGCGCCTCCCGCTCCGACCTCCTCCTCCCGGTCGCGGCGTTTCTCGCCCTGGCTTATGCCGTCAAGGCGCTGACCAACACCGCCCGGATCCGCCTGAACAACACCTTCGAGCAGAGGGTGATCTTCGACATCCGCGCGGAGACCTATGGGGCGCTGAACCGGCAGTCGCTCACCTATTTCGAGAATCGCGCCACCGGCGAGATCATGTCGCGTGTCCTCGGAGACGTGGACAACCTGGAGCGGATCTTCATCGACGGGATAGAGCATCTCCTCGTCGCGGCGATGACCCTGGCGGGGATCGCGTTCGTCCTCTTCAAACTGAACTGGCGGCTTGCGCTGATCGTCCTCGTTCCGATTCCGCTCCTTGCCGTCTCCGCCGTCTTCTTCACGCGGAGGATCCACAAACTCTACCATGTGATCCGCCAGAGATTGGCCCGGCTGTCGGCGCTCCTCCAAGACAATCTCTCGGGCGTTCGGGAGACGATCGCATTCAACAAGCAGGAATATGAGATGGGGCGGCTTGCCGAGCGGAGCCGGGAATACTGCGAGGGGAATCTGGCGGTCGCGCGCCTCTGGTCGCTCTATTCGCCGGGGATGGTTCTCCTTGCCTCGACCGGGACCCTCTTGATCCTCCTCTTCGGGAGCCGGATGGTGGCCGCCGGGACCCTTTCGGTCGGGGAGCTGGTCGCCTTCCTTGCCTACGCCGCTCTCTTCTACGCCCCGATCAACCAGATCCATACGATCAACCATATGGTCCAGCACGCGCTCGCGGCGGGGGAGCGGGTCTTTGAGGTGATCGACGCGCCGCTGGCGATCCATGAATCGGCCAATCCCCTCGTCCTCAAATCGCGGTGTGAGGGATACGTCCGGTTCGACAACGTCTCGTTCAACTACGTCGACCAGATGCCGGTCCTTCGGGGGGTCAGTTTCGAGATGGCCCCGGGCGAGGCGGTCGCTCTCGTCGGCTCGACCGGGAGCGGGAAGACGACGATCGCCTCCCTTTTGGTCCGCTTCTACGACCCGGACGAGGGGAGAATCACACTCGACGGATACGACATCCGGCATCTTCGGCTGAAAAGTTTACGGGAGCAGGTCGCGCTGGTCCGGCAGGAGCCGTTTCTCTTCAACGGGACGATCCGCGAGAATATCCTGTATGGCGCAGACGATCCGAAGAGCGTTTCAGATGACCGGCTCATCTCGGTCGCGCAAGCGGCCTGCGCCGCGGAGTTCATCGAGCGGCTTCCCGACGCCTACGATACCTGGATCGGGGAGCGCGGCGTGAAACTCTCGATCGGGCAGAAACAGCGGATCGCGATCGCCCGGGCGCTGTTGAAAGATCCTCCGGTCCTGATCTTCGATGAGGCGACCTCAAGCGTCGATACCGAGACCGAGGAGAAGATTCAGGAGGCGGTGGCGCATCTCTTCGCCCGCCGGACCACTCTTGTCATCGCGCATCGTCTCTCCACTCTCCGCGGCGTAAACCGGATCCTGGTCATCGACGGGGGACGGATCGTCGAGCAGGGGACGCACGAAGAGCTTCTCATCAAGGGTGGCGTCTATGCCGCCCTCTTCGAGGGACAGCTCCAACTCTGAAATATCCCCACCCTTCGACCGTTCGACAGGCTCACGGCTGAGTCAATCCCATTCTTAGTTGAAATTCGATCGGTGGCCTCGATGGGGATGGAAAGCCCGACCTCGCCGTGGCGAATGGCAGCAGCGACAACGCCTCGGTCCTCCTCAACCAGTAGATCAGGTAAACGGGGACAGATCTATTTTCACAAGCCTCCTCGCCACGGTCGAGGCCTACACCCCGTAGCCCCGCACTCGCGGGCGACGACGGACCTCTCCACTCCCGTCACCGCCTCCGGCATCTCGTAGGTATACCCCGCTGTGCCCGCCCGCGCTGTCGCGGTTCTCTCTGTTGTGGCATTGAATTGACTGAGGCTTCTCCACGATGCCCCTTGGCAAGGATGTATACTTGGATGTATCATGAGGGTGTATGAAGAAGGTGGTAAATAACTCAACGAGCGTCAAGAGGAAAACCCAACTCATCTTGCCCAGGGATCTCTTGGAGGATGTGAAGAAGGTCGCTGGAAGCAGGAAAAGAAGCCAGTTCATTGCGGAGGCAACTCAAGAAAAACTGGCACGGTTGAGATTTGAGGAGGCCTTCAAGGAAGCCGCTGGAGCCTGGAGTGAGGAGAAGCACCCTGAATTAAAAACTCTGAGCGATGTGAGGGCTTACGTGCGGAACCTCAGAGCAGGGGCTCCGGCAAGGTTAGAGCGTCTTACAAAATACCGACGTGCCAAGATACTGTCTTGATACCAGTACAATCATCTGGGTGCTCCGTGGCAAAAAGGAGACCATTCAGCAGATTGACCTGTTGCGCGGAGAAGGAGTCCCGGCATGTTCTGTCCTCTCAGTGTATGAGACCGAAGTCGGCATCATGGGAGGCGAAGAAGAGAGAACCAAGAACTTTCTTAATGCCCTACAAGTGTATCCGATCGAGACACCCATTGCCCGCCTGGCTGCCCAGTATGGGCGCCTGTATGCCAAAAAGGGGAAGACGCTCAATCCGATTGATGCGCTCATCGCGGCAACGTGCATCGTCCATCACCTTGTTCTGGTGACCTACGATCTGACAAGCTTTCCGATGCCTGAACTTCAGCTCTATCCCATGAGAGAGGCGCGGGCGTAAGAGGCCTCCACTACAAGTGGGAAGGGAACAGGATAGCCGTCAGGGTGTTGACGGAAGGAGCTCCATGGGAAATACCTCCAGCCTGAGTTGGCGGGCTGCCTCCCACAGTTGCCGGTCGTACGTCGCCAGTGTCAGAGGCTCTCCAATCATCTCTTGCCAGAAGAGCGCAGAAGCCAGATGAACGGCATCATAGCCCCGCAGGGAATGTTCCCAGGCCAGGGCATCGGCTTGAGCGATGAGGGTTTCAGTCAGTTGCAGTCGTGCCAGATCGTTCCACTGGGCCCGGAAGACCCGCAGCGCTTTGGTTGCATCGTTACGCGTGAGGAGTTTAACCCGTACCGCTTTTGCCAGGGCAGCGGAGATCTCGGCTCGGCTAATGAGGGAGGTGCCCACCCCGTCGGCCTGTGTGATGATACGGCCTACCTCTGCAGTGCCCCTTTCGGAGACATAACGCTTGACCAAGGCGCTGGCATCCAGATAGAGAATCATTCTCGGTTTTCGACCAGCAGGTCTGCCACCGTGCGCTTTCCCCGTCTCCGTACCATAGGCGAGATGACGGGAAATTTTCTGCCGTTCCAAGCGATTAGACCGGTTTTGGATATGGACATCAGACGCACCTCGATCGGCTGTGTGGCAGGAACAATCCTTCCCACGGGTTTCCCGTGCTCGGTAATCAGAACCGTTCTCCCCGCTTTAACCGCTTTCAGGTAGCGGCTCAAATGGGATTTTAGCTGTCGTACTCCTATCGTAGGGGGCATCCGACCCTCCTTGGTTTGTAACTACATTTTATAAAAAGGGACTACATTTGTCAAAAAGGCGGAAAAGGGGGACAGATAAAACAGGGCCGAGGCTCAGGGATGAGTCGTGATGGCCAAGATGGTGATGGGGTCCTTGCCGGGGCCGCAGCACCAGAAAACGCGATAGGCCGCAGGGGTCTCGTGTTCGGCGTAGGCCTCGAAGACCTCCTCATCCCTCGGTCCTTTCAGGCTGTGGAACTTGTGGGTCTCAAGGCCGGGGTGTCGCGGGTTCGACTCCAAGAGCCCGAGGGTCTTGCGGACGGCCTTGAGGCGTTTGGCCAGGCCTTTGTCCCTCTTAATCTCCTCCAGGTTGCGTCCGGCCTCGTCAGCGAAGAGGAGCCGGAATGCCAATCAGTCGCCGTCCCCGGGGTCTGCGTGGCGGGCAAAGGAGCCCAGGGGGCGGACCCGCCCTGCGGCCGCGTCGGCCAGTCCCCGAAGCACCCGATCCCGGGCGGTCTTGTTCTCAAACAGCCACCGTTCGCGCGCCGGGATCTCGGCATACGGCTCCAGGAGCACCCGACCCTCGCCGTCCACATGCACAGCGAAGCTGCTGACCCCCTGGGCCAGCTTCCCCAGGGTGATGCGGCCCTTGCTGTCCGGCTTGACCCGGGCTACCTCCTGGAACGACCGTTTGATCCGCGAGGCCATGGCCCCTCCTTCATCCCGATGCTAACGCATGGTGGGAAGCCCGTCAAGTGGGATATCCCGCCGTTGGGCTGGTTTCCGCCGGACGGATTACTCCGCAGAGCGACTCCGCTTTCTGTTATATTTAGGGCGCAATGGCTAAAGCGGTGGTCGAGGCAGAAGGGCTGACAAAGCGATTCGACGAGGTCGTGGCGGTCGATCAGGTCTCTTTTACCATTGCGGAGGGGGAGATCCTGGGGCTGCTCGGCCCCAACGGCGCTGGGAAGACGACTCTTATCCAGATGCTGGTCGGGCTGATCACCCCGACGGCGGGGACGATCCGGATCCTCGGGCTTGACCTTGCGCACCACCGCGAGAAGATCTTAAGCCGGGTAAATTTCTCTTCGGCCTATGTCTCTCTCCCGACCTCGCTGACGATCGGCGAGAATCTGCGGGTCTTTGCGCGGCTCTACGGGGTGAAAGAGATCGAGAGTCGGATCGATCATCTCCTGGACGCCTTCGAGATCGGCGGGGTAAAAAACAAACTGACGCGGAACCTCTCGTCTGGCCAGTTGACCCGCGTCTCGCTGGTGAAGGCGCTCCTCAACGAGCCGAAGGTCCTCTTCCTCGATGAGCCGACCGCCAGCCTCGATCCCGACATCGCGGACAAGACGCGGCGGCTCCTCCGTCAGATCCGCTCCCGGACCGGCCTGACCATCCTCTACACCTCGCACAACATGAAGGAGATGGAGGAGATCTCTGATCGGATCATCTTCCTTCATCATGGAAAGGTGCTGGCCGAAGGGACGCCGCAGCAGGTGATCGGCCGGTTCGGCCGGACGACGCTTGAGGAGGTCTTTTTGAAGGTCGCCCGGGAATCATCGGATCTCGCCTGATGTCGCCCGGACGGGTTGTCGCGCTGGCATCAAGACACCTCTACCTCTACCGGAGGAGCCTCCCGCGCCTGATGGAGATCTTCTTCTGGCCGCTGTTGGACCTTCTCCTCTGGGGATTCATCACCTTCTATCTGGAGAAGGTCCGGCCGGATCTTCCGACCTTCGTGAAATTCTTTTTAGGCGCCCTGATCCTCTGGGATGTCCTCTACCGCGCGCAGCAGGGATTCTCCGTCTCTTTTTTGGAGGAGATCTGGTCGAGGAATCTTTTGAACCTCTTCGTCTCGCCGATGCGTCCGATCGAGTTTCTCGCCTCGTTGATGTGCATCTCCATTTTCAAACTCCTCTCCGCGGCCGTGGTCACCGCGCTTCTTGCCTGGGTCTTCTATTCGTTCAACATCCTCCTCCTCGGGGTCGCCCTGATCCCCTTTGTCCTGAACCTGACGCTGATGGGCTGGGCGATCGGGCTGATCACCATCGCGGTGATTCTCCGATACGGCCAGGAGGCCGAGGTGATGGCGTGGGGTCTGGCGTTTCTTGTTCAACCGATCTCGGCCGTCTTCTACCCCGTCTCCATCCTTCCGGTCTGGCTGCAGCCGTTTGCCCTTGCGATGCCCGCCTCCCATGTCTTTGAGGGGATGCGGCAGGTCGTCGAGGGGGGCCCGTTTCCCGTCTCCTCGCTCTTCACCGCTTTCGTCCTCAACGGCATCTATCTGGCGATGGCGACCGCTCTCTTCTATCGGAATCTTAGAGTCGTTAAGATGAAGGGCCTCCTGATGCATAGCGGAGTGGAATAGGCTCCACCATCAACGGCCGATCGGGATCGTGATGATCTCCTGCGAAGCGGGGAGGGGGATCTCGATAAAACTCCGCTCCCTCCCTCCGATCAGGCCGCTCTTCTCCGAGAGACTCCGCGAGAATTCAACCTCGATCCTCAAAACTCCCTGCCGGGGGACCAACGGTTTGTAACAGTATTTTCCCCGCCCCTCTCCGGTCGCCTCGCTCCTCTGGTAGAGGACTCCGTCCCAGCCGACCTCTCGAACCTCTCCCGGCGCCAGGGGAATGGCGATCGGCTCCGGCCGGGGGCATGACTGATGCGGGCGATCCAGCAGAGAGCAGAGGGGCCGGTCGCAGGGGAGATACTCGTGGAACGGTTTCCATCGATCCTCGTCCTTTAGATAGAGGTTGAGAGAGATCCGCTCGCTTCCAGCGCGATACCCCTGAAGGAAGAGCCGTTCCTTCCCGGTGTTTTTGATCGCGAAGGTCAGACGGCGTCCCTCGGCCGGCCTTGATCCGTCGCCGAAGATCGATGCGGCCGGGGAGAAAGAGGCTGAGAGAAGGAGTAAGAAAAGGAGCAAGAGGAGGAGCGCGTTGCATCCTTTCCTCTTCATTGGTAAAATCCCTCCATGCCTCTCTACGAGTACCAGTGCGTGCAATGTAGCGACAAATTCGTCCTGCTGCAACGTGTCGCGGTTTCTGCGGGCGAGACAGCCTGTCCTGCGTGCGGGAGCAGGGAGGTCCGCCGCCTCTTCTCTACATTCGCAGCCCGCAGCGGCTCGAATGGAGAGAGCGCTTTTACTCCTCAAGCCGGCGGGGGGGGTTGCTGTCCACCTTCCGGCTGCGGCTGTCACTGAAATCCGTTTACTTTAATAACCTTTTTTCACGAAAGGAGGTCGCATGGCGACGATAAAAGTGGCGATGGTGGGGGATGTCCCGTCCGGCGAGGGGAAGGTGGTCCAGGCCAATGGAAAAGAGATCGCCGTCTTCAACTGTGATGGGACCTTTTATGCGATCGACAACACCTGCCTCCACAAAGGGGGGCCGCTTGGCGAGGGGGTCCTGGAGGACTCGATCGTCACCTGCCCCTGGCACGGCTGGAAGTACGACGTTAAGACCGGTATCAGCGCGGCCAACCCCGCGATCAAGGTCAAGAGTTACCCGGTCAAGATCGAAGAGGGAGAGGTCAAGGTTGAGCTGTAGGGCCGGGGTCTCTCCGGCCCTCGCTCTTCTGTTTCTCCGCCGGCGAGTAGCCGGATGGCTTTCTGGAATCTGAGGCGCCGGGGGGAGGGACGGCCTCTCCTTCTCCTCCACGGCCTCGGTCTCTCCTCATTTTTCTGGGAATGGAATTTAGAGTCGCTCTCGCGATCTTTTCAGGCTATCGCGCCGGATCTCCCCGGTTTCGGACAATCCGGCCGCCTGCTGCGGTATCGATGGGAGAGCGTTGTCCGCCTCCTAAAATCGCTGATCGACGATTTGCGACTCGAATCGTTCGATCTGATCGGCCACTCGATGGGTGGGGCGTTGGCCTGCGAAATTGCCGCCGATCTTAAGGGGCGAGTCGGAAGGTTGATCCTCGTCGCCCCGGCCGGGTTTGGGGGAGAAAGACTCTCTTTTCGTATCCGCGCCGCCGCCCGGGTACCCCTGGGCGAATTTTTACTCCTCTTCCGGACGCGCGCCGCGATCCGATACTTCATGCGCCAGCAGTCCTTTTTCGATCCGGACCTCCTGACGGAGGAGATGGTGGACGCGGTCTGCGAGGGTTCTCCGCGGGCCTTTCTGGCGATGGGAAGGGAGCTTCTCAAGAGGGACGTTGCTGCAAGGCTATCGGAGATCCGCGCCCCGGCCCTGATCGTCTGGGGAGAACGCGACATCGTCATCCCGCCGGCCGCGCTCCCGATCTTTCAGAAGGGGATTCAAAACAGCCAGGTCATTCTTTTAAGGGATTGCGGCCACCTCCCGCAGATCGAGCGGGCGGATCTGTTCAACCGCGAGGCGGAGCGATTTCTGACGGGACCAGGATGATCTTCCCGAAAAGGTCACGCGACAGGAGTTTCTCCTGCGCCGCGCGGGCCTCGGAAAGAGGGAAAACCGAGTCAACCGTCGGCCGCAGTTTTCCGGAAGCCATCAGTCGGGTGATCTCCCCCATCTCTGCCCGTCTCCCCATGATCGATCCCAAAAGAGAGAGCTGCCGCGAGTAGATGTATCGAAGATCGATCTCTGTCCGCGGCCCGGTCGTCGCTCCGCATGTGACAAGTTTCCCGTTCTTCGCAAGCGACTTGAGGCTCTTCTCGAACGTCGCCGGGCCGACATGTTCGAAGACGATATCCACGCCGCGCCCACCGGTGATCCGTTTGACCTCCTCGGCAAAATCGGACTCGCTGTAGTTGATCACCTCATCCGCTCCCATCTGTTTCGCCTTTAGGAGTTTCTCATCCGTGCTCGCCGTGGCGATGACGCGGGCCCCGATCAGTTTTCCGATCTGAAGCGCGGCCCCCCCGACCCCGCTCCCGGCAGCCAGCACGAGGAGATCCTGGCCGGCGCGCAGGCCGCAGCGGCCGATCAGCATGTGCCATGCGGTCAGATAGGTAAGGGGATAGGCGGCGGCCTCCTCGAACGAGAGCCGCTTCGGCTTGGGGAGGAGATTGATCGCGGGGAGGACGCAGAACTCGGCGTAGCCTCCGTCCGACCCGGCGCCGACGATCCTGTATTGAACGCAGAGGTTGTCGTTTCCGGAGAGGCAGAATTCGCAGCGCCAACAGGAGAGACCGGGGAAGATGACGACCGGATCGCCGGGCGCGAATCCCTCCACCTCCGGCCCGACCTCCTCCACGATCCCCGAGAGATCGGAGCCGGAGATATGGGGGAGATTGATCTTGTAGGCGGGGATCCCCTGCCGGATCCAGATGTCGAGATGGTTGAGCGCGCAGGCTCTGACCCGGACCAGAACCTCGCCGTGGCCCGGCTTCGGTGTCGGGACCTCCCGATAGATCAGTTTCTCCGGGCCCCCGAACTCGTCGAATATTGTGGCCTTCATCCTTTCTTTCCCATCATCTTTTTGACCTCCTCGGCATCCAGCGCGTGTCCCGAGATGGAGAGATCGGTCGCCGAGGCGAGATAGATGATCATCCGCGCGACCTCCGCGGGATCGCGCAGTTCCGAGCGCTCCTCGTTCGGATAGGCGGCCGCCCGCATCGCGGTGCGCGTCCCGCCCGGATTGAAAGAGACGACGCGAATCCGCTCCTCGCGCAACTCCTCCGCCAGGGTCTGGGTCAATCCCTCAATCCCGAATTTGGATACGGCGTAAGCTCCCCAGCCGGCGCGCCCCCTGCGCCCCACGGACGATGAGAGATTGACGATCGCGCCACCTCGGTTCATCGCCTTCAGCGCCGCGCGGGTCACGTAAAACGCGCCTGAGAGGTTGATTCTGATCGTCTCGTCCCATTCGGTGATCGCGACCTCGGCAAGCGGAAAGTGCGGCCCGAGAATCCCGGCATTGTTCACCAGATAATCGATTCGGCCGAGCGCGGCCACCGTTGCCCCGATCATCCGATCAACCTGCTCGGGCGAGGAGATGTCGATGTCGAAGAAATTAACCTTTGCCCCGAGCCGTTCCGCCTCCTGCGCCGTGGCAAGGAGTTCATTTTTCCTCCGGCTGCAGATCGCCACACCCGCCCCTTCGCAGGCGAACGCGAGCGCAGTCTCCCGCCCGATCCCGCGCCCCGCGCCGGTGACGACCGCGACCTTTCCAGAAAGGTTTTGTCCCATGCGCAAACGATATTAACATTTTTGTCCTTTTCGCTCGACTTCATGCTAGGATGCCGCAATTTTGAAGATTGGAACTCCACTCTCTCCCGGCGCGACCCGTGTGATGCTCCTCGGAAGCGGCGAGCTCGGCAAGGAGGTGATCATCGCCCTCCAGCGGCTCGGGGTGGAGACAATCGCGGTCGACCGCTACCCCAACGCCCCCGGCCATCAGGTCGCGCATCGCGCGCATGTGGTTACCATGACCGACGGCGAAGCCCTCCGAGCCGTTATCGAAAAAGAGTCGCCGCAAATTGTCGTCCCAGAAATCGAGGCGATCGCCACGAGCGCGCTGGCCGAAATTGAAAAGGAGGGGATCGCCGAGGTGATCCCGACCGCCCGTGCCGTGCAGTTGACGATGAACCGGGAGGGGATCCGACGCCTCGCCGCGGAAGACCTCGGGCTTCCGACCTCCCGCTATGCCTTCGCGGAGAGCCTCGAGGAGTTGGAATCGGCGATCCGCGAGAAGATCGGCTGCCCCTGCGTGGTCAAGCCGGTCATGTCGTCATCGGGGAAAGGTCAATCGGTGCTTCATGGTCCTGAAGAGGTCGAGAAGGCCTGGGCCTACGCGATGAGCGGCGGGCGGGTCAATCGCGGCCGGGTGATCGTTGAGGAGATGATCCATTTCGATTTCGAGATCACGCAGTTGACCGTCCGCGCGATCGGGGAGTCGGGGAAGGTCGAGACATTTTTCTGCGAGCCGGTCGGGCATATTCAGATCAAGGGGGATTACGTCGAATCCTGGCAGCCGCAGCCGATGAGCGACACCGCGCTGCACCGCGCACGAGAGATTGCGAAGAGGGTGACCGATAATCTCGGCGGCCGGGGGATCTTCGGGGTTGAACTCTTCGTGAAGGGGGACCGGGTCTGGTTCTCCGAGGTCTCCCCTCGCCCGCACGACACCGGGATGGTGACGATGGTCACCCAGGCGCAGAGCGAGTTCGAACTTCACGCGCGCGCGATCCTCGGCCTTCCTGTCTCGGTGGCCCTCCGCTCTGCCGGCGCGAGCGCGGTGATCTATGGGGGAATCGAGGAGAAGGGGATCGCGTTCGAAGGGGTGGACGAGGCATTGCGCGTCCCCGGCTCGGAGATCCGGCTCTTCGGAAAACCCGAGGCGTTTGTCCGCCGCCGGATGGGGGTTGCGCTCGCCGTGGCCGAGAATATCGATGAGGCGCGAAGACGCGCGAAACTCGCCGCCGCCCGCGTCAGGCCGATTTCAGCCGGCTAAAGATCTGATGGACAAGCCGGCCCCGTTCCTGGTCAGACACCTGGGGCTTCTGCCGAAGGGGCGGGCCGTGGATGTGGCGATGGGGAAAGGGCGAAATGCCGTCTTCCTCGCCGAGCAGGGATGGGAGGTGATCGGCCTTGAACGCGATCCCGACGCGATCTCGGCGGTGCGGGCGCTCGCCTCGACGCGCATGGTGCGGATCGAGACGCGGGAGATCGATCTTGAGCGGTCTCCGGTTCCGGCTGAAGGCTTCGATCTTCTGATTTGCTTCTTCTACCTCGATCGGAAGTTGATCCCCTCGATCCACGAGGCGGTCCGGCCCGGCGGGGTCGTGGTTTACGAGACATTTCTTCTTGAGAATCATCTCCGTTTCGGTCATCCGCGTCGAAAGGAGTTCTGCCTGGCGCCGGAAGAGTTGAAAGATCTCTTTTCCGGTTTTGATCCGCTGATCTATGAAGAGGGGGAACAGGAGGGGAGTTGGACCACCCGGCTGATCGCCCGAAAGTGAGGAGTGCAGGATGTTAGAAGCCGCGGGCGCCGAACGGCAGGAAGCGGGTCTTGCGGACCTTGTCCCAGACGTGGGCCTCTTTGACCTCGAAGATCGGGAGGCGCCCGGCCCTCGGTAAGGCGCCTCCCCGTGGCGGCACGGGAGCAGCCCCTGAGAGATTGATCTCTTCTCGGGACTAGCCAAGAAGTTCGCGCGGGTTGAGAAAAATACCTCTTCGGAGCTGGGACTCTCAGGACAAGAGAAGCTTATGGGGGCTTTAGGGAAAGCAAAAGAAATTCCCTTCAAGCTCCTCGCGCAGAGCGGTGGGAACGTACTTTGGTGTGATCCCCTGCCCAACCGTTCACTGGAGCCGACGGCGTTGCGCGGGCGACGGCTTGCTGAATACCATTTCTGCCACGGCGGCTCAGCTTGGATTGTTGCGCCGTCATTGATATATTTATAGATGATTGACGGAAGGGTTCTGAATGGGGCTCGTTGTCGAATGGGACGATGCGAAGGCCAGATTGAATCTGAAGAAGCACGCTGTTACATTCGAGGAAGCGGCCACGGTTTTTGGCGATCCTTTGTCGTTAACGATTGCGGATTCGCAGCACTCATCAGAGGAGGATCGATTTATCATTATAGGCCGCTCACATCAAGGGCGGACTCTCGTCGTTGTTCACACGGAACGGGGAGACCGTATCCGGATTGTCAGTGCTCGCGTGGCGACTCGACATGAAAGGAAACAATATGAAGAAGAAAGCTAAGAGCCGGGAACCCGAAATGCTGAAAGAATACGATTTTCGAGGAGGGATCAGAGGAAAATACGCCAAGCGCTTTTCCCAAGGGGCCAATATTGTGGTTCTTGATCCTGACGTGGCAAGTGTTTTTACGGATTCGGAGTCCGTGAACCAAGCTCTAAGAGCCTTATCAGAGATCGTCAAGCGGCAGAAGAAGAAAGTGCCGGCATAATTTGAATTTGGCCCAATAATGCGCCGGAGCCGACCGCGTTGCGCGAGCGCTTACCTAGGCTCAGCTTATGACGTTGGGCTGAACAACAACAACGATGTAGAAGCGAGAGGAACAGCAGCCCCTAGAACTGCCGGGCGCCGAACGGCAGGAAGCGGGTGCGGCGGACCTTGTCCCAGACGTGGGCCTCTTTGACCTCGAAGATCGGGAGGCGCCCGGCCCTCGACATGTAGACGCCGACTTCGGGCTGCGTCTCGCCTAAGACCTCGGCGGCGGCCGTCACCAACTTTCCATATTTGAATCTTAAACCGTCCTCTTCAAACGGTATTACGAGGAAATAGTGGTTTCCGGGAGGGGCGCCGAGGACCGGATGCCCCCCCGCGTGGAGCGGGATCTCCGCCATTTCGATCATCGTCTGTCCGTGCAGATGTTCTAAGGAGAGGACCCTCCCGCCGATCAGGATGATCTTCCCTTTGTGCTGATCGGGAGCGGCCATCGCCGCGGCGGAGCTGAGGTTGGGATCGACCTGGGCGCGGGTCTGTTTCGTGATGATTCCGCCGCACCCTAACGCCGGCGCCATCAGGAGAAGGCCGAGCAGGAGACGCCTCATCTATTCCTCTTCCTGCCGGAGTTTCGCCAAAATGGAGTAATCTTCCAGGGTCGTCGTGTCACCGGTCGTCTCCTTTCCCGACGCGATGTCGCGCAGAAGCCGCCGCATGATCTTCCCGCTCCGCGTCTTGGGGAGGTTTTCGGTGAATCGGATCTCGTCGGGCCGCGCCAGCGCTCCGATCTCCTTGACGACGTGCTGCTTGAGGGCCGCCTTCAACTCGTCCGATGGCTTCTGGCTCGATTCCAAGGTCACGAACGCGCAGATCGCTGTCCCCTTGATCTCGTCCGGACGGCCGACCACCGCCGCTTCCGCGACGGTCTTGTGGGAGACGAGCGCCGACTCGATCTCCATCGTCCCGAGGCGGTGGCCCGCGACGTTCATGACGTCATCGACCCGCCCCATGACCCAGAAGTATCCATCTTTATCCCTTCGGGCGCCATCCCCTGTAAAATAATACGGTCCCTCGCTGTTTGGGGGGACAATTTCGCTCCAATACTGTTGTTTGTAGCGGTCCGGGTCTCCATAGATGGTTCTGAGCATCGCGGGCCACGGCCGCTTGATGACAAGGTATCCGCCCTGATTGGGCGGAACTGATTCGCCGGTTTTGGTCACCACGTCGGCCACGATCCCCGGGAAGGGGAGGGTGCAGGAGCCCGGCTTGGTCGGGATCGCTCCCGGCAGAGGGGAGATCATGATCGCGCCGGTCTCGGTCTGCCACCAGGTATCGACGATCGGGCAGCGCCCCTTGCCGATTATCCGGTGATACCACATCCAAGCCTCCGGATTGATCGGTTCCCCGACCGTTCCGAGGAGCCTCAGCGAGCGGAGGTCGTGCCGCTTCGGCCACTCCTCCCCCATCTTGATCAGCGCGCGGATTGCGGTCGGGGCGGTGTAGAAGACGTTTACGCGGTGCTTCTCCACGATCTCCCAGAGCCGGTCCGGCTGCGGGTAGGTGGGCGCCCCTTCATACATCACGCTCGTTACGCCGTTGGCGAGAATCCCGTAGACGATGTAGGAGTGGCCAGTGACCCAACCGATGTCGGCGGTGCACCAGAAGGTGTCGGTCTCCTTTAGGTCGAAGATCCATTTGGAGGTGATGTAGGTCCCGACCATGTAGCCGCCGGTCGTATGGACGACCCCTTTCGGTTTACCTGTTGTTCCCGAGGTATAGAGGATGAAGAGGGGATGCTCCGAGTCGAGCGGCTCGGCGGGGCACTTGTCCGACGCCCCTTGCATCAGGTCGTGCCACCAATGGTCGCGGGGGCTCTCCATGTTTATGGGGGTGCCGGTTCGGCGGAGGACGACCGCTTTCTCGATCGTGGGGCACTCCTTGAGCGCCTGGTCCACCTGCTCCTTGAGCGCGACCACTGCCCCTTTGCGGTATCCGCCGTCGGCCGTCACGATCAGTTTGACCTTGGCGTCGTTGATCCGATCGCGCAGGGCGCTGGCGGAGAAGCCGCCGAAGATGATCGAGTGGGTCGCTCCGATCCTGGCGCAGGCAAGCATCGCGATCGGAAGTTCCGGAACCATCGGCATGTAGATGGCGACCCGGTCGCCGGCCTTCACGCCGAGGTTCAATAGGACATTCGCGAATTTGGAAACCTCTCGGTGAAGGTCCTGGAAAGTCAGGGTCCGGGAATCCCCAGGTTCCCCCTCCCAGATGATGGCGGCCTTGTTCTTCCGCGGCGTCGAGAGATGCCGGTCGAGGCAGTTATACGAAAGATTCGTCTTGCCGCCGATGAACCACTTGGCGAACGGAGGTTTCCACTCCAGGATCTTTTTCCACGGTTTGAACCAGTGGAGTTCCTGCGCGATCTTTCCCCAGAACTTCTCCGGATCCCGCTCCGCCTCGCGGGAGAGCCGCTGGTACTCCTTTAGGCTCTTGATGTGGGCGTGCGCGGAGAAATCGGGTTTCGGCTTGAACAGCCGCCGCTCCTTTAAAACGGAGGTGATGGCGGTTGAGACCGCTGTGGGGGGCGCTACATCGGGCATGGGATAACGGGATCCTATTGAAGTAGAAACATGGTTGTCAAACGTTTTCCTATTGCAAAGGGTCAGGCCTTCAGAAGATCTTCCACGGTGAAGAGCGAATCGACCGAGTAGCCTGCGGCCTCGAGCCGTTCCTTTCCCCCCTCTTTCCGATCGACCAGGGCGATGACCTTGATGACCCGGCATCCTACGTCCTCGAGGATCCGGATCGTCCGCTCGGTGGCCCGACCGGCGGTGAGGACATCATCGACCACCACGACCCGTGCCTCCCGCGGCACGGTCCCTTCGATATATCCCTTGTCCCCGAATCCGCGCGGCTCCTTCCGGACGATGAACGCCGGGACCGGGCTTCCCCGCTCGAAGGAGAGGACCGCGATGGCCGAGACGATCGGGTCGGCGCCGAGGGTCATCCCCCCAACCGCGTCCGCGCCGAGCTCCTCGACGAGGTCCAGCATTAACAGGCCGACCATGAAGGCCCCCTCCGGATTAAGCGTGATCTTCTTGCAGTCGATGTAGAAGTGGGACTTGCGGCCCGAGGCGAGCGTGAAGACTGGCTCATCGCTGTAGACGAAGCAGTCCCGGAGCATCTTCAGAAGACGCAGGCGCATCGACTGCCGTTCACTCCGGGAGAGCAAGCGGCTACCCTTTGGCCCGGCCCCGCTCTGCCGCTGGAAGGCAGTCGCGAGCGTGGAGGATCGCGCGGGAGCGCTCCACGAGAGCGAGGTAGCGGGAGCGGAGTTTGGCCGACTCCTCGGCGGTCGGCCGCCGCGCATCCGAGATTGCCGCGAGGAGATCGGGGAGGAGATCCTCGACCTCGGCGAGAATCCGGGTCATCTCGCGGATCTTTTCCGCTTCATTCATTAAAAGGCTTAGGGGGTCGGCTTCATGACGAACTGATGACGCTCCTCGTCATAGTCCATCAGCCGGAAGGAGGGGAGCGGGTCGCGCGGGTAGGGGCATCGCCGCTCGTTGATATGCCGGGCGAACTCATCGGGAAATTGGTCGATGATGCTGTAGACGACGATCGGGACCGCGTTGACCAGATAGCATCGTCCCGCCTCTTTCTCCTGCATCCGCCGCAGCCAGCCGACATCCAGATCGTTCAGGTCGTCCCAGGTTGCCCGTCCCATCTCGACCTTTCTGAGGATTTCTCTGACCTTGCTCGATCCAACCTGGCAGATCATGCACTGGCCGCACGACTCCCGGGCGAAGAAGGAGGCGAAGGTCAGCGCGGCCTTCACCATGCACGCGGTCTCATCATAGACGATGACGCAGCCGGAGCCGAGGCCGGTATTCCCCTTCTTCAGCGAGTCGAAGTCAAGCCGGATGTCGAACTGTTGGGGGGTGACGGCGCGGTTCGAGGGGCCGCCGGGGAGGACCATCTTAAATTCGCCGGTGGTCGGGCCTCCCCCGTACTCATATAACAGGGTCGAAAGCGGCGTCCCCATCGGCAACTCATAGACGCCGGGGCGCTTCACGTCCCCCGAGAGGGTGAAGATCATCGTCCCTGGGGAGCTGGCCGGGCCGACCTTCTTAAACGCCTCTGGGCCGTTGAGGAGGATGAAGGGGAGATTGCAGAGGGTCTCGGTGTTGTTGCAGACGGCGGGGACGCCGTCGGTGTAGAGAAAATCCTCCGGGTCGATTTTCAGGCCGTTGCCGAGCCCGGGGAGAAACGACGGCTTCATCCGCGGCATCGAGGGTCCCCCTTCAACGACCCGCATCAGCGCCGTCTCCTCGCCGAAGAGATAGGAGTCGGGGCCGACGACGATCTCAATCGGCGGATCGCTCACAAGTCCCGCCTCCCGGCATTCTGCCAAGGCGTCCGAAAGCCTCTCTCGCTCGTAGGTGAAGATCTCCTTGATCCCGATGAAGGCGCGGGCCGCGCCGATTGCCCAGGCGCCGATCTCGGTCCCCTCAAGGACAAGGTATGGGTTCTTCCGGATCAGGGTGCGATCTTTGAACGTCCCCGGCTCCCCTTCAGCGGCGTTGTTGCAGAGGTAGAGTTTCGGCGAGTGGAAGGAGAGCATGCTCTTCCACTTCCCCCCGGTCGGAAAGCCCGCGCCTCCGCGCCCTCGAAGGCCGGACTTGGTAACCTCCTCGATCACCGCGGCGCACCCCATCTCCCGTGCTTTGCGGAGCGCGGAGAAGCCTCCCGCATCGAGATACTCTCGGAGATTTTTATAACTGTTCTTTAGGAGGATTCCGTCGGTCGTCGTCAAAACAGCCGCCTTGCGCCTGAGCGGGCGAAATTATCAAAAAGGAGGGCTTTCGTCAAGGAACTGCGGGGTCTTGGCTGAGGACCTTCATCCGAAGCGCCTTTGCGGCTTTTCCCAAGTTCGCGTCGTGAGTGGCCATCAGAAGCTCCTCATCCATATGGCGACTGGGAAGGTTTCGGCGGCCCGACGGAGGATCGGCGGGGTGATCTCGACCAATTCCAGCATATTCAAGAGCCCAAAGAGCGTTTGGTAGCTGGAGATCCGCGTCCCCAATGCGTAGATCTCCTCCAGCAGGATCTTAACAGGATCGATATCGGTCGAGAGCGGGGACGGCGGACGAAAATCCTTGAAGTCCTGGGTCGCCTTTCGCACGCGGAGTCTTTCCCCTTCCGGACGGTGTTGAGATAGCGGCTCAACCGGGCCTTGAACTCCGCAATGCGGATCCGCGGTTCGGAATCACGCTTCATGGTCCTATGATGACCAGAAGTAGTCGGGATGTCGAGAAAAGGCGACCCGCGCTGGCGCGCAGAGCTCTCTTATCAGCGACTCCTGCGGTTACCCCCGAATCCTCCTCCTCCTCGGCCGCTGCGGTCAAATCCCCCTTGGCGAGGACGAGACTCCTGGGGACGGGCTTCGTTTACTGTAATGTTCCGTCCGTCAATCTCTTTGCCGTTGAGCATTTCAATCGCTTTTTGAGCCTGTTCGTTGGATGACATTTCCACAAAACCGAATCCCTTAGAGCGCCCGGATATTCGATCGGTGATAATTGTCGCCGATTCAACGGTTCCGGCCTGCGAAAACGTCTCTTGCAATGTTTTTTCGGTCGTGTCGTAGGACAACCCACCAACATACAATTTTTTTGCCATATTGTTTCCCTTGGTTAGAGGTTAGCCGATCTGTCTTATTTTATCTCTCAAGTGCTTGCATAGGCAAGATGTCGAGACATCCAATCTGGCTCCCCGGGCAGGACTCGAACCTGCAACCTAGTGGTTACGAGTGCCCCGATCTTCCGATCGGGCTCGGACTATCTCATCATCCTTCCGCGCGCGAGCGCGGAGAGGATGTCGGGCGCTTGTGCGGCTTATTGGGTCGAGGTCCTCAACCGCTAGTCTCTGCACGTTCCCGCCTACTCATCATAATCGGCGCAGGTCTCTAACTGCGCCTGCCTCGTTCAGCGGGCTTCGCTCAGGGTTACCCGGTCTGGGCTTCCCTGAATTCACCCGATTTTTCAATCCGCCTTTCGGCGGAAAGCTGCAAGGCAACCTTACAGCCACCCGCTCTGCCGGTTGAGCTACCGGGGAGTCCGTCACGACAGAACGCCTCTTATATAGCACAAACATGCTATAAGAGCGATATGCCCGACGATCGGAGAGCCCGTTGCTTCGGATGGCTGGTCCACCTCTACACGGCTTCGGGAGCGCTGGTCGGCTTTTTTGCTCTCCGGGCGGTGCTGGAGGAGCGGTACAGGGAGGCGTTTTTTTGGATGATCGTGGCGGTGGCGATCGACGGGACCGACGGCGCGCTCGCCCGTGGGATCAGGGTGAAACAGGTGATCCCTGAGTTCGACGGGACGAGGCTGGACGACATTGTCGACTACTTCACATACGTCGTCGTTCCGGCTGCGCTTCTCTATCGTTCGGGGCGTCTTTCGGCGGGCGGGGAGTGGATCGCGGGGGCGATCCTCCTTTCGAGCGCCTACGGCTTCTGCCGTTCGGACGCCAAGGTCGGCTTTTATTTCAGCGGATTCCCGTCCTATTGGAATGTAGTCGCCCTCTATCTCTACGCGGCCAATCTCGCGCCGGCGGCGAACGGGGGCATCCTCCTGGCGCTTTCCGCTCTGGTCTTCGCGCCGATCCGCTTTCCAAATCTCAGCCGAATTCCAAAGGGGCGGGCGCTGACCTACGTCCTTCTCGGGGTCTGGGCGGCCATGCTTCTCGTGCTGGTCGGAGAGGTCTCCGCCGCCCCGCGACGTCTCCTGGCGGTCTCGCTCTTTTTTCCGATCTATTATGTCGGTCTAACTTTTTGGCTCGGAGGAAGGGTTATCTGAGGTCGGGGGAGGGGGTCTCGTCCACCCCGTTCTCGAACTCTTCCAGTTTCTGGAGGTAGTGCGCCGTCCAGGTCAGGTAGATCGCGGCGGAGTCTTTCATCGCCTGGGCGCCCGCGACCAGCTGTTCGATCGCCTCCGGATCTCCCCCGGAGTTTTGCAGCTCCATGATCTTCGCCTCGAACGTGTGGGCCATCTCCTGCATCGCCCGATGAACATCGGTCAACGACTTTTGCACATCGATCATCGGACCCTCCCGCCCCTCATTGGGGGATCTCCTCGTGCATGACGATTTCCGATCTATCGGTGATCTCTTCCAGGCAGGTCAGGCAGGTCACTGAGAACTCCTCCTCAACAAGGAAGGAGGGCGGATCCTTCTGGTTATATTCCTCCTCCTCGAGGATCGGGCCTCCGCAGCTCTTATGTTTGGCGATGACGCGTCCCATTTTTCACGTCACATCGGCTGGTTGAAATTTCCCAGCTCTTCGGTAAATAGAAGGTCCTCCCGGTCGATGATCGGATCGAGGCAGGTGAAGCAGGTCAGCCAGATGTCGTCCTGGTCCTTCAGATAGGTCGGGGAATGGCGCGGGTCGAGCTCGATCGCCGGCCCCCCGCAACTTTTATGGATCACCTGGAGCATATCTGGCCTGGGGAGGGTTCAGGAGGGGGCTTCCGCCGGCTATCGGTGTTCCATCACGATGGCCTGGTGCTTGGCGGCGTTGCAGACCACGACGCAGAGCTCGCACCCCTTGCACCGATGCTCGACCACAAAGGCCTTTTTCTTTTCGCGGTTCAGCAGGATCGTGTCGGGCTCGGGGCAGTACATGATGCAGAGGCGGCACCCCTTCTGCGCGACGCATTTATCATCATCAACGACGGCAACGGCGTACATCGATCGCGCCTAGACCAGCACCGGCGCGTTAACCCTGGCGAGCCACTCTTTGCCGGCGTTGTAGGCGCACTGGATCGTCTCGAGATTCTTTTTTAAAAGCTGCTCTTTTTTGGCGAACTTTTTGGTGATCGCCTGATCCAGGGTCGCGGTCCCCCCCGAGGCGACGTATTTTTTCCCGAACCGGTCTGCCAGCGCCAACTCCATCGACTGCATTGCGCAGAGTTCGGTCACGCCCAGAAGGGCTCCGAGCATCGCCATATTGGTGGCCAACTCGGTTCCTGCGGTCTCCATCGCCATCGGGGTGGCGGGAACCTCGAAGATCGGGACCTCCATGCTGTTCAAAAATTCGGTGTCCCCCTCCGAGAGGAGGGGATGGTCGCAGTTGATGATGATGAGCCCGCCCCGCTTGATCCCGATGTAGAAGGGGCTGGTATAGGACTTCTGCATTGTGATCACCTGGGGGTGAAAGATCATCACGACGTCGGGATAGACGATCTCCCCGCGGTCATAGATCTTTTCGTTGGCGACCCGGACATACGATTCGGCCGGGGCCATCCTCTTCTCGGCCCCGAAGAAGGGATTGGAGATGGCGTGCCTCCCCTCCTTGGAGACCGCTGTGGCGAGGACGTGCGCGGCGGTAACCACCCCCTGGCCGCCCAGGCCCGACATCCGGATATTCACCCGCTTGCGCATCGTTCCTCCTTAAGCGTTCGTAGCCGGGGCCGCCACCTGCGCCGGGGCTGGAACCGCGACCTGCGTCTTCTTTCCCGAAGTCCGATCGAGATAATCCTGCGCCTCGGGCGAAACGTAGGTCTTGAACTCGAAGCGGTCGCCGGGACCCTCGGAATCGCGCATCTCCTGGAGCCCCTCCATCGCCTGTTTACCAATCTCGAGGATGCAGGGGGTGTACATCTGAAGGTAGGTCGGCCCGACCTCGCGGGCGATCTGCACCGCCTCCTTGACCGCCTTCTCCACCCGGTTCGGCTTGGAGACGGTCAGGACCGAGATGTAGTGGCAACCGGACTCGCGGGCGATCTCCGGCAGGCGGACCTTGTCGAACTTCTTGCCGGCGGGCGCCATCTTCATGACGAATCCCTTCATCGTGAGTCCCGACTCCTGCCCTCCGGTGTTCCCGTACAACTCGTTGTCGAAGCAGATGGTGGTGAATTTCTCCTGCCGGAACCAGGACTGGAGGGTCATATCGAGCCCGATGTCCACCGTCGCGCCGTCGCCGGCGAGAACGACTACGTCCTTGATCCGGCCCGGGAAGCGGACCGACAGCGCCCGCTTTAAGCCGGAGGCGACCGCGTTCTGATTTCCGAAGAGCGAGTGGATGTTGTGGATCGCGACGTGCGGGAAGACGAGCGAGGTGCAACCGGTGGAGCCGACCATAACCGTATCCTCCGGATTCGGAAGCGAGGCGAGGACATAGCGGAAGGCGATCGACTCGGGGCATCCCGCGCAGAGCGAGTGCTCCTCGATCAGTTCCTTGTTGACCCCAACGTCCTTCCAGCCCCGAGTAGTGTTTCCCCATGTGCCGGTCTCCACCAGGTCCCGGTATTCGGGGGGAACGATGTGCGCGAGCGCGGGGGAGAGGCGGATCTTCTCTTTAGACATGCGTAACCTCCTTCGGTCGGGAAAGGATTTTCTTGATCTCTTCCACGATGATTTCCGGGGGCATCGTCATCCCGCCGCAGACGTGCGGTCCGGCAATCACTCTCCGGTTGTCGTCGATGGTCGCCTTGATCTCGCGCGCCAGCCACCCGACCACGTTAAATTCGGGGACGAAGATATGCTTGGCGTGCTTGAGCGCCTGCCGGATCTCCTCGTACGGCCAGGGGCGGATTGTCTTGATCTTCACCAGTCCGACCTTGATCCCTTCGTCGGCCAACAGGCGGATCGCCTCGCGCCCCTGGGCCACCGAGGTTCCCGAGGAGCAGATCACGATATCGGCATCTTCGTTTTCGCTCTCTACCAGGCCGCCTAACAGCCGGATGGTGTGCTTTCGGGAGCGCTCGCAGGCCGCGCGGGTCTCCTGCTGCCAGGAGGCGTGCGTCGCATAGGAGATGTAGTTTGACTTCATCACGAACGGGTCGCGCATCATCCGAACCGGCGGGACCTCCATGTCCATGCAGACCACCGGGGAGCGATACGGATCATACGGCGGCAGACAGATGTCCGCCGGGGGAATGCCGATCATCTCCTTCGTATGGGAGACGAAGAAACCGTCGCAGGCGATCGCGATCGGGATGTGGACATCCGGCTGCTCGGCGACGATGAACCCTTTTAGGAGCATGTCGAAGTACTCCTGGCAGGTCTCGGCGTGCCAGATCAGCATCCCCGTATCCGCGATCAGCCCCAGTTCGAGGGTATCGGGCTGGATGGACAGGGGCGAGTTGACCCCGCGGACCATCACCGTGATCTCAATCGGGAGGCGCGCGCCGACCCACATCGGGAAGTTCTCATAGGCCCGGAGGGTTCCCGGCCCTGATGTCGTCGTAAACACGCGGGCCCCGCCGAAGGCAGCACCCGCACACTCGCCCATCACCGCGAACTCGGATTCGCCACGGAAGTAATCACCGACGTACCCCTCGGTCCAGAGCTCCCCGACCAGCGCCGCCGCTTCGCTCTGGGGCGTAATCGGATAGGCGATCGAGACGTCCACGGACGCGCGTTTGATCGCCTCCCGGACCGCTTCGCTCCCCGTCATAAAGACCTGCTCGCGGGGGGCTTCGAAGAAGAGATACTCGGGCTCGACGTAGGTCTGGTCTTTCTTGTTTTTCGTACCTATCACGGAACGTGAAACCGACATAGTTCCTCCTTAGGATCCGGAAAGGGTCGGGGCCTCGGCCCCATTGCCGGCATTGAAACCGGCGTTTAAGCCTACTTGCGCAGCCTTCATGCGTTTCACGGTTTCGGCGAGCTTCAGCATCTTCTCGCCGCCGGCGTCTCGAAATGAGAGCATGGCGTCCTCATGGCCGCACATTGCGCACATCGCGATGGTGTAGCAGGAGGTCCCGCCGCGGATAATCTTCAAAGAGAGATTGGCCTGATGGCAGTGGACTCCGATAAACAGGCAGACATCGATCTTGTTGTGCCAGATGGTCAGATTCGGGTGATTCGGATTGATCTCCACGGCGGGATCGATCTTCGGATATTTGGGCCGGTAGTCGATCATCGGAATGATCTTGCAGTGGGGCCCGATCGCCTCTGCCAGGACCACGCAGGCCGCCGCCTTCTCCGGCGCTGCCTTGTCGTGCGCCCAGAGGACGAGCGGCCCGGGGAAGATCGTCGGGACCTTTGCCCGGAGGAACTGCCGTGCCGCCTCTTCGTACGCCTCCTCTTCGGAGGTGATGACCCCGTTGATGTGGGCCTGTCCCGGGTCAGGCAGGACAATGCCTACACACGCCGCAGCAGGGGGGAGAAACGCCTCTGGACCCGGAAGTACCCGGTATTGCTCCATTACTCTCCTTTCGATCTGCTAGATCTGTCTGGCTCTGCCAGTTCAG
>CAZSHZ010000011.1:0-7207 GCA_964606955.1 uncultured Nitrospirota bacterium
CTCGCGCCAGCGAGAAAAACTCACGGGTATAGAGGATGCCGATTCCGGCCATCCAGGGATTGTAAGGCTCCGAGTTGATCAGATCGTATTTCCGGTCATTGAACAGGAGAAAATTTCGGGCGTCCTGGATCACAAGATTGATCCGCTCATCCTTCAGCACATCATGGTTGATGTGAGAGAAGAGAGAGGCGGCCTCCCGCACCTCATAGGAAATTTCGACGCTGTCGATCCTCTTGACCGGATAGCGGGCGACCTCCCCCAGGGTCACCCCGCTCCCAAGACCGATCACCAGGATATCCTCCGGATCGCGGGCAAGCGATAGCGGAATGCGGCCGAGGAGGGCCTGCGTGATCATGTCGGCCGGCAGGGATCCGGCGTCCACCTTTCCACTGATCACCAGAAATCGCTCGCGGTTCCTCTGCTTGACCGCCACGGTCCCGGTCAACCCCTTCCCGGTAATAAAGGATCTCTTCCCGGCCCAGCACCCTGGAGGCATCCGCCTCGTCGTTGTAAAGATTGAGGTAGGGCCCGCTCGACAATTGCATTACGTCCCATTTCGGGAGGTAGAGAAATGCGACCAGCGCCCCTGCCGGCATGGCGATCAGGGCGTGGCGGACGCGGGACCCTCCGGGCCGGGAGCCGAAGAGGAGAGCGCTTCCGACAGCTACGTTGATCCACGACGCCGCGAGGATCGTCTTCTGGAGGGCCCAAGAAGGGGATCAGCAGAAATCCGGCCGACAGCGAACCGATTACGGCCCCCGCGGTATTCACGGAATAGAGAGTCCCCAGCTCGGTTCCAAGGAGGGGGAGGGAGCGCGAATAAAGTTTGACCGCAAGCGGAAAGACGGCTCCGAGGAGGGTTGTTGGTATGAGCATCACAGGGAAGATCAGCGCCGTATTGAGAAGGTATCCCCGCAGCGGCGATTCTGTCGCCCCTCTTAAGACGTTGCGGATCAGCGGTGGGAAAAGACCGACCATCGGGACAAAAGCGGCGGCCGAGAACGCCACGCCGAATTGAGCAAGAGCGAAAAGAGCCAGAAGGTCCTCTTCGCGGTCGGCCAGACGGGAAAACATCCAGCTCCCCAGAGCCAGGCCGGCGATAAACGCCGCGAGCATCAGGCTAAAGGCCTGGACCGAGGGGCCGAGGAGAAGCGCGAGGACTCGCGTCCAGGCGACCTGATAGATCAGCGCGGCCGCGCCGGAGATCAAAAGAGCGATCAGAACAAGGCGCGGCCCCCGGTCCCCCTCTCGGTTCCGCTTCCTGCGCGGCTCGGCCGCGGCCCCATCCGGCGGCCGCGCCGACGAAATCCTTCCCTGCAAGACGATGGAGGCGAGGCCGATCAGGATGTTCACCCCTGCGGCCCCATAGAGAGAGGCCCGCACTCCGACTGTCGGGAGGAGGAGAAATCCTGCGGCCAACGCGCCGACGACCGCGCCGGAGGAGTTTATCGCATAGAGCCGCCCCACCGACCTGCCGACCTGATCCAGGCTTCGGACCATAGACCGGCTCAAGGCCGGAAGCGTCCCACCCATCAGCGCGCTTGGAAAGAGGATTAAAAGTCCGGAAAAGAGGAACTGGGCCAACGTCAGCAGTTTCGGATCGCTGCCGAACGGCCGATAGAGGAATCGATAGACCGGGAGCATCCCCTGAAGAAGAAAAGGGAGGATCAGGCAATAGATCCCGAGGAGCAATTCGAGAAGACCGTAGAATTTAAGAGGAGATCCGGATCGGTCCACCATCCTTCCGAAAACCGAACTCCCAAGCGCCAGCCCCCCCATGAAAGCGGCCAGCACCGTGCTCGTGGCGAAAACGGTGTTTCCCATGACGAGGGTGAGCATCCGCGTCCAGACCACTTCATAGATGAGCCCGCAGATTCCGGAGAGAAAGAAAAGGGTAAGGAGAATCGGGTTCAAGCGGCAACGCCCTCTTGAGATCTCGACATATATGTCATACGACTCAGGGGAACATCTTGCGGCAGGCCGAAGACCACATGAGCAAGGACCGACTCTCCATTCACCGGGACCACCGCGTCTGAGTCTCTCCTGGGGGGCGCTTGTCAACCCTACAAGATTCGGTTACACTTTTGTGTCACTTACTGGGGGGGATTGAATGCAATTTGCCGGTGTCAAAGAGCTGAAACAGAAAACGATGGACATTCTAAAAAGATCCAAGAGGGAGGACATCATCATCACGGCCTATGGAAAGCCCACGGCCATTCTCCATCACGTCACGGAGGATGAATTGGCGGATTACCTGATCGAGAATGATCCCGCCTTCAAGACCAGAATTGAGGAGGCGTACGGAGAATACCGCGCGCGAGGTGGGATCACGGCCGAGGCCTTGATAAAGAAACTGGAGAAGCGCCGAGGCGCCAAAAACGTTTAAGGTCACCTTCGGCCCTTCCGCCCAACGACAGGCCGAAGGGCTTGAAACCGCGGTTGCGCTCCAACTGACAAAAGATATCAAAGCCTTTCTAGAAATGTCCCCTCTTCCGATCGGCAAGACCCGGATAAAAAAACTATCCGGTTTTGATCCGCCACTCTACCGCTTGCGAAGCGGCGACTTCAGAATTTATTACAGGATTCGTTCGGGAGAAGTCGCGATCCTTGCAATCACGGATAAAAAGGACAGCGAGAGAGTTCTCAAAAAATTTCGGTAATTTCTGTCTAATAGAAGATCGCACCCAGGGTGTGGAAGAATCCTCCTCCCTCCCACTGTTTTGCGTCTCTTCGGGTATCGATCTCTTTCTTTGTCTTGATCATCCATCCCTTGATCTGCTCAAAGTCACCCGCCTCGGGCCGCAACTCGAGATAGCGGCGAAAATAGGGGGAGGCGAGATCGGCCCTCCGCAGGTGTTCCCGGTAGATCTCTCCGAGCGCGCGGTACGAATTGGCGTAGGTCGGATCGAGCGCCAGCGTCTTCTGGAACTCCGAAACGGCGTTCTTGTACTCTCCGTGCCGCGCGTAGAGGAGGCCGAGTTCGTAGTTGAAGGCGATTCGCGACTCCCGCGAGAGGCTCTGGAGTTCCGCCACCTGGAGTTGCAGATCGACGTTGGCCTGCTCCGCGGTTATCAGCGCCTTCTGGGTCCTGTCGATCTTGTTCGCCGCGTCCTTCAGTTGGAACTGCGAGGAACGGGAGGACTCCTCGGACTTTTTGAGCGACGACTCCAGATCGGCCTGGCGCCGCTCCATCGCCTCGACCCGAGACTTCAAGGCCGCCACCATCTTCTGGGCGATCGTCTGGTCCGACACGAGCCTGCGCCGGTCCTCCTGAATGTCCCGCACGGTCCCGAGAAGTTTCACGTATTGGTCCTCCATGTCGGCCTTGTCTCTCTTCGCCTCCTCGAGCGCCTCCTGCAGCGCCTTCTCGCTTGCGATAATTCGCTGGCGCTCCTCTTTGAGAACCCTCACCATCTCAAGAAGGCCGAGAGACTGGGTCTTCAGCGCCTCGTACTGATCCTGAAGGATCTGCAGCTCCTCCAGCAGCGGCTCCTCCGCGAAAGCAGAGCCGCCGCTCCATGTGAGGCCGATCGCAACTGCCGCAAACAGAAACCACCTTTTCATTTCGCCAACTCCTTCATCTGCTCCATAAGCGCTCTCATCTGCTCGCGCTGCAACTCCTCCACCCGGGCCACGGCGACTGCGTGCTGCTTGCGAAGCATCTGAAGCGACCGCCGCGTCGCGTCCAGGGACTCGGACAACTCTCTGACCTGAGGGGCGAGCACTTTATTCTCTTGCCTCAGCATCTCCACCTCGGCACGAAGCCGCTGCCGCTCCTGCTCGAGGCTCCTGACGGTCTGGATGAGCGACAGCGATTGGGTCTTCAAGATCTCGTACTGCGCCACGAGGTCCGAGATTGAATCCGGCTCTCCGGCCGAGGCGGACCCCGCCCAAAGAAGCGCGAGCGTTCCGATGAGAACGAATCGCCTCACTCTCTCCCCGGCGTCGGGGGCGGCGCCTCAGGAAACAGGCTGAGAGGAGCGGCTGGGGAGGGAGCGGGGGGGAACGACGTCGGTTTCAGTTTCCCCTGCTCCACAGCAATCGTCTCCTGGATCTTCTGCTGAAGACCCTGGATCTCCCCCATAAGCGACTTGAGTTGGGCGCGCCCCTCATCGATCGTCTTCCCTTTCTCCTGAAGGTTCGTAGCCCTCTCCTGGGCCACCGACTTCTCCGACTCCAGGACCACGACCTGCTCCCGCAATTTCTGCTTCGCCTGCTCGGCGTCGGCTAACGCCGTCTCCACTTCTTTCTTGTCCTGCGTGAGCGATTCGACTTTGGTCCGCTCTCCCTGCAGCGCCGGTTCCAACTGCGCCTGCTTCTGCTTCAGCGCCCTGACCTGGAACTGGAGTCCGGAGACCTTCTCCTGCTCGGAGGCCTTCTCCGATTCCAGGGAGGTGATCGTATCTCTCATCCTCTGCTTAGCGATCTCCGCCGTCGCCAGCACCGCCTCGAGCGCCTTGACCTTCCGGGTTGCCTCGCTCGCTTTGGCCGACTCGTCGCGGTAGGCGGGCTCGATCTGCTGGAGCACCGCCGTCAGTTGGGCGCGCTTCTGCTCCGAGTCCTCCAACGCATGCCCCAGCTCCTCGACCCGCGGCAGCGCCGACGCGTGCTCCTTGCGCAGGACGCTCAGCGACTGCCTGACCTGCTCAAGGTCCGACATGGCGACAGATAATTTTGCCTCGGTATCCCTCTTCTCCGCCTCGCGTCTCTCCAGATCCAAAACAAGCCTACGCTGCTCCTGCTGAAGCGTTCTCACCTGATCGTTCAGCGACGATACCTGGTTGGTGAGGGCCAACGACTGCTCTTCCAGGCGGCGCCGGGTCTGATCGGCCGCTTTCTGCGACCGCTCCAGATCATCCACGCGTCCCTGCAGGCCCTTCTCCCTCCCCTGAGAGGCGGCCAGGTCCCTCCGCAGGACCTCACCGGCATCCATGAGTTTTCGGCGCTCCTCCTTGACGCTCCTCACCGTCTCCATCAGCGTCAGCGACTGCGCCTTTAAGGACTCGTACTCGGTGATCAACTGCCGGGTCTCTTCGGTAAACGGCTGCGCCTCCTGGGCGAGGGCCCTGGAGACCGGGATGCTAAAAAGCGCCAGGAACAAAATCCAAACCGATCTACGCATCATTGCTCCTCTCCTTATCACTTCTCTCCTTATCACTTCTCTCCTTATCACTCCTCTCCTCATCACTCCTCTCCTTTTTTCTCCGATTCCGACTCCTCAACGAGGCCGCGCATGCGGCCCAATACGTTATTCAGCCCCTTTAGGATATCCAAGATTTCGCCCTTTGTCTCCCCCTGCTGCGGGGCAAGCGCTTCCGGCACCCCAGGCTCCTCGCCGGTCGAAATCTTCGGGGTGAGAAAGAAGACGATCTCTCCTCGGAAGACCTCATCCTCTCTCGAGCGGAAGAGGGCTCCCAATACCGGGATGCTCCCCAGGACCGGGATCCTCCTTTCACTCTTTCTCGTCTCATCCTTGATGAGGCCCGCGATCACAAGGGTGTTGCCGTCCTTGACCATCACCGTCGTCTCCGCGGTGGCGGTCTCGACGATCGGGACCTGGTTTCCGAGCGCGGTGGTGAGCGTCCGCGTCACGTTGCTCACCTCCGGCTTGATCCTCATCGTCACAAACCCGTCCTGATTGATGACGGGCACCACCTTCAGCTGGATGCCGACATCCACGAATGTGAGCTGCTCCGCGGTCGTGCTCGCTTGAGCGGTTTGGGTCACCACCGAGGTCACGAAGGCCTCGCGGGTCCCGACCAGGATCTTCGCCTCCTCGTTCTCCACGACCGAAATCTGCGGGGTCGAGAGGATGTCGGTCGTGCCGATCGTCTGGAGCATCTCAAGGACGGTGGTGAAGCTGTCCTTCGCCAACGTCCCGAACGTGATCTTGCCGGACGCGGAGACGGGAGGGACGATCGGAAACGTCCCGACGACGTTCATCCCCTTGATCCCCTTGAAAACCGCCTCCCAGTTGACCCCGACCTGTAGTTTATTTCCCAGGTTGACCTGGATCACCTTGGCCTCGATTAATACCTGACGGGTCTTCCGATCGAAGACCTCGATCACCCTCCGGACCTCGCGCATCCGAAGGGGTAGGTCGGTGATAGCCAGGGTGTTCGTCCGTTTGTCCACCCGCATCGTCCCAACTTTCGGAGTCAGGATCTTCGCCACCTCGTCCTTGATGGAGTCGGCCTTCGCATACCTCAGTTCAAAGACCTGCGTCTCCTGCGGCTGGGCCGCCCGATCCATCCCTCTGGCGGTGTCGGCCATCTGCTCAAGTTTCTCCGGCACATCCACCAGGATCAGCGTACCGGTCGTCGGATCGGAGATGACCTTTCCGACGGTCGATTTTATGTTCCCCAGAATCGCCCCCACATCCGTCGCGCTTGCGTAATTCAGCCGGATCTCCCTGACTTGCCGCAGATCGGCGAACGATTCCCCGAAGAGTTTCTCGTACTCCGCCGCCGTCATCACCTGGATGATCTTCCCCTTCTGGATGTAGGAGAGGTCGTTTGTCAGCATGGTCACATCGAGCACGTCCTTGATGCTGACGTCGGTGAGCGCAAGGGTCACCCTCCCCCCGACGTTTTTCGTCGGGACGATGTTCAGCACCCCCTGCTCGGCCAAAAACCGGAGCGCCTCCAATACGTCGATCTGCCGGAAATCGACCGTGATCTTTTTCGACAAGCCGGGGAGCGGCCCAATCTCCTTTAGCGGAGGGGTCGGCGCCCCCGGGGCCTGGGCGAAGGCGGGAACCGTCAGGCCGGCCGGATCTGCAACCAGAGAGAGGGCGAAGGTAAACGCCAGGAGTTTAGAAGAGCTCAAAAGTCACCCCCTCATAGCCCAGCACGGCGCGATTTTCCATGATCCCCTCGATCTTGATCTGATCGATCGACTCCCCTTTTTTCAGAAAATAGGTCTTGTGGCTGGCTGTATCCTCGATCATGGCAATGGGGGCGCCGCCGGGAGGCTCAAAGGAGATCCCGACCAGTTTGAGGCCCTTCGCCTTCTCCTGCAGGATCTGAAGCGGAGTGGGAGGGGGGGGGGCCTCGGGGACGGAGACCTTCGCCGGATCCGGCTGAGACGTCTCCGATTGCGGGGGAGCCGGAGGACGAGGCGGACTAAAAAGATCCCTCATCCCGACCTCCTGAAGGTACTCGTCGAGCGGCCTTAGGCTTGCCAGCGGCTCCTCGGTGGTCGCGCC
>CAZSHZ010000012.1:0-4758 GCA_964606955.1 uncultured Nitrospirota bacterium
GCGACCGGAGGTTCTGTGACAAGCCGTCCGTAAAATGGATAGCCAGCTCCAACCCCCTTCAACTCCACCAGCGTCGATCGGCCGGAATCGGGTCTCGAACCCATCGCGATCATCTCGTCGATCCGGACGGAACGGACTCGCCGTCCCTCCAACTCTGCAAGCGCCGCGCGACCCCTCTCGCTCAACGGGCGGGAGAGGGCCATCTCAACGTCCCCGGCCAGGAGTGCTCGCGCCTCCCGCCGGATCGCCGCATCAAGACCCTCGGAGAAATTATCGATCCCGACCAGAGCTCCCACTCCGAGGGCGATGCAGAAAAAGAAAAAACCGAGCCGGCGCGCCGCCCCGCGCATCTCCCGAAAGGCCATCTTCAAGACAAATGGGAGCCTCATCGGATCTCGCCGTCGATCAGCGAGATGATCCGGCCGGCGCGGGAGGCGAGTTCGGAATCGTGCGTGACAAGAAGCATCGTGTTCCCCTCCTCGCGGTGAAGCCTGACGAGAAGATCGATAATCCTCCGGCCGGTCGCCGTGTCTAAGTTTCCCGTCGGCTCGTCCGCAAGGAGAATTGCCGGGCGGCAGGCGAAGGCCCGGGCGATCGCAACCCGCTGCTGCTCCCCGCCGGAGAGTTGCGCCGGATAGTGATCAGCCCGGTCGGCAAGCGAAACGGCGGCCAGAAGCTCCCCTGCCCGCTCGGTCGGTTTCTCCTGCCGCGCGATCTCCAGCGGGATGAGGACGTTCTCAATGGCCGTGAGCGTCGGGATCAGATGATAGGACTGAAAAACGAATCCGATCATCCTCCTTCTCAGCCGCGCAAGATCATCCTCGCTCAAGCGCGAGAGATCGATGCCGTCGAGCTCGATCCGGCCCTCGGTCGGCCGATCCAGCCCGGCGATCAGCCCCAGAAGGGTTGATTTCCCGCTGCCGGAGGGGCCCATGACCGCGATAAACTCGCCCCGAGTAATCTCAAGGTCAATATCCTTGAGAATCTGGATTGTGCGGCCGCCGGCGGCCAGGCGCATGGAGAGTCCTTTGATCCGGATCACGGGAGTATTATAGGCTACAGGCCGTGAAAAGATGCGCCGCCATATTTTTTCTATTCGCCGCGCTGGCGGTCCCAGGCGCGGCCGAGTCAGCCGAGCGGCTGATCGTCGCGTTCGGAGACAGCCTGACCGCGGGGGCAGGAGTCCCCCAGAACCGGTCGTATCCAGCCCAACTGGAGGCCCGCCTTCGCGAGAGGGGCTTTCCCTATCGCGTGATCAATGCCGGGATCAGCGGCGAGACCACCGCCGGCGGCCTCTCGCGGGTGGACAGAATTTTAAAGATGCGGCCCCAGATCGTCATCTTGGAACTCGGCGCGAACGACGGGCTGCGGGGGTCCGACATCAATCTGATCCGGAAAAACCTCGACGCGATCATCGACCGGTTACTCAAAGGGAAAGCGCGAGTCCTGCTGGCCGGGATGAAGATCCCGCCGAACTACGGCCCCGAATATACGGAGGCGTTCGCCCGGCTGTATGAAGATCTTTCAAAAAAGTATAATCTCCCTCTCATCCCGTTTTTCTTGGAGGGGGTGGCGCTGAAGCCCGAACTGATGCAGGAGGATGGCCTTCATCCGACGGCGGAAGGCTACAATGTGATCGTGGAGAATCTCTGGCCGGTCCTGACCACGATGCTGAGGGACTGACGTGACCGACGATCCGCTCGGCCTCCTCTGGAAAGAGATCCAATCCTTCCTGGCGACGGATCCGAAGCCGAACGATTATAGAAAACTCTCTGTCGGCGAGATCCGGCACAGCATGAGCATGCCGAGGTATTTTTTGGATCATCCCCTGCGATTTGATTCTCCGACAATGGAGCTCGTCCGAAAAATGGTCGAGCGGCACCGGCTCAATCTCGACATCCGGGAGGAGCCCGACGGAGGCCCCGAGGGGAACATCGTGATCAACGGCCCGGAGGGAAACTATTACGGCCGGATCACGACGAAGGGGCTCACGTTGACCCCGCAGCGGTTCGGGGAGGAGTTCTTCCGGGATGTGATGCGTCTCTACCTGAAAGGCTCCGCGTGAAACTTTTTCTTTTTTCTATCCTTGCCGGGATTCTCACCGTATTTTCACCTTGCGTCCTCCCGGTCCTCCCCCCTCTTTTGGGGGCCTCGGGAAGCGGGCGCGCAGGATCCCATCCGCTTAAGATCATCCTCGGGCTCTCGGCGAGTTTCACCCTCTTCGGCGTCGTCTTCGCCACATTCGGGACTTTTCTCGGGTTATCAAACGAGACCCTTCGAAAAGCCGCCCTGGCGCTCCTCCTCTTCTTCGGGGGATCGTTGATCTGGCCTTCGCTCTGGGAGCGGATCGGCAGTCAGATCGCGCGCTTGGGGGGTGGGCTCTCTCAGGCCGGTGGGACTTCCCATCAAAAATGGTGGCGGGGAATCGCGATCGGCGCTTCACTCGGATTGATCTGGGCGCCGTGCGCCGGCCCGATCCTCGGGATCATCCTGACCCTCGCCGCGATCGATCCGGCGTTTGTCCGGACCACGGGGCTGATCGGGGGTTACGCCCTCGGCGCGGCGGTTCCGATGCTGGCGATCGCATACGGAGGGAGGTGGGCGCAACAGCGGCTCCTTGCGTTTAGGGGATGGGGGGCCGTTGCGCGAAAGACCCTCGGCGTTCTGACGATCGGGGTCGTGCTCCTCCTCTACTTCAACCTTGACACGCTCCTCCTTGCACGGCTCCCGGGCGGCCTCTTCCTTGCGAACAGGCTGGAGAAGAGGCTCCTCCCCGCCGCGGTTTCCCCGGTACAGGCCGCCGACCGGCCGCTCCCGGTCCTCGGGCCGATGCCCCAGTTCGCCCGCGTGACCGCCTGGATCAACTCCCCTCCGCTCACCCGCGATGCCCTGCGCGGAAAGGTCGTCCTCGTCGATTTCTGGACCTACTCCTGCATCAACTGCATCCGCTCACTCCCATACGTTGTCCGCTGGCATGAAAAATACAAGGATCAGGGCCTGGTGGTGGTCGGGGTCCATACCCCCGAGTTCGCCTTTGAGAAAGACGAGGGGAATGTCCGAGCGGCGGTGAAACGGAACGGGATCGCCTACCCCGTCGCAATCGACAACGACTACGGGATCTGGAGGGCATACGACAATCTCTACTGGCCGGCCCACTACTTCATCGACGCGGTCGGAAGGATACGCTATACCCACTTTGGAGAGGGGGAGTACGAGGAGGGGGAAAAGGTCATCCAGCAACTGTTGATGGAGGCGCAACTTTTGAAGAGCCCGATGAAGATCGACCGGACCGAAAACCCGGTCGATTTCACCCGGATCAAATCGCCGGAGACCTATATCGGCTACGCGCGCTCGCGCAACCTCGCCTCGCCCGAAAAGATCCTCCCGGATCGGATCCAGAACTATTCGAGCGCGGCGAACCTCCTCTTCAACCAGTGGGATCTGGCGGGCCCCTGGAGGATCACCGAGGAGTATGGTCGTCTGGAGGGTCCGGGCGGGAAGATCCGATTTAAATTCTTAGCCCCGAAACTGAATCTTGTGATGCAGGGACCGCGCGGGAAACCGGCAGCGGCGCGGGTCTTCCTCGATGGACAGCCGGTCTCCTCCGACAATCGCGGCGCGGACGTGAGCGGGGACGGCCGCGCGACGGTAGGCGAATCCCTCCTCTACAATCTGATCTCCCTTCCCGATTCGGACCGATCGGAACACCTCTTTGAACTAAGGTTCGATTCACCCGGCGTCGAGCTCTATGCCTTCACCTTCGGCTGACAGGGGGATTCCTTGATCCTGTTGATACTCCTTGCCGGCCTCTGGCTCGCCTATGCGAACGGGGCGAACGACAACTTCAAGGGGGTCGCCACCCTCTTCGGAACCGGGACGAGCGACTATACGCGCGCGATCCGCTGGGCGACTGCCGCCACGTTTGCCGGGTCGCTCGTCTCCCTCGCCATCGGCGCGAGTCTTGTCCAATCCTTTTCCGGAACAGGTCTCGTGCCTAACGCGCTGGTCGGCGATCCTCTGTTCCTCGCCTCGGTCGGCCTGGGGGCCGCTGGCACCGTTCTCCTTGCGACCCGGCTCGGTCTTCCGATCTCCACCACCCACGCCCTTTTGGGCGCGCTCATCGGAGCGGGGATCGCAGCGCAGGGGGTTGCCGGGATCAGATTGGAGTACCTGAAGAGGCAGTTTATCCTTCCTCTCATCTTGAGCCCTCTGCTCGCCCTCCTCCTCACCTCCCTCCTCTATCCGATCTTCGAATCCCTCAGGCGGCGTTTGGGGATCACGCGCCAGACATGTGTCTGCATTGGTGAAGAGGTCCGCGTGATCGCGACCGATCCTCAGCCGGGCCGAGCGGCCGCGAATGTGGTGAACTCTCTGCCGATCATCACGGTCGGGACAAAAGGAGAGTGCTTTGAGAGATATGCCGGATCTCTGATCGGGATCGACGCCCAGGTCGCGCTCGATCGGTTCCATTACCTCTCGGCCGGGGCGGTCAGCTTCGCAAGGGGGTTGAACGATACGCCGAAAATCGTCGCCCTCCTGGTCGCCGGGCATGTACTCGCCCCCTCCACCGGGCCTGCGCTTGTCGGGCTTCTGATCGCGGCCGGTGGGCTCCTCTCCGCACGCCGCGTGGCCGAGACGATGAGCCACCGGATCACCGAGATGAACCATGGCCAGGGATTCTCCGCCAACCTGGTAACCGCCTTTCTGGTCATCGTCGCCTCGCGATGGGGTCTTCCGGTATCCACCACCCATATCTCC
>CAZSHZ010000013.1:0-14632 GCA_964606955.1 uncultured Nitrospirota bacterium
ATCCCGAAGGCCAACAGAAATATTGGTCAATGCGCCAACCGCGATAGAAGACAATAAAAAAGCCGACCCTTCCAAACCAGAGCCGGCTTAAAGCCCAACCGATCCTCTCTCCAGGACCCTTCAGGCTATCTTCCGTGGAGATTATTAAAACCCGGGCGCCCCCGTGACGTCAACCAAAATCATGATGGGGCCGCCACCCGGCCGACGGGGACCAGAAGGGGACCCACCCGGGTGGGCCTCGCCTCCTTAGAACCGCTCCTCCAGCTTCTCGCTCAGCACAAAGAGGATGACCCGCTCCCCACTGTTTGTGCTGATGTCGGTATGAAGGCTTATCGTCTTCAGGCCGGTGATCCCCTCGATCACCTCGGTCAGCATCTCCCGCGCCTGTTCCAGTAGGTTGGAACGGAGCTTCTTGACGAGCGACGCCCCTTCCATGGTCTTCGCGAGCTGCTGCTCCGCGGGGGTGAGCACCCCCTTGAGGCGGACCAGAACCATGTCCTCGATGATGAAGGTCCGCGTCTCCTTGGGACCGCGGCCCATGAAATCCTTTTCGAACTGGACTAGCGCATTGCTGATCTCCGCCTCCATCTGTCCTTTGGTCTTCGGCATCCAGTCAGCCCCGCCGCCGTAACGCCGGACAAACCCCCGACGGCGCCCTCGCATCAAGAAACTCTCTTAACCGAACGAATTGCTCGAAGATTGTACCGGTCGGGTATGCGGCATTACGCCGGCTGGGCGAGGGGACGGAAAACAGGCGCACGCTGCCGCTCTGCTCCGTCAGAAGCGGGGGATCACCTTGGTGCGCCTTTTTACAGGGATGGTCGGACATCACCATGGCCGGTCAGGCGGGTGAGGGCGTCAAGATACTTTTCCGTGGTCTTCTGGATGACCTCCTGCGGGAGGCGCGGCGGGGGAGGCCGCCGGGTAAAGCCGACCGAATCGAGATAGTCGCGCACGTACTGCTTGTCGAAGCTCGGCTGAGGCTTTCCGGGTACGTATCCCTCTTTCGGCCAGAAGCGGGAGGAGTCCGGGGTGAGGACCTCGTCGATCAGGATCAGCTCCCGGCTCCCCCGGTGAAAGCCGAACTCCAGTTTCGTGTCGGCGATGAGGATTCCGCGCCCTTCGGCGTATACCGAGGCCCGCCGGTAAATCGAGAGGCTTTTCGCCCGGACCTCCTTGGCGACCTTTTCTCCGATCAGCTCTTTCATCCGGTCGAACGAGATGTTCAGGTCGTGGCCTTCGGTCGCCTTGGTGGAGGGGGTGAAGATCGGCTCCTGGAGCCGCTCGGATTCGCGCAGTCCGTTCGGCAGACGCTCTCCGCATACGGTCCCGCGCTCCTGGTACTCCTTCCACCCGGAGCCGGAGAGGTATCCCCGGACAATGCACTCCACCGGGAGCGGCTCGGCCTTCTTGACGAGCATGCTCCGCCCTTCGAGGATCTCTCGATAGGGGCGACAAGAGGGGGGAAACTTCTCCACCTCCGTAGTCACCAGATGGTGACGGACCCCTCCCTCTTCCGCGGAGAGCCGGTCGAACCAGAACCTCGAAAGCTGCGTGAGGACGTACCCCTTCGCCGGAATTCCGTCTTCGAGAATCACGTCATAGGCGGAGATCCGGTCGGTCGCGACCAGCAGGAGCGAGTCGTCCAGTTCGTAGATGTCTCGGACCTTCCCCCGGCGCTTCGGTCCAAGGGCTTCCAGATGGGTCTCCAGCACGACCGTGCCCGGGGGTCTCATTGCTACAGTTCGCGGCGCGCGGCGAGCGACCGCAGAAGGGTGATCTCGTCGGCGAATTCCAGATCGAGTCCGACCGGAATGCCGACGGCGATCCGGCTGACCTTCACCCCGCGACCCTTGAGGAGCCGGCCGATATAGAGAGCGGTGGCCTCCCCCTCGATCGTGGGGCTGGTCGCAAGGATCACCTCTTCGACGCCGTTCAATCGAGTCAGCAACGGATCGATGTTCAATTTGCTCAGATCCATCCCGTCAAGCGCGGAGAGGCTCTGCGAGAGGACATGATAGAGCCCGCGATACTCCCCGGTCTTTTCGATCGCATAGAGCGTGGAGGGCTCTTCGACAACCAGGATCCGCTTCGAATCTCTCCTCGGGTCGGCGCAGACGGGACAGAACTCCCCCTCCGCGACATTTCTGCATCGGGTGCAGAGTCCGACCCGCTCCTTGAAATCGACGATGGCGGAGGCGATCTTTTTCGCCTCCTCGCTCGGCATCTTCAGGATATGAAAGGCGAGCCGCTGGGCGGTCTTCCGTCCGATTCCGGGAAGCCCCATGAGCTCTTCAATCAGCCGTCCGAGTGCGCCGTTCTGCATATGCGGCGAAAGGGGCGCCCTAAATCAGCCCCGGAATCGGCAGCCCCCCCGTCAGTCCCTTCATCTCTTCCGCCATGACCGAACGCGATTTTCTGAGCGCCTCGTTGAACGCGGCGACGAGGAGATCGGCAAGCATCTGAGAATCGGCCGAACGGAGGACCTCCGGGTCGATCCGGACCTCCAACACCTCCTGCCGGCCGTTCATTTTGATGTTCACCATTCCTCCCCCGGCGGACGCCTCGAGGGTTCTCTTTCCCGCCTCCTCCTGGATCTTGGCGAGCCGCTCGGAGAATTTTTTGGAGAGTTCCTGGGCCTGCCGGAAAAGATCGCCAAAGTTTTTCGGCATCTAGGCCTCCCCCTCGCCGGGATCCGAAATTTTTCCCTCGAAAATCTTGAGGACCTCCTGAACGGTCGGGTCGGGCTCCCTTCTGGAATCGGGGAGGAGGAGGGCCGCCGGGAGCGCGCTTTTTGGGATCCATCGTATCCGTGCCTTTCCGAGGACCTCTTCAACCGCGGAGGAGACCACCGAGGCATTTTCGGGCCGCTGCAGGACGTCCGAGAAGAGTTCGCCGTCTCCGGTCATGTCGATGATTACCTCGTCGGCGGAGCGCCGCATACAACCGTATTTTAGGTACCCGGCGACGCTCGCATTGCGCCGGGCCGTCGCGGCCAGGATCTGAGGCCATCGATCCGGGGTGACCGCGGCCTCCCTTTCTCTCTTTGGATCGGGTCTCTTCTCTGAAGTCGGCGGGCTCGACTCCATCTCACAGAGCCGGCGGAGGATCTCTTCGAGCGGGGCCAACCGGGCGAGCCGGGTCGCTTTGAGGAGTCCGACCTCAAGCGCAAGAGCCGGGTTGAACGAAAACCGGACCTCCTCGGAGACCTTCGAGAAGAGGGTGAAGAGCCTCAGGAGATCCTCTTCGGAGAACTTTTGGGCCGCCGCAATCAATCGTTCGACATCTTCGGACGGAAGGTCGATGAGTTCATGCGGTTGCGAAAGGCTCTTCGCGACGAGGAGGTTGCGCAGGTGTGTGAGCCACTCGCGGCAGAAGTAACGGAGATCGGCCCCCCCGCCGATCGCCTTGCGGACGGCAAAGAGGGCCGCGGGGGCGTCCTGAGCGGCCAGGGACTCGGTCAGTTCGAAGAAGAGGGAGAGATCAACTCCGCCCAAAAGGAGGGCAACGTCCTCTTCTGAAACCTCCCTCCCGCCGAAGGCGACCGCCTGGTCGAGGAGCGAGAAGGCGTCCCGCAGGCTCCCCTCCGCGGCCCGGCCGATCAGCGAAAGGGAACGGATGGAGAGGCCGAGGTCGTCCATCTTCGCCGCGGCCGAGAGACGATCAAGGATGTCGGTATAGGGGATCCGCCGAAAGGTGAACTGCTGACATCGGGAGAGGATCGTCCCCGGGATCTTGTGGGCTTCGGTGGTGGCGAAGATGAAGAGGAGATGCGGAGGGGGCTCTTCGAGCGTCTTCAGCAGCGCGTTGAAGGCCGGCTCCGTCAGCATATGGACCTCGTCGATGATGATCACGCGGCGCTTCCCGCGCATGGGCATGTACCTGACGTTCTCCCGCAACTCCCGGATCTCGTCGATCCCGCGGTTGGAGGCCCCGTCGATTTCCGTTACGTCCGGAGAGGCCCCCGCGGTCATCTCGCGGCAGAGATCGCATTGATTGCAGGGGGCGCCGGAGTTCCCTTCGGGGCAGTTTAGGACCTTGGCCAGGATGCGGGCCACCGTAGTCTTTCCCACACCCTTGGGGCCGGAGAAGAGGTAGGCCTGCGCCAGGCGTCCGCTCTTAACCGCGTTCGTCAGCGTCCGGACGACATGAGCCTGTCCGATGACCTCGGAAAATGTCTGAGGCCGGAATCGTCGCGCGGAAACGATGTAATCGGTGCTTCGCTCTTCCATCAGGAGAGATGGGGCCAGGCGGCTCTGCGGCGCACGGCCGGTCTGCTTACCGTTGCTTCCTTCCGGACCTGGCGGGGTTCGGCAGCGGCCCGTCGCGCAGGACCCAGCCCCATCAAAAGCAAACTCTTTCCCCAAATGGCGGAGAGAGGGGGATTTGAACCCCCGAGGCGCCTTTTGGACGCCTACACGATTTCCAGTCGTGCTCCTTCAACCGGGCTCGGACATCTCTCCGAACCGATGCAAATGGCGGAGAGAGAGGGATTCGAACCCCCGGTGGACTTCCGCCCACACCTGATTTCGAGTCAGGCGCCTTCAACCGGACTCGGCCATCTCTCCGATAAAACTGGGGGGAAGCCCCCCTTCCGCTCCTCTGTTCCGAAGGCCCTCAAAAAACCGCTGCAGAAGAGCCCCGATCTCCTCCTCGAGCACCCCGGAGACGACCTCGATCTGATGGTTTAGGCGGGGGTGCTGGACGATATTGAAGACCGATCCGCATCCTCCTCCTTTAGGATCCTTGACGCCGAAGACGAGGCGGGAGAGGCGGGCCTGCACGGCGGCGCCGGCGCACATGGCGCAGGGCTCCATCGTGACATAAAGGGTTGCGCCGGTCAATCGCCATCGGGCCAGTTTTTTGGCCGCCTCGCGCAGCACGAGGATCTCGGCGTGCCCAGTCGGGTCGGGGCCGTTCTCCTTTAAGTTGTGGGCGCGCGCGATCACCTCTCCGTCGGCGACAATCAACGCCCCGATCGGGACCTCGCCCCTCCCGGAGGCCGCCTCGGCCTCGGAAAGCGCCTCGCGCATCCACCGCTCGTCGACTAAACGCTCGGACATGACGGAGATTCTAACATAAGCGGTTTAGACTTGCTCCAGGCCCCAGCGCTGGTGGATCTTCCGCTCGAAGATCGCGAAGAGGAATCGATCGCCGATCAGGCCGATCGTGATGATGACGAGCATCACGGCGACGACCTGCGTCATGTCGTTCAGTTCCCGCCCCATCATCAACAGCTGTCCCAACCCGCCGTTGACGAAGAGGAGTTCTCCCGCCATGAGCGCGCGCCAGGCGAAAGACCATCCCTGCTTCATCCCGGTGATGATGGAGGGGAGCGCGGCGGGGAGGATCACCGATCGGTAGAGTCTCCATCCCTTCGCCCCCATGTTGCGCGCGGCCTTCAGATGGAGTGGCTGGACCTGCCGGACCCCCGTGTCGGTTGCGATCGCGATCGACAGGACCGCCCCCATCACGACCACGAAGATGATCGCCTTCTCGTTGAGCCCGAACCAGAGGAGGGCCAGAGGGAGCCAGCAGATCGAGGGGAGCGTCTGAAGGCCTAGGAGGAGTGTTCCGACCGTCTCATCCAACAGCCGGACCCGCCCGACGGAGAGCCCGAGGGAGATCCCGATGATCAGAGAGAGGAGGTAACCGAGCAGGAGACGCTTTAAACTGATCGCGACTCCAATCGGAAGGGTGCGGTCCACCAGAGAGACCCCGATCGTCTCGACGACTTCGAAGGGGGAGGGAAAGAGATACGGCTCCCAGAGGCCGAGCCGGTAGAGCATTTCCCAGAGGATCAAAAGGACGGCGATGAATGCCGAACTTAAGAGCGCCCGACGCACCGGTCTCCTCCCATCATTCCCGTGTGGGAGCGCGCCGCCCGGCCAGCTCCTCCTCCATCGCCTTCTGGACCTCGTCCTTCAAGTCGTCCAGGATCCCCCGGGCCGAGATCATTAAGATGGGGTCCTCGATGTGTCGCGGCCGGGGATGGTCCATCGCGAAGATCTTTTTGATCCGGCCGGGCCGGTAGGTCATCACGACGACGCGATCGCCCAGGCAGGCCGCCTCCCGGACGTTATGCGTTATGAAGAGGATCGTCTTTTGCGTCGCAAGCCAGATCTGCTGGATCTCCTGATGGAGGAGGTCGCGCGTCTGCGCGTCGAGCGCGGCGAACGGCTCGTCCATCAGCAGGATGGACGGCTCCAGAACGAGCGCGCGGGCGATCGCGACCCGCTGGCGCATCCCGCCGGAGAGTTCGTGCAGGTAGGCATCGGCGAATCGGGTGAGGTTGACCATCTCGATATAGCGCATCGCCCGCTCGAAACGCTCTTTCCTTGAGAGGCCGGCCATCTTCAGCCCGAACTCGACGTTGCCGTAGACAGTCAGCCAGGGGAAGAGCGCCCCCTCCTGGAAGATCACGACGCGGTCGGGGCGGTTCTTCTCCTCCCCGGCGATCTCAACGATCCCCGAGTCGGGGCGCTCCAGCCCGGCGACGATGGAGAGGAGGGTCGATTTTCCGCAGCCCGAGGGCCCGACGATGCAGACGAACTCCCCCTCGCCGATGGTGAGGTTGATCTCCTCGAGCGCCGCGATCTGCCCGGTCCGGGTCGTGAAGACTTTTGAGATGTCTTTAATCCGGATCTTTTCACGCCGGCTTGTCATTGGAGTCCTTTTAAAAGATCGAGTTCGAAAAGGCCGGAGAGATCGGGAGGGGTGCGGCCGAGAAATCCGAGCGCGTAAGCGCGCCCGGCGATTTCGCGGACAGACTCTTCCAGGGGATCGGCGGTCGGCGTAAACCGCCCGAAGGCCTCGTCGATCGTCTCCGGAGGGAGTGCCTTTCCGGTGATTCGCTGGATGGCGGCACCGACAACCCGTTTTGCCTCCGATGGGTGGTCGAGGACCCAGCGAGTGGCTTTCAGATGCGCTGCAATGAAGGCCTTGGCGGTTGCGGGCCGATTGTGCAGCAGCGGCGTCGCGGCGACCAGCAGAGCGCTTGAGAATTTGCGGTTGGGCCAGAGGTCCCGCTCATCGAGGAAAAGGAGACCATTTGTCTCCCGGATCAGCCGGGTTCCCCACGGCTCAGGGACCCACGCGCCGTCGATATCCCCCCGTTTAAAGAGGTTTAAGATATCGGGATTCGCGATTGGGATGACCTGTACCGTTCCCCCCCGCTCCCGGGTCGAGAGGCCGTGCCCCTTTAAGTAATGGCGCAGCGCGATATCTTGGGTGTTTCCCAACTGCGGCGTGGCAATCTTTTTCCCTGCGAGGTCTGCCGCGGAGGAGATCTGCGCCTGGGGCCGGACGATGAAGCCTGCGCCTCCGGAGGCCGCCCCGGCGACGACCTTAAAAGCCCTCCCGCGCGACCGGAGATAGCCGTTGATCGCCGGCCCAGGGCCCACATAGCCGAAATCGATCTCGCCGGCAAAGAGCGCCTCGATGACCGAAGGCCCGCCGTTGAAGACCTTCGGCGCGATCTTTACCCCGGTGAGGGCCTCAGCAAAGAGCCCCGTCTCAATTCCGACGAGGGCCTGCACCTGTGTGACATTCGGCAGATAGCCGAGCCGAAGCGTCTCGGCGAATGCGGGGGAGGAGAGGAGAAGCGCGGCGAGGAGCGCGCCGATGCGCGCCGGTCTGAACGGCATTTATGGACGCCTGTGGCCGTTTCGTCCGTTGCGGGAGGGCCCGCGCCGGGAGAATTTTTCAACCGTGAAATTGTCGAGGATTTTGGAGACCGCGTTGCGCACGTCGAGCATCACGCCGCGGATCGGGCAGCGCGGCTGTTTGCTGTAGGGGCAATCGCGGCATTTTTCGTACGCCGTCCGGCTCACGCAGCCGATCGGGGCGAGCGGCCCGTCCAGCAGGCGGATCACCCGCCCAAGGGTGATCGCGCGGGGGGGCTTGATCAGGTAGTAGCCTCCCGACGCGCCGCGGCGGCTCTCGACCAGCCCTGCGGCCTTGAGCGTCAGGAGGATCTGTTCCAGGAAGACGATGGGGATGTTCTGCCGCCGGGCGATCTCCTCCCGCCGGACCGGGCCGCCGGCGTAGTGATGCGTCAGGTCGATCAGCGCCCGAAGGGCGTACTCGCTCTTCTTGGAAAGTCGCATTGTTGATTAACTTACTAAACTTTGTTGAGACTGTCAAATCGCGCTAGTGGTAGCGCGGGATCGAGGGATCGATCGTCTGGGACCAGAGATCGATCCCACCGGAGAGGCTTTTCGGGTCGGGAAAACCGTTCTGCTTCAGAAACGCGGCGGCCTGGAGACTTCGGATCCCGTGGTGGCAGTAGAGAACGATCGGGGTCTCCGGGTCAAGTTCCCCCAGCCGGTGAGGAAGGTCGTTCAGCGGGATCAGGATGGAGCCTTCGATCTGCGCGATTGCATGCTCCCACGGCTCCCGCACGTCGATGAGGGCCAACGTCTCCTTGCGGTCCCGCCGCTCTTTTAATTCATGCGGTGTGATGTTCACGGTTTAACCCTGGTGCGTCCTGCAGGAGTCGAACCTGCGGATTGCTTCAGCAGGGCCAGGAAATGCTCGACACGTAGCCCTGCGATTCGAATTTGAGCTCGCAGAAGTCCTCGATCCAATTGCCGGTGATTAGGGATCGAAAGATGCTCTCTTCGCCCCGGCCTCACCAGTTGCCAATGATTTTTCTTGAAGCGGGCCCGCTGCCAACCGGCCTTTTCGAAGGCCCGAACCGCCTCCTCGCCGGAAATAACCGGGAGAAGGCTCAACTAATTTTGATCAGTTCTGAGACAGGAGAGGGGAGGCCCATCCCCTTGTGGACTTCCAGCCAGCCCTCGATAGCATCACGGATGTTTTTTCGGGCATCCGAGAGCGTTCGGCCCTGAGACATACAGCCCGGCAGGTCGGGGCATTCGGCAATGACAAAGCCGTCCTCGCCCTCCCGGTACTGTACCCGCACAACCCCTTTAGTATTCATTTTGCGTTTTCTCTTTCTCGGGGCAGCCATAGCAAACTCATTCTATCTACGAGGGGAGAGGTTTGCAAATAGTCTGTGAACTTTGAAGATTCTGGTGCGCCCTGCAGGAGTCGAACCTGCGACCTTCTGATTCGTAGTCAGACGCTCTATCCAGCTGAGCTAAGGGCGCACATTGATCGCCGGCGCAGGTCTCTAACTGCGCCTCAGGCCTTGACCGCGTCTTTCAACGTGATCGCGTAGCGCTCGTGTTGAAAGGGATGTATCGTCGGGAAGAGCGAGAAGAGCCACCCTTTGAAGATCTCCTTCTTCCCTTCTCGGACCCTCACGTAGATCGCCGGGTTTTTCAATTCGCCGGAGACCGAGGTGAAAAATGAGTTCTCCTGGATGACGAGATCGGGGAGGAACTCGCCGACCGCAACCGAGAGATCGGTCCCCGGGACCTTCCAGTTGCGGCCAAGATTGACGGTATATTCCGTGAACGTACTCTCCTTTTTATCTTCCACCAGAAAGACGACCCCCTTCCATTTCCCCTTCACCGAATCGGGGACGACGATCTTGGCCCCCGCAAGGCTCCCGGGCGGCGGTCCGCCGGGCATGGCCGGTTGAGGGGAGGCCGGTCCCGGCGAAAATGGGGTCCGGACATCTGAAGGAGGCGGATCTGCCGGTGCGGCGCCGCCCCCCCGCGTCTTTTGAAGAGAGACGGCGGTCAGCGCCCCAAGGAAAGAGCCGGCCGCGACCGCTGCGATGATGATCCAAAATTTTCTGTTCATTTCCACGAAAAAACTCCTAAAGGATGGCGGAGAGGCAGGGATTCGAACCCTGGGTAGGGCTTTTGACCCTACAACCGCTTAGCAGGCGGCTGCCTTCAACCACTCGGCCACCTCTCCATCGACACGCTATTCTAGCAGAAAAGGGGGAAATGGCGGAGGGGCTTTCCATTGTCAAGCAAACCGGATAATATGCCGCCCCGTGCCTTTTTTCCTCCTGGTGCTGTTGCTCCTCTCAGCCTGCGGTCGTCATGGCGGCCAAGGAGTGGAGGAGCCGGATGCAGGAAGGTGGAAGGTCTGGGTCCTCTCCTCGGGTGCGGCCCTCCGGCTTCCACCCCTACCTGAAGAGGGTTCGGATCAGTTCTTCGCAGAGTTGGCCGAGCTTAAAGAATTCCAGTCGCGCCGCACGCCGGAGATGGAGGAGCGGGCTCGCTTTTGGGAGTCCGGCGCGGCAACGCGGCGCTGGACCGAGATCCATCTGGAGTTGATTGTCAAGCATCGGCCAAACCCGCCGCGCGCGGCCAGGGGTCTTGCGCTGCTCCATGTGGCGATGTCCGACGCCGTGGTTGCGGCCTGGGATTCGAAGTACGCTTATGGGCGCCGGTCCCCGCCGGAGGCGGACCCTTCCCTGGTCCCGCTCTTTGCGCCTCGCCCCAATCCTTCTTACCCCTCCGAGCATGCCGTGGTCGCCGGTGCGGCGGCCGTACTCCTCGCGTACCTGTTCCCGGATGAGCCGGTCGAGCGGCTCGACGCGCTGGCGCAGGAGGCGGCAGATTCGAGGCTCTGGGGAGGGGTCAATTTCCGGAGCGATGTGGAGGCGGGTCTTAATCTCGGGCGCGCGGTTTCCGAGCAGGTGATCGCGCGTGCGAAGAGCGACGGGTCGGATCAGGTCTGGGATGGGTCGGGGCGACTCACGGGTCCGGGGATGTGGGAGCCGACGCCCCCCGGGTTTATCGATCCGCCCCTTGAGCCGCTTGCGGGGAGATGGAGGCCTTGGATCTTAAGATCCGGTGATGAGTTGAGGCCTTCTCCTCCCCCCAGTTTCGGATCGTTTGAGTACCTTCAACAGGCGACTGAGGTTCTTAAGACATCTCGGCGGCTGACCCCCGAGCAGAAGTCGATAGCTGATTTCTGGGCGGACGGGCCGGGGACCTTTACCCCGCCGGGACACTGGAATGCGATTGCGCTGGAGGTGGAGGCACGCCATCCTCTGAGCACCCCCGGGGCGGCCCAGCTCTTTGCCGTTCTGAACGCAGCGATGGCGGATGCATTTATCTCGTGCTGGGATGCCAAATATGCCTACTGGACCGCCCGGCCGGTCACGGCGATCCGCCTCCTGCTGCTTGATCCGGCCTTCGAGCCGCTTCTTACGACCCCGCCATTCCCGAGTTTTACGTCGGGGCACTCGACCGCTTCAGGTGCGGCCTCGGAGGTCCTCGCCGGATATTTCCCGCAGGAGGCGGACCTCTTCCGGGCGATGGCCGAGGAGGCGACCGTCTCTCGCCTGTACGGCGGGATCCATTTTCCGATCGACAATCAGACCGGCCTTTCGGTGGGGCGGGAGATCGGAAGACGGGCCTACCAGGTCATCGCCCGGCCGTAGGACTTTTCGGTGAAGGCGCGTCGCCTCCGTGCTAGAATGCTTCCATGCTGGTTGTCCGCCTGGCAAAAGAGGGAAAAGTGACGGTCGTGGAGCCGGAGCGTCTTCCCTCGCTGTTGGCGGACAGCGGCGCGGCGATCTGGATTGAGGCGCAGAAGCCGACGGGGGCGGAGTTGGCCAACCTCAAACAGCTGTTCGGACTCCATGATCTGACGGTAGAGGATCTTGCCAAGCGGAATCAGCGCCCGAAGATCGATTTTTACCCCACCTATCACTATCTGGTTCTTCATTTATTGGAGGAGTCGGCCGGCAAAAGGATCGTCCGGCGTGAGGTGGATATCGTCGTGGGACGAAACTGGCTCCTTTCAACACATGAGGAGCCGCTGCCGGGGCTTTTGGCGCAGCCCGAGGCAGAGGGGAGGCTTTCAGAAGCGCTTTTACGCGGGGCGGACTTTCTCCTCTACACGATCGTCGATCTGGTTGTGGACAGTTATTTCCCGCTTCTTGATCAGTTGAGCGACGAGGTGGACGCCATTCAGGATCGGCTGATGAAGGAGGCGGGGAAAAGGGACATGCGCCCGCTGATGAATCTCCGCCGCGCGCTGGTCGCCGTCCGCCGGACCGTGGCCCCGCAGCGGGAGATATTCAGCCAGCTCGTCCGCCACGACATTCCGTTCATCCGCCGCGAGCAGACGCTCTACTTTCAGGACGTGTACGACCACCACCTGCGGATCCTCGACGAACTCGATCTCTTCCGCGACACCGTCTCGAGCGTCTTTGAGCTCTTTCTTGGCACCGTCTCCAATCAGTTAAACCTTGTGATGAAACGTCTGACCGGCTGGGGGACGATCTTCATCGTATTGACCCTAATCACAGGGATCTTCGGGATGAACTTCAGATATATGCCGGAACTCCAGTGGCGCTGGGGCTATCCGGCGGTCCTTCTGTTGATGTCGGTCGTGGCATTCGGGCTCTACCGATACTTCCGAAAACGCGATTACCTTTGAAGGTGGAAGGGGGCCGCCCCCTTCCGCGTTATTTCAGGATGTAGTGGAGGGCGAAGTCGCTTGCGATTGCGACCAGGGCCACCACGTTCAGCCAGGCGAGCTCTTTGGGGCTGTTTTTGAAGAAAAAGACGATATTGAACACCATGAATGCCTCTGCGATGTTCGAGACCGGCATGTGCAGCCAGCGCCACCTGCCGAGGGCGAAGGTCAGGATGTAGAAGAGGAGCGCCAGGAGGATCGTCCCCTTGCCGGTCGATGAGATCTTGCCGCGCTGCGCGCGGATCGCGGCGGTAGAAAGCGAGCCGAGGACGATCAGAAAGAGGAGCGGAAAGAGGGGCCACCAGACGCGGGCGGACACGGGGTTTTAAAGCGGGTCCACCAGGCGGTGTAGGCCGACATGACGAAGGATCATAGCGTCTCTCTTGGAAAATAATCTTTGGCAGAGGGGTCCGGTCATACGAGTCCTTTGATGGGAATCGTGGGATCTCGGAGCAGACTTTCTTTGCCGGTGAGGTCCTTCTTTTGGCGGATGAGCCGCTGGAGAAAGGGAAATTCTTTTGAGCCGGTGTTCACGGCAAAGTAAGCCCTCAACCTTTTCTGCTTGAGGTAGAGGACGAGGAAGGACCTTTCCTCGAAGCGACCCCGAAGAATCATCTCGTCATGCTCGCTCTCGTCGCCCGCGAACTCGAGATGGAGGTCGAAGAGATCGGACCAGACATAGGTCAGAAGGTCATAGGGATTTCGGGCCCCGGCCATATTCTGACCGGCTAACTGACCGCAGTACTCTGCATGTCCCCAGTGCTCCACCCTCCGTCGTTTGCCGAAGACGGGATCGGGGTAGTTCGCCACATCTCCGGCGGCATAGATATCCGGATGGGAAGATTGAAGATACTCATTGACCACAATACCGTTTTCGACCTGGAGGCCTCCCTGCTGGGCCAGCTCCGTATTAGGAACGATCCCCACGCCGATGCAGACAAAGTCGCATGGGAATTTCTTGCCGGATCGGGTGATGAGGGAGACGGGCCGGTCTTTTCCTTCAATCTCAACCGCCGTTTCATTGGTCTGGAAGGTCACGCCTTTTTGAGCGCAGTAGTTCTGGAAGAAATCAGCGAGGGCGCCGTCGGCAAAGTGGGCCCAGAGATGCGGCGTGCTCTCGATGACGGTCACTGTGACGCCCCTCTGCGTCAGCGAGGCGGCCAGCTCCATGCCGATGAACCCGGCGCCGATCATGACCGCCCGCCGACCGGGGATGGCCTGATTCGCAATGGCTGCCGAGTCATCGAGGGTCCGCAGGGTGTGAACGCCGGGCAGGTCGCTTCCTGGAAATTTTAGGCGGACAGGTCGGCCGCCGGTAGCAATCAGGGCCGTCTCGAATGCGATCACCTCCCCGTTGGAGAGCGTGACGGTCTTACGGGATGGATCCAGTCGCTGGGCGGTCACGCCCAGGATGAGGTCGATCTGCTCTGCGCGTAGGGCCTGCTCCGTATCGAAGAACAGCTCATCGCGGGACTTCTGACCGCGGATGAATTCTTTGGAGAGCGGCGGACGATCGTAAGGAGGATGAGATTCCTCGCCGACGAGGGTAATTTTTCCGTCCGGATCTTTTTCCCGGAGTTGCTTGGCCGCTTGGCTGGAGGCAAGACCGCCGCCGATAAGAAGATATGTGGATTTCATGAGACCTCCCGACGTCTGGGAAAGATGTCCCTATAATGCCTTGGCGGAGGGGGCAGGATTCGAACCTGCGGGGAGGGTTTACCTCCCAACGGTTTTCAAGACCGCCGCTTTAAACCGCTCAGCCACCCCTCCGTTTGAGCCAGCCGCTACGTCTCTTTGACGATCCGCTCCATTCCTTTCATGTAGGGGCGCAGCGCATTCGGGATCGCCACCGTCCCGTCCTCCCGCTGGAAATTTTCTAAAATGGCCACCACCGTCCGCCCCACCGCCAGCCCGGAGCCGTTGAGCGTATGGAGATGCCGCACCTTCTTGTCGCTCCCGCGAAACCGGATCTCGGCGCGGCGCGCCTGAAACTCCTCGAAGTTCGAGCAGGAGGAGATCTCGCGGTAGGTCCCCTGAGAAGGGACCCAGACCTCCAGATCGTATGTCTTCGCGGCGGCGAAGCCGAGGTCGCCCGTGCAGAGGACAACGACCCGATACGGGAGTTCCAGCCGCCTCAAGACCTCCTCGGCGTCGGAGGTGAGCCGCTCCAGCTCTTCATAGGAGCGCTCGGGGGTCGAAAAGGAGACCAGTTCGACTTTATTGAACTGGTGCTGGCGGATCAACCCTTTCACATCCTTGCCGTACGACCCGGCCT
>CAZSHZ010000014.1:0-6312 GCA_964606955.1 uncultured Nitrospirota bacterium
TCATGAAGTCCTAACAAATATGGATGGGGTATCAGGCGTCATCAGAGAGGCGTGTTTAAAACACCCTCCCCTTACCCCTCCCATCGAGGGAGGGGAAGCCAGGCGAAAGAACCAGGGAACCCCACGCTAAACCCGGATGAACCGAAGAGTTGAGACATCCCTGCCTGTCGGCAGACAGGGGTTGTTGTCGGAATCTACCTCCCCTTACCCCTCCTTACAAAGGAGGGGAATAGGATGGCCAGAAGGCTAAAATCACCCACTCACTTACGCGAAGACCCCTTTTTTGGAAGAGTTGACAAAAGAGCCAAAATCCTTACAATGAAGTAAGAAGTAAGGAGGAGAAGAAACGTCCCGGATTACCAGCAAGGGCCAGATCACCCTGCCGAAAAAAATCCGCGAGGCCCTCGGGGTTCGACCCGGCGATCAGGTCGAGTTCGAAAAGCAGGATGGAGATTTCATTCTCAAAAAGAAGATCGAGCACTCCCCATTCGCGAAATGGCGGGGATTCCTTAAAAACCTGAAAGGCCGGAATGTGGATGAACTGATCAAGGAGATGCGCGGCCGTTGATCTCGGCCGTTGATACAAATATTCTCCTCGATCTGTTAAGCCCTACGTCCCCGTCCGGAGACCCTGCCCAGGCGCTGCTCGAAAACGCTTTCCGCCGCGGGGCCTTGGTCCTTTGCGAAATCGTCTACGCGGAGGTGGCAACGAGGTTCCCCTCCCGCGACCTCCTGCACCGTTTCCTCGCCGGAATACAAATCCGCCTTGTCCACTCTTCGGAAGAGGCCCTTTTCCAGGGGGGTCATCTCTTTAGAGAATATCTGAAAAGGAAGCCTGCCGGCGAGCCGCGGAGGGATCGGATTTTAAGCGATTTTTTGATTGCGGGGCATGCGGCCGTCCATGCGGACGTCCTTCTAACGAAGGACCGAGGGTTTTATCGAACGTACTTCAAGGATCTTCGGATCGAAGAACCCTCTTAAAAACCGGCCCGACCTGATATAATCGCCCTTCATGAATTTCGAAGAGTCCGATCAGGTCCGAATCCGTAAAGAGAAACTTGCGCGGCTGCGGGCCCTCGGGATTGAGCCGTACGCGGGGCGCTTTGACGGAAAGGAACCGATCCTCCCGATCGTCGAGAAATATCGCGACCATCCACGCGAGGCGCTTGAATCTTCTCCCGCGTCTGCGAAGATTGCCGGCCGGATCGTCGGCCTCCGCCGCTTCGGAAAAGCGGCCTTTGCCCATCTCCAAGATGCGACCGGACGCCTGCAGGTCTATTTCAAGGCCGACCGGCTCGGCGAACGCGACTTCTCCCTATTTGAACTTCTCGACCTCGGCGATCATATCGGGGTCGCCGGGAGGATTTTCCGGACAAAGAGTGGTGAACTGACGATCGAGGTCGAGAGTGTCTCGCTCCTCGCAAAGTCTCTCCGTCCCCTCCCGGAGAAATGGCACGGGCTGAGCGATGTCGAGATACGATACCGTCAGCGCTATCTCGATCTGATCGTGAACTCGGATGATCTGCGGAAGGTCTTCCTCTCCCGGGCAAAGATCATCGAAGGCCTCCGCCGCTTTTTGGTCTCGCGCGGCTTCCTGGAGGTTGAGACGCCGATGATGCAACCGATCCCGGGGGGCGCGGCGGCGCGGCCCTTCATCACGCACCATCACGCGCTGGGGATCGATCTCTATCTTCGGATCGCCCCCGAGCTCTACTTAAAGAGGCTGCTCGTCGGGGGGATGGAGCGGATTTTCGAGATCAACCGGAACTTCCGGAACGAGGGGATCTCCACCATCCACAACCCCGAGTTCACGATGCTTGAGTTCTACATGGCGTTCGCCGATTACCGCGATCTGATGAAGTTCACAGAGCAGATGCTCTGCGAGGTTGCGATCGACTCTCTCGGCACGCTCAAGTTCGAATACCAGGGGAAGACGATCGATCTGACCCCTCCCTGGGAAATGCTCCCTTATCTCTCGGCGATCGCCCGCCGGCTGAATGTCAACGAGGAGTCGCTTTCGCGGCGCGAGGAGGTCGAGGCGCTGGCAAAGCGGCTTTCGATCGCGGTCAAGCCGATCGACTCGACCGGCAAGATCCTCGAGGAGATCTTCGAAGGGACGGTCGAGCAGGATCTTACGGGGCCGGTCTTCATCACCGACTATCCGACCGAGATCTCGCCGCTGGCCAGACGAAAGCCCGATGCCTCCCACCTGACCGAGCGCTTCGAGCTCTATATCGCCTCCCGCGAGATCGCGAATGCCTTCTCGGAATTGAACGACCCGGAGGATCAGCGATCGCGGTTCCTCGATCAACTCTCGCGCCGCCAGGCGGGAGAGGCACAGACGCATGCGATGGATGAGGATTTCCTCCGCGCCCTCGAATACGGCATGCCGCCGGCGGCGGGAGAAGGGGTGGGGATCGACCGGCTGGTCATGCTCCTCACCAATCAGCCCTCGATCCGCGACGTGATCCTCTTCCCCCAACTGAAACCCCAGTGAAACACGGACTCGGCTTCGAACTGTTTCTGGGCCTCCGGTATCTCTCGGCAAAGCGCCGTCGCCGCTCTCTCTCCTTTTCCACCGCGATCTCGATCGGCGGCGTCACCGTGGGGGTCGCCGCCTTGATCGCCACGCTGGCGGTCATGACCGGTTTCAAGGAGGACCTTCGCGACAAGATCCTCGGGACGAATTCCCACATCGTGATCACGGACCGGACTCGCGACACGATCAAAGATTACAAAGAGGTCATCGCCAAGGCGAGCGGCGTTCCGCATGTCGTCTCCGCCGCCCCGTTCATCTATCGACAGGTCCTCCTCTCCTCCGAGTCGAATGTCCATGGCGTCGTCCTGCGGGGAATCGACCCGAGGCGCGAGGCGCAGGTCACCGACATCGCCAGGAACATGATCGAGGGACGGCTGGAGGACCTCGAACAGACCGGCCCCCCGGGGATCCTTCTCGGAAAGGAGCTGGCGATCCGGCTCGGGACCTTCCTGGGGCAGCAGATCCATGTCCTCTCCCCAGCGGGGAGCGGATCGGCCGCCGGGCGGATCGGCCCTCTGGGGATCACCCCAAAGTTCAAGAAGTTCATCGTCGTTGGAATCTTCGAATCGGGGATGTACGAGTACGATTCCACGCTGGCATACGTGGCGATTCCCCCCGCTCAGGAGTTCTTCGATCTCGGGGACGAGGTGACCGGAGTGGAGGTGAAGGTCGACGATATCTTCGCCGCCGATCGGATCGCGGGAGAGATCGAAAAGAGACTCTCATTCCCTTTTTGGGCGCGCGATTGGATGCGGCTGAACAAGAATCTCTTCTCCGCGCTAAAACTGGAGAAGATTATGATGTTCATCGTCCTCGTGTTGATCATCCTGGTCGCCTCGTTCAACATCGTCAGCACCTTGATGATGATCGTCGTGGAAAAGAGAGGCGAGATCGCGATCTTAAAAGCGATGGGGGCTCGCCGGGAAGAGATCCTGCGGGTCTTCATGCTGGAAGGGCTGATCATCGGCGGCGTCGGCGTCGCGCTTGGCGTCCCTCTCGGCTACGCCATCTGCTGGGCCCTCCAGCAGTTCTACTCCCTTCCGCCGGACATCTACTACATCAGCCGGATTCCGGTGATCATCCGAACGGTCGACGTCTCGCTGGTCGCCCTCTCGGCGATCGCGATCAGTTTTCTCGCTACGATCTATCCCTCGTGGCAGGCGGCGCAACTGAATCCCGCGGAGGCGCTTCGGTACGAATGAACCCGCCTCTGATCCAGGTCCAGGACCTTGAGAAGTCTTTCCCGATCGAGAGGCGCGTCCTCCCGGTCTTAAAAGGGCTGGATCTCTCGATCGCGCGGGGGGAGATGGTGGCGGTGGTCGGCGCCTCAGGGGTCGGCAAGAGCACGCTGCTGCACATCCTCGGTGCGCTCGATCATCCCACATCCGGGAAGATCCTCTTCGACGGCGTCGACATCTTTTCCCTCTCCGACCGCCAACTCGCGCAGTTCCGAAACCGGCGGATCGGCTTCGTCTTCCAATTCCACCATCTCCTGCCCGAATTTACCGCGCTGGAGAACGTGATGATGCCGGGGCGGATCGCCCGCCTCCCCTTTTCTGAGACTCAGGAGCGGGCGAAGGATCTCCTGGAGTCGGTCGGCCTATCGGAGCGCCTGGCTCATCGGCCGGGAGAACTTTCAGGAGGGGAACAGCAGCGCGTCGCGGTCGCCCGGGCGCTGTTGATGCGGCCCGACGTGATCCTTGCGGACGAACCGACCGGAAATCTGGATACCAAAACGTCCGACGAAGTCTTTCAGTTACTCCGCGAACTGAATAAAAGAGACGGGATTACGTTTGTCGTTGTGACGCACAACGAGCGGCTTTCCGGGCTTGCCGACAGGGTGGTCCGGATGGTGGACGGTCAGGTTAACTCAGAAGTAGGCTTAGAAGCCTAGCGCCAGCTGGGCGACGTAGCGCCGGTCTTCCCGCTGACCGGCGAAGGCGCCGACCTCCTCGGCATAGGTCGCAACGTCCAGTTTCAACAGAAGGAAGTCGATCCCGACTCCGGCCGTGAAGTACTTGGCCGGATCCTTCCCAAACTGATTCACGCCGACACGCACGGATATGACGGGGATTTTCAATTCAGCCCCGATGTGGATTCTCTTTCCCATGTCGTCGTCATTCCCCGTCTTTTTTGTAACGTCGTTGATCTGCAGTTCCAGGGCAGTCCGGGCGATCCCGAAGGTCGGATGGATCCCCGCACCGACATTGATCTGCATCGGCATCCCGCAGAAGGTCTGGCCGTTCGCCGTGATCGTTTCCGATGCCGGACAGGAGCTCCCCGAAGGGAGATCGAGATCGCCGATGTTGGCAATGACGGCGCCGACGGCGGGACGGAGGGTCGGAACCGGAAGATCCAGAATCGTTCCGAGGTCGAATGCAAAATCGGATTTGGAGATCTTATCATTCTTGAGCGGATCAAAATCTGGGCTGGCGATGTCGGACGGCCCATAGGTCCGGTCGATCGCGTTTCGCTGGATGTATTTCCCGCCAAGGCCGACCTTCAGGTTATTTGAGAAGAAGGAATAGGCGACTCCGGCGACCCCGCCGACGTCGGATCCCCCGAAGAGCTTCGCTTCCGGAAAAGCAGGGTTCCGGACCTCGGCATCGAGCCTCCCCTGCCCGAGGATCCCGAATCCGAAGTTGTGCATCGTGAAGTTCGGAAAAAGAGAAAGCCGGAAGTGCTGATGCTCCCCCATATGGTCGTTCAAGAAATCGGCCACCGAGCCCGGATCGTCCCCCTTGAGGTCTCCGATGTCTTGAACGAGTTTAATGCTGCTCTTCGAGACCTCGACCAGCGGGTTTAATATCTGAACATTCCACTTATCGATCTGGGCCAATCCGGCCGGGTTGTAGAAGAGGGCGTTCGAATCGTCGGCGAGGGTCAGAAAAGCGTCTCCCATTCCCAAAGGCCGGATCCCGCGATAGAGCCAGGGAAGCTCATCCGCCCGCGCCATGGAAGGAAAAACGAGCACGGCCAGCCAAAAAAGGGTGAAAAGCGCGCGCTTCACTAAGAACCCTTCAGCTTTGTGATATATGCCTGCACCTCCACGTCGGTAAGGATATTGTTGCCGTCGAAGTCGATATCCTTGGAAATCTGATCAACCGAGGCGCCCAGGCGGTTCTCGGGGTCCAGTTGCCCCACGAGCGACTTGATCGCGTCGAGATCTCCTTGAAGATTGGCAAGGATTGACTTCACCTCATCGAGCGTTGGGATCTTGTTCGGCCTTCCAAAAGCATCGAAGCCGGCGGAGACCTTGGCCATGATGCCGATCAGATCAACCGTCACCGTCAGGGTCAACTGAAGGTCCTGATCCCCGTCGCGCTGCGGGATCGAGGTCAGAAGCGCGATCGAATCCTGAAAATCTTTCCGGTCGTTATCGTCAACATCGCCGACAGCGGTTGAGATCGCCTTGAAGGCCTTCGCATCGACCCCCCCGGATACCCCGGTTTTGGGCGGCGCGTTGCGGATGACGCTGATCAGATCCAGTCCCCCCCGCCCTGCGAGGGCCGACGCAAGGAGCGCCTTTTTTTCGCCGTCGCAGGTCGCATTTTTTCGGTCGGGGTCGGTGCCGCAGAATTCTTCGAGAATGGTGATCGCCCGATCCCAGTCACGGGAATCGAGCGCGATTCGCGCCTCTTCGAGCCGAGCCTCCGGGGCGGTGTCCTTAATCCCGCAGCCGAAGAGCGCCGCCAAAGCCATAAACGCCAGAGCGATCGTCCCGATCTTCAAAGCCCCTCCCCCAGGCAAACGCCGCTAAGATAGCCACCGAC
>CAZSHZ010000015.1:0-6417 GCA_964606955.1 uncultured Nitrospirota bacterium
AGCCGCCGATGGTCCCCACAAGCGCCCCTCTCGCGTCGATCTCACCCTGGAGATTCACGAGATGGGCCGTCCCGAAGAGGGTCGCCGTAGACAAAAGCCCGCCTCGCGCCCCCAGCCTCTCCTCCATCTCGTTTTGAATGAGACCCCGCCAGAGCGCCTCTTCGCCCACCCCGGCGGCAAGAGAAATTCCGAAGGTGTCGATTCCATAAAGGGCGGCGCCAGAGTCCCGGCCCGCATCGATCCCTAGGATGCCGACTCGCCTGATGTCGCCCAAGTCCCTCCTGGAATGCCTCGACTCGTAGGCCGCGGAGGCCGCCCCGAGGAGGGCGGCGAAGGCCACCATCGGATCGGAATAGGACTCTCTTCGAAACGGAGAGAGAAAGAGATCTTTGACAGGGGCGTCGTCTATCCCGATCGATTCGAGGTCGTAACCCTGGAGGCGCCGCGCGCTTCGGTAGGTGGTGAAAAGGCTTAACTCCCACTCCTTCAACGCGAGGAGCCCCAACGTGTTGATCTCGTCGCGCCCCAACCTGTCGTTGCTCCGATCAAGCCAAACGCCGCCGCCGATCAGCGGGAGGATGGTCCCCGCGTAAGTTGCCCCGGCCTCGGACTCGCCGAGGTAAAAATGGCCGCCGCCCGGGATCAGCGCCAACAGCAGGGCCGAGCGGAGCGGTTGGTCATCGATCCGGGCGCTCTCGGCAGAGGCCGCCCGGGGAGAGGCGAGCGCCGGAATCGCAATCGTTAATAAGAGAGCCGCGGCCCGCATTGTCGGGATTGTCCGCTCCGGATTCTTGGATTGCAATTTCGATCGGCCATGTTATAATTCGCCCCGCATGAATCTTCAGGACGTCTTCCTAAATCAAGTCCGCAAAGAGAAGATTCCGGTCACGGTCACCCTGACCAGCGGCGAAAAGGTGACCGGGGTGGTCAAAGGGTTCGATCAGTTCGCCATCTTCATCCGTCATGATCGCGACGAACTTGTCTACAAACACGCCATCGTTACCATCGTCCCGCTCCGTCCGGTCAACCCCTTTCGCGAGGAAGAGTTCCGCAACAGCGTCAAGGTCGAACGGGAGACGTAATTCCCGATGAAAAGGCCGTCGAAAGCCTCATTGCCGAGCGCGAAGGCCCAGGCGAGCGTCGCTGTGATCGGGGGGAGTGGTCTCTATGCAATGGAAGGGCTCAGCGGCATCCGAGAAATCTCCGTCGCCACCCCCTTCGGGAAACCGTCCGACCGGATCATCCTCGGATCCCTTGAAGGGACGAAGATCGCGTTTCTCTCCCGGCATGGGAGGGGGCATCTGTACTCCCCGAGCGAGATCAACTATCGCGCGAACATCTGGGCGTTAAAGAAGATCGGCGTTCAGCGGATCCTTTCGGTCTCCGCGGTCGGAAGCATGAAGGAGGGGATCCGGCCGGGCGACATCGTGGTCCCCCACCAGTTTTACGATCATACGAAGCGCCGCGTCTCGACCTTTTTCGGCGGCGGGCTCGTTGCCCATATCCCCTTCTCTGATCCGGTCTGCCCCGAACTCTCTTCCGTCGTGGCCGATGCGGGGCGCGCCGCCGGCGGGACCGTCCACGCGGCGGGGGTCTATCTCTGCATCGAGGGGCCGCAGTTCTCGACCCGCGCCGAGTCTGAGATCTATCGGCGTTGGGGCGTGGATGTGATCGGGATGACCAACGTGACCGAGGCGAAACTCGCGCGGGAGGCGGAGATCTGCTATGCCACGATCGCACTTGCGACCGACTACGACTGCTGGCACGCGGCCGAGTCGCCGGTTACGGTGGAGGCCGTCCTAGCCGTTCTCAAGGCGAATGTTGAATTCTCCAAGCGGCTGATCCGGGCGGCGGTTCCCAAGATCCCCGCCGTACGGCGCTGTCCCTGTAAGGATGCGCTGGCCAACGCGTTTATCACGGATCCGAAGCGGATCGGAAGCCGAATAAAGAAGGCGCTGGCCCCGCTGATCGGGCGTTATCTCTCATGAACCGATTCCTCTTTTCGGCGATCCTTCTCTTTTGCGTAGGCTGCGGAGCGGTAAAAAAAGCGATCAGCCCCCCTCTCCCTCCGCCGCCCGAGGTGAGGGAGGATCAGTTGATTCGATATGTCGCCCCCGACTTTTCCCAGGAGCGGCTGGCCGAGGGGGGGCTGTCGGTGATCGAAGTCTCCTTTGCGGGAGCGCCGGAGGGGACCCGCGCAAACGCCGCCTTCGAACTCTTCCAAGGGGTCCGCAGCGTCTTCCCCAACGCCTCGATTTTTCCGCGCACCGAGACGATGGACAAGATGCGGGCGGCCGACCGTCTTCCCGACGCGGTCCGTTTTCTGAAGGATTATGAGCAGAGGAGGCGGCTCGATCCGCCGCTCCTTTCGGATCTCGGCCGGATTGCCGGGACGCGCTACCTTCTCTATGGAAAAGTGACCGAGATCGAGAAGTTCACCGGGGTGAGGTTTTTAAACGCGGGGGAAAAGACTCCCGAGGGGCAGGCGAGCGTCTTCTCCTCCGGTCCCAATCTGTTAGCCGATCAGGTGAGAAAGGTGGTCCGCCTCTCCGTGGAGATCTGGGATACGAAGTGCGGCCTCGTCGTCTTCTCGGGAGAGGGGGGGGCGGCCGTTGAGGAGCGGGCCGGCGAGGAGCAGGTCCGCGTCGAGGATGTCTTCATCTCGGCGGCGCGCAGCGTCGCAGCCGCGCTCGGCCGGGGCCTGAATCGGCCAGGGCCCGCCGCCGTCCGCAAAGGATGTTCCTAGCCGTGTCGCTGCTGGTGGTCGGCTCGGTCGCGCTGGATACGGTGAAGACCCCGTTCGGCGAGGCAAAAGAGGTGCTGGGGGGCTCCGCGACCTACTTCGCCGCCGCCGCCGCCTACTTCACCGACGTCAACCTCGTCGCGGTGATCGGCGCCGACTTCCCGGCCGAGCATTTGCAGTTCTTGTCGACCCGCCGGATCAACCTGGATGGGATCGAGCGGCGCTCGGGGAAGACCTTCCGCTGGAGGGGGGAGTACGGCTACCAGTTGAACGAGGCGCGGACCCTGGCGACCGAACTGAACGTCTTCTCGGAGTTCCGCCCGAAGATTCCGGACTCCTACCGCGGCTCGGATTACGTCTTTTTGGCCAATATCGATCCCGATCTGCAACGCGAGGTCCTTTCGCAGGTGAAGCGGCCCAAACTGATCGCGGCGGACACGATGAATTTTTGGATCGAGGGGAAGCGGGAGCCGCTGATCCAGATGTTGAAGGAGGTCGATTTTCTGATCATCAACGACGGGGAGGCGCGCGCCCTCGCGCAGGAGGCGAATCTCGTCAAGGCGGCGCGCCGGATCCTCTCCTGGGGTCCTTCGAGCCTGATCATCAAGCGGGGGGAGTACGGCGTGTTGATGTTCAACGGCGCGACGATCTTCGCGGCCCCGGCCTATCCGCTGGAGAGCGTCTTCGACCCGACCGGGGCGGGAGACAGTTTTGCCGGAGGGTTTATGGGATATCTCGCCGGCGCCGGGACTCTCAGCGACGCGGCGATCCGCAGGGCGGTCATCTTCGGAAGCGTCCTCGCCTCGTTCAATGTCGAGTCTTTTTCGCTCGATCGAATGCGGACGCTTAAGTACGCCGAGATCCAGGCCCGTTATCGGGAGTTCAGGACCCTGACCCACTTCGACGACCTGGCATGATGAGAACGATCCTCACCCTCTCTCTTGCCGCGGCGCTCCTGGCCGCCTGCACCGCCTCCCGCCTCCAGCGCGAACGCGACGCGTCGGCGCACTACCGTCTCGGGATCTCCCATCTGAACAACAATGCGCTTCAGCCTGCGATCATCGAATTCCAGAAAGGGCTTGAGGCGAGTCCGAAGGATAAGGATCTTCGCTACTCGCTCGGCCATGCCTACTTTCTTCAGGGGAGGCCGGAGGAGGCGGAAAAGGAATTCTCCGCGGCTATCGCGATCGATCCGCTCTTCTCCGAGGCGCACAATCATTTGGGAAAGGTCCTCGAGATGGGTGGGCGGCTGGAGGAGGCGACGCGGCACTATCGGTCGGCCCTCTCGAATCGGTTTTACGCAACTCCATGGATCCCTCATTTCAATCTCGGATTGATCGCGGCGAGAAAGGGGGACCTGCAGGGGGCGATCAAGGAGTATCAGGAGGCGCTGAAGGATGAGCCGAAGTTCGCGCTGGCGCAGATCGGCCTGGGGCAGGCGCGGTACCGGCTCGGCCAGGTCAAGGAGGCGGTCGAGTCGTACGAGGCGGCGATCAAGTTGGCCCCCGATTTTCCCGATGCGCACTACCATCTCGGTTTTGCGGCATACCGTGCCGGCAACCGCGAACTAGCGGCGGACTCTTTCCGAAAGGTCCTCGAGTTGACCAAGGGGAACGGCCCTCTGGCGGAGCAGGCCAAGGAGAATCTGGCCCGGATCGCCACGGTAGAGAAGGTCGAACCGGGGATGTCGTCGGAGCAGGCGATCCGAGGCGCGGGAAAGCCCGAGAAGGTCAACCTCTCTCTGACGGGGGGGATGCGGCGCGAGGAGTGGAAATATTCGAACGGGGCGGTGATCATCTTCGAGAACGGGAAGGTGGTCGGCTTTGCTCTCCGGGAGTGACTGATGCTCGGCGAACGGCTCAGGATGGCGCGGGAGGAGAAAGGAATCTCTCTGGATGAGGTCGCCGGTCGGACGCGGATCCACCGCTCGTATCTTGAGGCGCTTGAGGCGGAGCGCTGGAGCGAGGTCCCGAGCGCGGTCTCGGCGCGCGGTTTTTTAAGGAACTATCTGAGGTTTCTCGGCCTTCCCGAGAAGGAGTTGCTGCAGCAGTTTTCCGAGGAGACGAAGACGACCCCCTTTCGCGAGCAGAGGGTAGATCCCCCAGGGGCCCCTTTCTACATCGAGCGATGGAGCGTCTCGTCCCGGGGAAACTCGATCAAGATCGGGATTGCGGCCGTCATCGGCGGCGTTCTCTTTTTAGCGGTCCTCACTTCCCGCGAGAGCGAGGTCCGGCCGGAGAAGGAGGCGCGCCCGGCGAACCCACAGGTCGTGCCTGAGCCGTCGCTCCCATCGGTCCCGTCGGACCCCTCTTTTGAGACGTTCGCCTCCGGACGCGCCGCGGTTCCGGCCCCCTCCCCCTTGGAGAAGTTGACCCTCGCCCTACAGGCGACCGAGCCCACCTGGGTCCAGGTCATCATCGACGGGGGTGCAATGCGGGAGGCGCTCTTGCGGCCGGGGGAGCGGGTGAACTGGCAGGCCGACGAGCGTTTCTTTCTTACCGTCGGCAACGCCGGCGGGGTCCGCGTCTTTTTCCAGGGGGCCGAACTTGCGCCGCTCGGCCCCTCCGGAGAAAAGGTCATCCGGGAGTTTTCCCGCTCCGAGACTCAGTAATTCTCGTCTGAGAAGCGGGAGCCGCGCCCTCCACGACCCATCGTGTTCTCTTCCCGCAGCAGCTCTGCGAACTTTTTGAACTGCTCCTCGTTGAGGATGCTGGTGAGCGAAAGGCCGGCCTCGACGTTCTTCTTGGCGAGCGTCGTCTGCAGCGATCCGATCTCCTCCACCTTCCGCATGATCTGATCGCGGTTCAGATCTTTTTGGTCCTGATGCGTCATATCGCGCAGGTCGAGATAGGCGATGTCGAGATTCGATCGGAGTTTAATCTCCTCGCGCGCGAAATCTTTCCGGACGTTTTCGATCTGTTTCATCTGGTCGTCCGTCAAATTCAGATCCTTGGCGAAGTGCTCGACGTTATGGAGCGGGTCGACCGGGAACGGCACGGCCATCGGAGAGAGCGGTGTCGCGGGCCTGCCGGCGATCGGATGGGGGGCGCGGGCCTCGCCGGCGCCGCGGTCGTGGGCGCGCATCCCGTCGTGCATGGCGCAGGCGGGGAGGGAAAGAAGGAGGGTGAGGGCGAAAAATCGGATCGGTCGCATACGGTCCTCCACGGTTTTGTTCCTATGATATTTGTATAACAAAAATCGGGGGGACAATGTCAATGGGGCGTTGCGCCCAGGGGGCAAAAATGTTAAGTAAGGTGAGTTTACTTACCCTTGGCGGCCGGCGTAGCTCAGTGGTAGAGCAGCTGATTCGTAATCAGCAGGTCGGTGGTTCAATCCCACTCGCCGGCTCCAGAATTTCAGGGCAGGGCATCTTTCTCTTTTCGGTTGATCCAGGGCTTCAAATAAAGTAGTGCATAAGGTACGAAATTGAATACCTCAGAGGAGATCAAAATCGCCGCTCTCCTGACCGAAGGGGAGGCGGATGTTCGAGCCGGGCGGATTCGGCCGGCCCGTGAGGCCTTAAGAGAACTGAAGCGTGCCGCAAAGATTCCGCGTTGAGATCACGCGAATATCGCCACCTGGTCTTTGGAAATTATCGCACCCTCTTTCGAATCGAAGGGGGAAGGGTTCTCATCCTTCGAGTCGTTCACAGCGCCCAGTTTCTGAGGCTGGAG
>CAZSHZ010000016.1:0-17723 GCA_964606955.1 uncultured Nitrospirota bacterium
AAGTTCGCCGGGAACGGGAAAAATTCTGAAATACACCGGGACCTGGGCTATAACTCTTGCGTCCACCACCGAACTCTACGGCCTCTCTTTCATAGATTCATCCAGGGGCTGGGCCGCAGGAAAAGGAGGGAAGATTCTCAAGACGACCAACGGAGGTGGAGCGGCCGCCGATTGGTCCACCGAGGCGACCTTCTCCGGCAGCCCCTCCCTGCAGGGAATTCATATGATCTCCACCTCCGCGGGTTTTGCGGTCGGCAAAAATTCGTTTGTCGCCCGTTACGGCGGGACCTGGAGCATCGAAGGCGTTGCGTTCACGCCCCCCGCCGATCTGTTCGGGGTCTTCGGACTCAACTCCGCCCAAGCCTGGGCGGTCGGGACGAGCGGGGCGGTCGCGCGGAGCAACAGCTCTTCGACCTGGGACGCCGACGACAGCGGGACGAGCCTCACCCTCCGCTCCGTTTTCTTTCAGGATCCGTTCCACGGCTGGGCCGTAGGGGATTCGGGAACGATCCTCCAGACCACAACCGGCGGAAATCTCCCCTAGCAGACAGTCACAAAAGCCCGAGAACCCGCTTGACCCCCTCTTCAATGAGGATAATCGCGCGGTCGTGGTTTTGGATGGGAGACGGGTTCCACCACCCAGATTTCACCCCGGACTATTCGCTCCACATCGCCTCCTCCACGATCTCCTCCCACTCTTCGCGTTCCCGCTGCTCCGGCTCGCTTTCCCGAAAGATTCGGAGCTGCTATCTGACGTTCAGGATAAATCCTATCAGATTCTATATCCGATAATTAAGCGGATAACATCTCACCTCCCGGGGCTTGCCAAAAGCCGTTCCAAATCTGCTAAGGTAGTAGCGCGATGGGTATCGAGTCCATTCTCAAACAGGTCAGTGAGGTCATCTGGGAGGTCGATCCCTCGTACAAAACCGGCATGCGGGTCCCGGCGCGGATCATCGCGACCGAACGACTTGCCCGCGACATCGAGCCGCATGTCATCGATCAGATCACGAATGTCGCGACTCTTCCGGGAATTTTGAAGTACGCCTACTGCATGCCGGACGGCCACTCGGGCTACGGCTTCCCGATCGGCGGCGTGGCGGCGTTCGATGCCCAATCCGGGGTCATCAGCCCCGGAGGAATCGGATTCGACATCAACTGCGGGATGCGGCTGGTCAGAAGCGACCTGACCGAGGAGGAGGTCCGCCCGCGGCTCAAAGAGTTGGTCGATCTCCTCTTTGAGAAGGTCCCGGCCGGGGTCGGGAGCAGCGGCTTCGTCAAGTTGAGTCCATCGGAATTTCGCCGGGTCGTGGCCGAAGGGGCGAACTGGTGCCTGGCGAACGGGTACGCCTGGCCGGAGGATCTCGAACTGACCGAGGAGCGAGGCTGCATTCCCGGCGCGGAGCCGGGCAAGGTCTCCGAGCGGGCGATTCAGCGCGGACTCAATCAGGTCGGAACGCTCGGCTCCGGGAATCATTATCTGGAGCTGCAGGTCGTCCGGCAAGAGAACATCTTCGATTCTGCGGCGGCCGAGGCCTTCGGGCTCTTTGCGGGCCAGGTGGTCGTGATGTTTCACTGCGGCTCGCGTGGCTTCGGCCACCAGGTGGCGACTGATTATCTGCAGATTTTTTTGTCGGTGATGGAGAAGAAATATGGAATCTCGATCCTTGATCGCGAACTCGCCTGCGCCCCGTTCCACTCTCCCGAAGGGAGAGACTACTTCTCCGCGATGAAGTGCGGCCTGAACATGTCCTTCGCCAACCGCCAGGTGATCCTCCACCGGATCCGGGAGTCCTTCGAGAAGATATTTCAGCGACCGGCGCGCGAACTCGGCCTGAAGATGATCTACGACGTCTCCCACAATACCGCCAAACTCGAGCGATACATGATCGACGGAAAGTTGAAAGAGGTCTTAGTTCATCGCAAAGGGGCCACGCGCGCCTTCGGGCCGGGAAATCCGGACATGCCGGAGCCCTACCGCCCCTTCGGCCAGCCGGTCATCATCGGAGGGAGCATGGAGACCGGGAGTTATCTTCTGGTCGGCACCCAAGGGGCGATGGCCGAGTCCTTCGGGAGCACGGCGCACGGTTCCGGGAGAACGATGAGCCGCACCCAGGCAAAGAAACGTTTCCGGGGAGACCAACTCCGCCGCGAAATGGGCGAACGCGGAATCTACGTCCGCTGCGCGTCAAACGCGGGGCTGGCTGAGGAGGCGGGACCCGCATATAAGGATATCGACGAAGTGGTCGAAGCAACGGTCAAGGCCGGAATCTCGCGGAGGGTCGTGAAGTTCCTCCCGATCGGCAACGTCAAGGGATGATAGCAAAAGTCCCGGTCGTCATCGTTACCGGCTATCTCGGGAGCGGCAAGACCACGTTGCTTCGAAGGCTGATCGGATCGGCCGACCGCCGGATGGCCCTGTTGATCAATGAATTTGGAGAACTGGCGATCGACAGCCGCGTCGTCGAGGGAAAGAATGTCCGGATCGCCGAACTCTTGGGAGGCTGCGTCTGCTGCTCGCTGGCCGGGGAGTTCGAGGCCGCCATCGCCGAGATCATCGACAGCGCCCACCCGGACGAAATCGTGGTAGAGACCACCGGGATTGCCGAGCCGGACGCCCTGATCGGGGATCTTGAGAACATCCCGGGAGTCAGGCTCGACGCCGCGGTGACCGTCGTGGACGCCGACGCGACCGCGCGTTTCCCTTCGATCGGGCACACCGGCCGCATCCAGATCGAGACGGCCGACCTGATCCTTTTAAACAAGATCGACCTCCTGGCGCGGGAGCGGATCGGTCCGGTCCGGCAGATCGTCCGAGAGATCAATCCCTCCGCCCCGATCTTCGAGACGATCCGCTGCGAGATCGACCCGGCGCTGATCACCGGGTTTTTGCCGAAGGACCGGAAACCCCATTCCGCAGATCGCCACGAGACAACGATGCAATCATTCGATCTGTCGCTGGATCGGCCGCTGCGACGGGAATGCTTCGAGAGCGCGATCCGGCGGCTCCCCAGCGAGATCTACCGCGCCAAGGGGTTTGTCCGCCTTGAAGCGGAGCGGTTTCTTTTCAACATGGTCGCAGGGCGGCAGGATCTGGAGCCTTCCGGCAACGGCCCAGCGGAGTCCGAGATCGTTTTCATCGGAGAGAAGATCAAGGCACTTGAGCAAGAGGTCCGGGCGGCACTGGAAGATTGCCGGATCAAATAGAGCTGTGGCTCCTTACCGGTTTCTCGAAGGGATCACACGGGCCGACATCGCTTTCCGGGCGCGCGGACGGACTCTGGCCGATCTCTTCGCCTCTGCCGGCCGCGCGGTCAGCCGCACCATGGTAAATGATCTTCACGCAATCCGCCTCGCCGAGGCGCGCGCGGTTGATCTCTCCGCGCCGCAGGTCGATCTGCTGCTGTTTAATTTCCTTCAGGAGATCATCTATTACAAAGACGCCGATCAGCTACTCTTCGGAAAGTATGAGATCAAAAAGATCGGAAAGTCCCCCCCTCATCTCTCCGCAATCCTTTTCGGGGAGCGGATTGATCCGAAGCGGCACGCGCTGGGGGTCGATGTCAAGGCCGTCACGATGCACAGATTCGAAGTGTCAAAGGATAAGACGGGGTGGCGGGCCACCGTCGTCCTGGACATCTAGCCAAAGGTTATAGAAGGCTCTGGGGATCGACGTCGATCTCCATCCGGACCGAGCCGCGGGGAGGCGCCTCGAGGAGACGCGAGACCGCCCTGCGGATCGGCCCCACCCGATCGGCCCGCAGCAGGAGCCGCCAGCGATACTTCCCTCTGATCTTCTCCAGCGGCGCAGGCGCCGGACCTCGGAGTTGAAGACCACGCAGCTGGGCCTGGCCGAGATCCTCTGCCGCGCTCCTCGCCGCGCGCTCCACGGCCCCCTCGCGGGGACCTGAGAAGATCGCAGAGGCGATCCTTCCCGCCGGCGGATAGCCCGCCTCCTTGCGAAAGGCCAACTCCTCCTCATACACCGCGCGCGAGTCATGCGCAGCCGCATACCGGATGCTCGGATGATCAGGGAAGTAGGTCTGTAAGATAACCTCTCCCGGCCGTTCGCCTCTTCCGGCGCGTCCCGCGACCTGCGTCAGAAGCGCGAAGGTCCGCTCCGATGAACGAAAATCGGGAAGCCGGAGCGCCAGATCCGCCAGCAGTACGCCGACCAGTGTGACCGAGGGGAGATCATGCCCTTTCGCCACCATCTGCGTTCCGATCAGAATATCGATCTCTCTCTGTTCCATCGCGTCGATGATCTGTTCGTATGCATGCCGCCCTTTCATCGTGTCGCGGTCCATTCGGGCAATCCGCGCCTGGGGGAAGAGGAGGCGCGCCTCCTCCTCGGCCCGTTCGGTCCCAACCCCGACGCCGGCAAGGCGCTTCGATGAGCAGGAGAAGCAGATCGCCGGAACCGGCGCCGGATAGCCGCAGTAGTGGCAGATCAGGCGGCGCGCCATCCGGTGGAAGGTGAGCGAGATGCTGCAGAGGGGGCAGGAGGGGACCGCGCCGCAATCCGTGCAGAGGAGAAAGGGCGCATACCCGCGGCGGTTCAGTAAGAGGATCGTCTGCTCCTTCTCGGACAACTTCCTACGGATCGCCTCGATCAGCGGAGGGGAGAAGAGTCCTGCTCCCCCCCGCTGATCGACCACGCGGACCTCGGGCATCGGGCGGCCGTCGATCCGCTCAGGAAGGGAGAGGAGGGTATAGCGGCCGGTCACCGCATTGTGGAATGATTCAAGGGAAGGGGTCGCCGATCCGAGAAGGATCGGGATACGCGCCCGCTCGGCACGGACCACGGCCACGTCGCGCGCCGAATAGCGGATCCCCTCCTCCTGCTTGTAAGAGGGGTCGTGCTCCTCATCGACGACGATCAGAGCGGGATCAACAGGCGCGAACACGGCCGATCGGGCCCCGACGGCGATTGTCGCCTTCTCTTGGGCCAACCTCTCCCACTCGGCGAGACGCTCCCTGGCGGTGAGTCGGCTGTGAAGGACCGCGATTCGGTCTGCGAAGCGCGCGGCAAAGCGGCCGACCATCTGCGGGGTAAGCGAGATCTCCGGGACCAGGACGATCGCCGCCCCTCCGATCTCCTCAATCGCCCTAAGATAGATCTCGGTCTTTCCGCTCCCGGTGACCCCATGGAGAAGAAACGGGGAGAAGCCCCCATTCTTTGCGGCCGCGACGATCCGTGCGACCGCCTCGGCCTGCGCGGCGGAGAGGCTATGGCGGGGCGCCGCGCGGACCTTTCCTCGAGACCGCGCGGGAGTCTCAGCCGTTTGCCTGCGGGAAACCCTCGGCCGCAGCAGCTCATCGGCCATTTCAACGCATCCCTCCGACAGCGCCGCTCGGAGGCGTGGTCTTAAGAGCGCCTCCCTGATCTCTTTTTCTGTCCGGGGTCCCTCAAGGAGAAGTTCCAGAAGCGGATCCGTCCCTGTCTTCAGAACCTCCTCCCCCTTCGGGGTAATCCGGAAAACCTGGCGGCTTTTAATCTCGATCCCCTGCGGAAGCATCGACTTTAAGATCGTCCCCTCCGAGCCGGCATAGTAGTCGGCGATCCAGCAGCCGAGCTCGACGAGCGGGGGCTTCAGCAGCGGGAGGGGATCGAGCAGAGAAGAAATCGATTTCAGATCTTTCGGTCCGCCGCGGGCCTCGGTCGAAATTGCAACAACGTAGCCGGTGAGCTTCCGGCGGCCGAAGGGGACCAGGACGCGGCTCCCGGGGAGAACATTCTGATCGTCAGGGACGCGGTAGGTGAAGAGCCCGCGGACTCCCGGCACCGCAACCTCGGCATGGCGCTCCGACATGGGGCCGATATTACCACATCGATTTTCGAGCAACCGTTCTCCACCCTCACTTCTCCTTGATCGGTGGACGGATCATCGTCTGGGTAATAAAGATCAGCAGGTCTGTCGTCTTGTTCAGCTCGACCTCTCTCTTGAAAAGAAGACCCAGAACTGGGATCTTGGACAGAAAAGGGACCCCACTGGCCCCGGTTGATTCATTCTTGATAAAGATCCCCCCAATGACGATGGTCTCCCCATCCTTCACAAGAAGATTTGTCACAACGCCACTCGTAGTGAGAGGCGGGATCCCCTGGACGGCCCGGCTGAAATCCGGTTCTTTTTTGTCTACCCGGACCCGGGTAAGGATCTGATCCTCCGCAGTCACCTGCGGAGTAACAGAGAGCTCAAGCTTCGCGTTGATCGTGGTGACCCCCCCCACTCCGGGGGTACCACCGGTCAGGATTGTCGTGGGGACAAGAATCTCCGTTCCGGTTGAGATCTGGGCCTCCTTGTTATGGATGGTTAAGATTCGAGGATTAGAGAGGATCCGGATCTTTCCTGACGTCTCTAAAGCAGAGAGCCTCAGGTTTAAGAAGGTGGATGTGCCCCCCACCCGTCCCAATGAGAGGGCCAATGCCCCGATTGGCTCCGCAGCAGCGGTCAAGGACGGAAAATTCACCGCCAGGTCCCCTCCCTTTATCTGCCCGGCCCCAGCCCCCAAATTAAAATTATTTGTCAGTGACGGCCGAGTGATGGTTCCTCCCCAATTGATGCCAAAATCTCGGGAAAAATCGCTATTGGCCTCCACGATCCGGGCCTCGATCATCACCTGGGGAGGTTCCATATCCAGCTGGGCAACAAGCCGAACAATCCGATCCAGATGCGTCGGAAGATCCTGGAGAATCAAGGCATTTGCCCGGACATCTGCCGTCATGGTCCCCTTCCCACTCAAGAAACTCTTGACCGCCTCTAACACCTCCTTCGCCTGAGCAAACCGAAATGGGAGGACTCGCTGGGCGAGCGGCTCCTCAGACTCTGCCGGAGTGGGACGTCTCATCACCCGCGTGATGCTCCTCTCCTGGAGAGTAGTGAGATTATTGTTCCGGAGGATCGCCTCGATGACTTCCTGAAGAGGGACCTGCTTGAGGCTCAAGGTGACGGTCCCTGTGACCTCCGGGCCGAAGAGAAGATTGAGATTACCCGCCTTCCCGATGGTCAGCAAGACATCCCGGATTTCCGCATCCCGAAATTCAAAATTGTAGAGCGGTTCCTTACCCGCTCTCTCTGCTTCTTCTATAGACAAGAGCGGCTGGGGAAAAGCGTTCCCTCTCCCGAGAGAGAAAAAGAGGGTCAGCAGAAGAATCCTGATCACGGGCCTTTTCATTTTTTTCCTTCCTGCCTCTCTTCGTCCTCTCTCTCCGGCCCGACAGGGGACCGCTCGATCTGTAATTCTATCTCATCTGCCTCCTCTAATTTGGAATTCTCCAGGGCTGCACTCTGCTCCCTCTTTAATAACACACGATCCTGCATAATATCAGCGATCTGATACCCGTCAATGGTATCCCCCCGGCGCATGATCCGACTGTTCACAATGACCCAGGCCTTCTCCGCACTGTACAGGATGCCGCCCAACCGATAGCCCCCATAACTGCCCTGAGCGACAACCCGTTTCTTTCTTCTCTCCTGACGGTCGACAGTCTGATGGCCTTCCAGTGGAGGGGGAAGGGGAGGAGACGGGAGGGGAACGGCAACCGACGGGAGGGGAACGGCAACCTGTTGCTCCTGATGGGGACGGAATGGATTTCTCTCCTCGGTCGGTCGGATAATGAGCGGGGGCTCTGGTGGGGGGGGGAGGCTCATCCGCTCTCCCTGAGCAGAGGGGTTCTCCCGGATCACCGTAAGGCTTGTGCTGCTTCTGCCTCCCTGCCAAGTCCCCGCCTCCACCACAATCCGGTTGACCCCCTCCTCCAACAAGACAAAGGAGAGAAAGTGCTGATTGCTGCGCGAGACCGGACGCTCATTCACCACCACCTCTGCGGTGGGGTCATCCACCATCCCAGAGATAAACACCCCTCGAGCCCCAGTACGATGACGATCCGGAGGAGAAAAAAGAGCAATCACAGGAGGCCGGACCGCCTCCGGGAACGCCGACCCCCCTGGCGCTGCCCCAGCCGACTTCCCGATCTCAATAGGCGCCTCTGTGAGAGCCAACAGAACGGCAAAGAGAACGATCCAGGGCCTCTTCCTCATCCCTTTCCCAGATAAACGGTCAAGGTCATCTCAACCCGCAGCGAGGGGTTCGTCTTCTCGCTGACGCTAATTCTTATGGTCTCAACCCGTATTATCGGAAGGTCCTCCAGTATTCTGAGGTACTCCCTCAACTCCCTGAGCTCAGAGTGGAGCTCGACAGCGAGAGGCAGCGTCATGTACCGACCAGTATCCTGTACCTCCCCCGGGCGGATCGACATGAATTCGATACGGCCAACCCTCTCTGTGCGGGTGATCTTCTCCAAAAGACGCGGAACTCCTTCGTCCAGGACGCGGAGAGCGGGAGACTTCCGGGGGGAGACCTGACGCTCGTCCCGCTGCTGTGCCGCTGCTGCCAGCGCAGTGGACTGAGTCTCGAGTTGAGCGATCTCCACAAGCAAGGCCCCCCTCTGGAGAGAGAGCGCCCGCGACTCTCTGTAGTGCGGGAGAAAGAAATAGAAAAAAGCCCCGAAGAAGAGGGACGCCGCGGTAAGAAAAAAAAGAACCCGCTCTCGGGGTGACAAACGTGAAATGAACCGTCTGGCCGCCCCCGCCCCTGTTCCCATCTGCCCTATCCTCCTTTCCGCACAGCGTGGGACGTCAGAGATGTGACCAGTGCAAAACTCACCTGCCTCTTTCCCCCCCCCTCCCTCTGGACAAAGAGAAGTTTCGTCTCCCCAAATAGCTTCGACCGCGAAAGGGCAGAGAGGAGACGGGAGACATCCTGACGAGAACGGGCTAAACCGGACAGTCTCACCTCCATCCCAGAGTTTTCTAAATGGGTGAGCCACGCGTTCTCTGGAATAAGACGAGAAACCTCCCCCAGTAGCTCGGACCAGAGGATACGGTCCGCGAGGATCCCTTCCCCCGGCTGCTGTTGATCTTCTGACGCCTCTCGTCTCTGTTCGGAATTCTGAACGGGGCGGCTCTCCCCACTCTGGGCAAGGGACATATTCAACCGGTTCAACTGGGTCGCGATAGAATCCCGCCTCTGGACGAGTTTCTCCGTCCCACTCCGGAGGAGGCGCACCTCCCACAGGGTGAGGGCTGGAAGACCCACGAGGAGAGAAAGGAGAAGGAGTCCCCCCGCTGTCCGAATGAGTCTCGGGACAGAGAGCTGTTTCCCCGTCTCTCTCAGCTCCTGTGTAACGAGATTGATCCGCTGCTTCTTCATGACTCCTGATCCCACAGGGCCAGGCTGACAGCCCCCCCAAATTGCGGGGCAACCGGCCCGATCTTCTCCCAGAGGGATTCCGAACAGTGGACCCGGGCAAATGGATTCACGAGCTCAACATTCGGGGAAAAAGTAGAGAGATACTCCACAAAACCAGGGAGGAGGGAGGCTCCACCCATGAGGAATATCTTTCTGATCGGGGTCCCTCGAAATTGTGCCATATAGTAATCAACAAAGGTATCAATGTCTTTCAAAAAACCATCCATCTCTTTTTTCAGCACCTCATGAGAGAGCGAGGAAGGGACCTTCTCAGAAAGAGGATCCGGATGGAGCAAGAGACCCCTCTTCTTTTTGATCTCCTCCGCCTCTTCCCACGGCAGAGAGAACTCCCGCTGGAGGGCATGGGTGAGGATCTCGCCCCCGATCCGTACGGTGCGTGTCAGACGGAGGACTCCGCTCTTGGCAATGCTCATACATGTCCGGTTGGCTTCAAGATCAAGAAGGAGGATGCTCCCCTGAAGATCCTCCGGGTAGTTGAAACGGACCGTGGTAAGGAGACAAAGAGGGAGCACATCCATCGCACGCACGGTGATCCTGCAGGAGGCCATCTCACGGAACTGTTCCTGGACTCTCGCTTTTTCTGCAATCACAAGGAGCACCTCCAACATTCTCCCCTCTTCCCCCTCACTCTCTCCGTGGACGAGAAAATCCCAGACAAACTGCTCCAGCGGCCCAGAAATATTCTTTTTCACTGCCCACCGGATCGCCTCTGAGAGATCCGCTGGGGGCATGATCGGGAAGGTGAGGGGGACGATCAGAGGAGGCTCTCCTCGAAAATTCACCACAGCCTCCGGCCGTTTTATGCCCGCCTCCGAAAACAGATCCCGAAAGAGTGCAGAGAGATTTCCATCCGCGGGCATCCCCTCCGGATGGGAAACCTCCCTGACCCCGGCATACGTGAGCTCAACCCCCTTCTTGGTCCGGGAGAGCCGCACCATCTTGACCGAGCTCTCCCCCAGATCAATTCCGATAGAGGAGCGGCGGCGAGAGAGGAAAGAGAAGGGAATCCCCATTGATATCCGCACCGTCAGTGAACCGGCTCCTGCCATGATTTTTGCACTATGCGATCGGAACTCATCAAAGTGAGATTATCGAGCTTGATAATCCCCTGCGTTGTCGCGCCTACATCGCCGCCCATTTGAATACGGAATCCTAACTTAATTCGATCGGCAGCTTGTGTGGGAGCAATGTCAATCGGCCCCACATGGACCCACCCCTCCCCATCCGCTGTAGAGGGTGGGAAGGGAGATGGGAATCCATCCTTCCCACCTTCCCATCTTAGTTCTGTGCCGGGCTCCTTACCGTTCTGAAGCTCCACCCAAAATCTAGGGGACGAGGCGAACACGTGGTTCGGGTCCAGCATCTCTGACCCCTCCCACGTCATCTTCAGATCGAAGCTCAACCTCAGGGGTGTATTGGCCGGGATTGGTGGAAGGAAAGTCTGTTCTCTACACCGCCTGAACTTCTTCCCGCCTTGATCGGTCTCTGCCCGGAGAGAAGAATCTCCCCCCCCAGGTGGGAAATCGTTTGGATCCAGAACAAACTCCCCCTCAAGTTTTGGCGCTCCCTGGGCACCGAGTTCACACTTCACCTCTTCGGGAATGAGGGGCCAATTGCCCAGGTCGTCCAGGTTGGAAAACCCCCCACCCAGGAGCATGTTCTCCACGACAATCACCTCTATCCGCTGCTTCGCCTCTCCCGCCTGACCGGTTGAGAAAACACGCCTCTGGCCCGCTGGGAGGGGAGGACAGGTCGCCTCTGTTGTGCATGAAATGACCGTGAAGCCGGAGGAGCCGAGAGTCAGAGTGATGCCATCAGGAAGAGGAGGGGGGGTGCCATCACGTATCTGCCTCAACGCAAATTCTATCCCAGCCTCGGCGGCATAAAAAGCCTGCTGAGACTGGATCAGACCGGCGGACGACTGCTGGGTCATCGCAGAGAGGGAGGCAAAGACATACCCGAGGAGAGAAAGGATCAAAAGCGTCACAATGCTCGCAATGATCGAGAGCCCCCTCTGGTCCCGCAGGAGATGGATCATCGGCTCTGTCCCTCTACAGATTCCTGGGGAAGATCTCCGATCGGAATCTCATCCGCTCACTCCCCACCTCTATCTCCAGGTTGACCTGGATCCGCCAGATATCGGAGACGACTGTTGCAGGACTTCCGTCCTTCTTCAGGTAAGCAAACATCAGGGATCGAACATTGCTGGTGAGGAGGTCTGTATTCCGATTCAGATTCGTGCCCGCCTGTTCAAACCGGATACTATTCCCGCCGAGATCTTTAAACTCGAAGGCTGTCACGGTAAAGGTCTGGATATCGGGTTCCCCCGTTCCGGTCCTTTTCATCCCTCTGATCTCCTGACCCATCCGCTCTACGGCCATCCCGGCCCTCTGACCAGCCTCCTGCCTCTGATCAACCCCGGCATAGATCTGCACCCCCTGCATAAAAACAGACGCAATGAGAGACCCGATGATCCCGGTCAGGAGAATCACCAGGACCATCTCGATCAGGGTATATCCCTTCTCTCTCTTCACGCTCATTGGGTAAAGAGATCCACGAGTGCCACGCTCCCCCGCCCATAAGAGACCGTCACCATGACCTTTCGATAACCGGATCCGACCGCAGGGGTTTTGAGATCAGAGGCCGCAACATCTGTAAACGTGACTGTCCGCGTAAATGTGAGGGGACCTGAGACAGGGTCAGGCCCTTTGGGGGAGTCGTTGGGGTAATTGGCACTTGTCAGCGTGGCAAAGCCATTTGCCCTCTTTCCGGCCGCGATCTGCTCCATCCTCTCCTGGGCCAGATAGAGGGCGGCGTCAGAGAGAACCGGCTCAGCACTCCCTGTTACCGCCGTCACAAAAAGGGCAAAAAACCCGGTCAGGCCAATGGAGAGGATCAGGATCGAGAGGATCACCTCAAGAAGAGAGAGCCCCCGATCATTCATTTACTGCACACTCCCGGTATTGGCGACGACCGTCACACTCTCTGTTGCGCCGGATGCCTGGAGTGTGATGATTCCCCCTCCTGTCGGAACCCCTAACGAGTTGAACCCCACGCAGGGGAGAGGTTCACCAGGACAGGAGAGGATTACGCTTGCAAGGGTCACCCCACGGAACTCACCCTGGTTGAGGGTGACGGTAAAATCTCTCCCAGTGAAGGGATCTCTGGCAAATTCTCCGGCCTCTCCCCAGGTCCCATTCCCATTCCTGTCGTTGACAATCGCATACAAGTTCGTGGCAAACCGAACACGATGGGGCAGACTCCGGGACATCGCCATCTCCTGTGCATACCGGATGTCGGCCCTGAGCCTCCGTGCAGCCACCTCCAAGCGACTCCCCGGGAGATCAAAGGAGACGGGGGAGAGAGAGACAGCAGCGATAATCCCGATGATCACCAGAACAACGATCATCTCGATGAGGGTCAGACCGGCCTCACCCTTCACGCCCCCTCCTCCCCCCAGCCACTCCCCGGTCAGAATCCCGCAGGGGTCGAGACGATGGTGAGAGGCCCCCGAGTTGCTGGGAGCGGACAGGTCAGGGTCCAGGTCACTAAGTCGATCGTGCCCGTTGGATTTTTCCCGCGTCCAGTCCATGCCCCCACGTCGCATGCCCCAGCTGTTGTGATCGTCAGCCCATCAGGTCTGTTCCCCTGAACAAGCCCTTCGCTCGTTGAAGCCGTCGCGGTCGGGGCCGTGTTCGTGACGGTCCCCTGATTACAATTTGGGGCCAGCGTCCCGGCCAAGTTCCCTGTCCCTTCCATCACATCGACATCGGGAATAACAGGAGACGGCTTGCAGAGGAGCTGACCGACAAATTGGATCGCTATCGCCGCCCTCAGGCCTCCGATGTAGGCCTGGTGTGAGGCCGCCTGTGCATCCTCCTGGAGGCTCACAAACCGCGGGATGGCGACCGCTGCCAAGATCCCGAGGATCACAATGGTCATGACCAGCTCGATCAGGGTAAACCCCTCCTCATTTTTTAGGTTGTTCCCCATTCACACACCTCCTTGTTTTCGTCTCATCATCTGCCTCTTCCTCCCGTCTACCGCCCCCGAAAGAGGGTGGTCATATTCCACCAGGGCATAAAGATCGCAAGGGCGAAGAAGAGAACGATACCGCCGATCAATGCTAAGAGAACAGGCTCCAGAAGGGAAGAGAGGTTCTTGAGAGAATAGTCGACCGACCGATCATAGTGGTTCGACACCTTCATGAGCATTGCCCCCAACTTCCCTGTCTCCTCCCCAATCGACACCATCTGGAGGACGAGAGACGGGAAGATCCTTTTCTCCTTCATGGACTCGGCCAGCCCGCTTCCGTTCCGGACATCCTTTTTGATACTCTCCAAGATCCGGGCAAAGAACAGATTCTCGACAACTGGGGCCGTAATCTCCAAGGAGGTGAGGATCGGAAGACCATTCTCATGAAGCATCCCGAGGACCCGGGCAAATCGGGAGAGGCCGATCTCCATGAAGATCGGCCCAAAGATGGGAATCCGTAATCTCAGGGAGTCCCATCGGAGCCGCCCCGCAGGCGTGGCCAGATACATCTTGACCAGAACAATAAGGAGAAGTGTTACAAAAGCTGTGACATGCCAGTAACTATGAAAAAGCGTATTGATCCCGATCATGATCCGTGTGGGGAGAGGGAGAGGAGTGGTGAACCGGGCATAGAGCTCCGCAAACCGGGGGATCACAAAGGTGATAAGAATAAAAAATGCGATACCGACGGCGCCCAGCAGGATCTTGGGGTACCGGGTCGCCTCTTTGATCCGGGTCCTCGTCTCTATCTCATGTTCCAGCAGAATCGCTAATCGGCCTAAAATCTCCGGCAGACTCCCCGCTTCCTCGCCTGCCCGCACCATGCTGACATACAGAGGGGAGAACACGTGTGGGTGTCTGCCCAATACCTGGGATAACGACTCCCCCTTCTCGACATCATGCCACACCCCCTCGAGTGTCGCTCGGAGAGTCGGGTTCTTCGTCTCCGCAACAAGGGCTCCCATCGATCGGCCAAAGGGGATCCCGGCTCCAAAGAGGGTCTCGAGTTGCTGCGTCAGGGCAATGATCTCCTCAAGCGGAACACTCCTTTGGAATCTGGCGGGAAGGAGCCGGCGAACCCCTCCCTCCGTCCGAACCGCTTCAATGGAGATAGGGGTATATCCCCGCATGTCGAGATTCCTCACCACCGCTTCCTCCCCTGCGACATCAAGGCTTCCGGTCAGGAGACCCCCGTGTTGGTCTCGCGCTTTATATCGAAAAAGAGGCATACCGTGTGGCGTCCTGTATCACCCGAAGGACCTCCTCAATGGTGGTGATCCCCTGAGAGGCCTTCAGAGAGCCATCCTCCCGGAGAAACCGCACCGCATTTTTCTGCATCCAACTCCGGATCTCAGCAGGGTCTCCCCGTGAAACGATGAGATGCCGGATCGTTTCATCTGGAATGAGGAGCTCATAGATGCCGATCCGCCCAGAATAACCTGTCCCCTTGCACTCCTCGCATCCTGCCCCCCGCATGAAAGTGGCACCCGCCCCGTCTGCCACTCCAAGCTCCTTTAGAAGAGCGGGGGGGATGCTGTCAGGAACCCGGCACCCCTGACAGACCCGTCTGACAAGCCTCTGCGCCAGGATTCCTCGGAGAGAGGCGGCAATGAGGAAAGGCTCAATTCCCATTTGAATAAGCCGAGCAATCGCCCCCACGCTGTCAGTCGTATGCAATGTCGAGAGCACAAGATGCCCTGTCAAGGCAGCCTGAATTGCGATGGCAGCCGTCTCCTGGTCCCGGATCTCCCCGACCATGATGACATCCGGATCCTGTCTCAGGATGGAGCGAAGACCGTTGGCAAAGGTCACCCCTGCCTTGGGATGGACAGGAACCTGGTTCACCATCCGGAGATGGTATTCGACCGGATCCTCAATCGTGACGATATTTTTCTCCTCCGTATTAATGTAGGAGAGGGCCGCATAGAGGGTTGTCGTTTTCCCGCTGCCGGTCGGTCCTGTGACAAGAAAACATCCAGAGGATTGCGTAATGAGAGCCTGAAATTTGGCCCGTGTCTCTGGGGAAAGCCCGAGCTGGTCCAATGAGAGAATGGATCTTTTGTAGAGAAGCCGCATGACGATCTTTTCCCCATAGATTGTGGGGATGGTCGCCACACGGGCATCAACCTCTCTTCCCTCGATATCCAGCCCAATCCGGCCATCCTGAGGAGTTCGCTTCACCGCAATATCAAGATTAGACATAATCTTGATCAGCGAGGTGACTCCCGGGTGCATGGAGCGGGGTGGTGAGAAGACCATCCTCATGAGTCCATCGACCCGATACCGGATCCGGAGGATCTCACGGTCCGGCTCAAAATGGATGTCACTGGCCTTCTCCCGGATGGCCTGCATAATGACCATGTTGACCAGACGGACCACAGGCGGGTCTTCCGCTAACTTCTTGAGATCGAGAATCTGACCGTCTTTCCCTTCCGACTCCCCCAGACCTTCCTCGTCCCGCTCGACCCTCCGAATGGTCTCCTCAATGGTTGTTGTCATGCTGTAATATCGATTGATTGCCTTCAGGAAATCAGATCGAGAAATAACGAATGGCCGCACCTTACAGCCCGTCCTCTGTTGCACCTCATCGAGGGTGAAGATCTGAAGGGGATCGACCATTGCAAGCCCGAAGGTCTTCTCGTTATCGTTTTTAAAAAGGGGGAAGACCTGATGCTGACGGGCCTCCGCCTCCGGGACCAGCGTCGCGAGTGAGGAGAATCCATCTCCTGCATCCGAGACCATCTTGACAACCTGGGAAAATTCAACCAAGGGGATTTGCAGATGCTCGGCCATCACCTCACCGAGCTGTCTCTCTGTGATAAAACCGAGATCCAATAAGACCTGGCCAAACCGTTCTTTTCCTTTCTCCTTTGACACCGCAAGACCCTTTTCAATCTGTTCCTTTGTAATGATCCCCTTTTTTAGGAGGATCTGTCCGATCTTCTTACGTTCGTAGAATATGCCCATCGCACCTTTTCACCGGGGTCTCTTTCTCCCTGCGGAAGCGATCGTAAGTGAGAGAGATTTTCCCCCCTTGGCTCCTAAGGCATCAATCACGCTCACGCCAAAGGTGGATGTCCCGTCTGTTCGTGCCACACCCGCGATCACTCCGGTGGCACTGTCAAGCGAGAGCCCCTCTGGGAGACCTCCATCCGTCAGGGTCCAGAGGAGGGGAGGAGTCCCCCCTGACGCGGCCAGTTCAACCCGATAGGCTGCCTTCCGAACTCCAGGGGGAAGGGCACTGGTGGTGACCGCTGGTCTCGGACTGACCACAATTGAGAACTCCCGAGAGACGGTGACCTTCGCTCCATCCTCTACCTGAATGGTAAAGGAAAAAAAACCTGCCTCTGTGGGGATGCCGGAAATGAGCCCTTCGTTCACGTTCAGGGCAAGCCCGGGTGGAGGGCTTCCGGCTGCAATAACCCACCTCAAGGGCACCACTCCCCCCACCACTACCACTGTCTGCACATAGGATGCGCCCACAGTCGCCGCCAGCGCCGTGATCATCGGAGCGGGATTGACACTGAGCGAGAGGTCCTTCCTCACCAGAGCGCGATTGGCGTCTGTCACAGCCAGAGTCAGGGAGAAGAGACCCGCCTCAGCAGGGGTTCCCGAGATCACCCCATCTCCAAGAGAGAGGCCGCTGGGAAGACGCCCCTCCAGAATCCCCCAGTTCAGGGGAGGAGTTCCGCCAGTCGCGTCAAGGGGGATTCTATACGGGGTTCGCATGGTGGCGGCTCCCAGACGCGATGTGGTAATCACTGGCTCGGGATTGACAACAATGGCAAGGGGCTTTGCCTCTTCTGCCTTGTTGGCGTCAATCACCTGAACAGTAAAGTTGCTCCGGCCCACCTTCCTCAGACTCCCCGAGAGCACACCGGTCGCCTCCTCCAAGCGAAGATCGTCCGGAAGTCTCCCGGAGATCACTTGCCATCTCAGCGGCCCTGTACCTCCAGAGGAGGAGAGGGTTACAGTGTACGGTGTCTTTACCGTCCCCGGAGGAAGTGTTGTGATCGTCACCACCGGGGCCGGATTGACCACCAACGAAAGTTGCTTGGTCCCCACCACCCTGTTGGCATCGATGACGGTGAAGGTAAAAGAAAAAAGCCCGGCTCCGGTGGGGACCCCAGAAATCGTCCCCTCCCTGACAGTCATGCCCGGGGGAAGTGATCCGGCGGAGAGTCCCCAAGTGAGTGGAGGGGTTCCTTTCGACGCGCCGAGGGTCTGGGTATAGCTCGCCCCGACGGTCGCGGCTCCAATGGTCGTCGTGGTAATCACCGGCATGGGATTGACCACCAGCGTCAACGCCTTCCTCGCCTCCGCCCTGTTGGCATCCACCACCCCCACCGTAAATGTCACCCTCCCCCCGTCCCCTGACCCCTCCGACACCCCCACACTCCCCCCAATCAGGCCCG
>CAZSHZ010000017.1:0-8462 GCA_964606955.1 uncultured Nitrospirota bacterium
TGATGCAGAAGTTCGCCGCGATCGCGGACGACGTGAAGGATCTCTCCGCCGCGCTCCGCGACGTCTTCGCCACCCGGGGGGGAAAAGAGGGGCTGCGGAACGCCCTGACCAGCATTCAAGAGGCGAGCCGGGAGATTGAGACCCTGGTGCGGGAGATTGAGACCCTGGTGAAGGCAAACCGGGAGAACGTGACCCGGACGTTCGCAAACCTCCGCGACTTCTCCGACAGCCTTAAGGATCGAGGTGAGCAGCTGATGGCGGACCTTCAGAGGATCGCAGGGCGGCTGGAGCGTGGAGAGGGGACGCTGGGTAAACTGATGCAGGACGATGAGATCTACACGAAACTCGACCGGTCGCTGGATCGCCTCGACGAAGGGTTAAAGAGCTTCGACTCCGGATTAAAGAGCATCGACGTGGTGGCGAAAAAATTCGAAAGGGGGGAGGGGACCCTCGGAAAATTGATCAACGATCCGAGCCTTTACGAAAAATTGAACAGCACGCTCGAGGGGCTCGGCGGCGCGATCGGGAGGTTCTCCCGGTTTCGGGTCTATGTCGGCTTAAGAAACGAGTACCAGTTGACCCCGGGCGAGAACAAGGGATTCTTTTCGATTCAGATCCAGCCGCGCGAGGACAAGTATTATCTCGTCGAGATCGTGGACGACCCGCGCGGAAAGGTGACGCGGAGCGACCGGACCGTGACCGTGGACGGGGCGACGAGCGTGATCACCGAGGTGACCCAGGAGCGCCGGCTTAAGCTCTCGGCGATGTTCGGAAAGCGGATCTCCAATCTCGGCCTGCGCGCCGGGTTGATCGAGAACACGTTCGGAGCCGGGCTTGATCTCGGACTCCTCGGCGACACGGCCCGCGCCTCGTTCGACGTCTGGGACTTCTCAAGCGACGATCCGGACTCCCCACGCCCGCATCTGAAGGCAACGGCGGCGCTCTACCCCTTCCAGCGCTATCTCTTCGTTCAGGGGGGATCAGACGATTTCCTAAACCGCCGCCTGCGGACTTATTTCCTGGGGGCGGGGCTCCGTTTCGAGGACGACGACCTGAAATATCTTCTGACCGGCGCCGCCAGCCTCGCCCGCTAGAAGAGCGGGGGGGTGCCGGCGCGCAGTTCCTGCAAGGCCTTCTTCACGAAATCGGAATCTTCGGTTCCCGGCGAGAGCCCGGAAAATGCCTCTGTCCAGGCCTCGTCGGCCTCTGGGTAGCGCTCCAGGTGAACCAGCGCTACCCCCTGATGCCAGAGGACGGCCGGATCGCGCGGGACCGCGATCAGCGCCGTGTCGAGATGCTCCAGGGCCTTCTGGTAGACCTTCCGATCGCCGGGGTTGGCCATGATCAGACCGATGACGCCGAGATTGTAATGGGCCTCGTGACTTTTGAAATCCAACGCGAGGACCTTGTTCCAGGCGGCTAGCGCATCGTCGTATCTTTTCAGGGCCATATAAGAGCGGCCCGCCATGATCTGATCCTGCAGATCGTCCGGATTCTCCTTTAGCCGCTTTTCGAGGCGGGCGACCATCTCGATCGGATTCGGCATCTGAAAATCGCTCCCCCTCTGCTCATAGGCGACTCGCTGCGCCTCCAGACCGGTCCTGGCGTTGACGAATGAATAGAGAAGAGAAGCCCCAACCGAAACGACAATCCCCAGAACAATTGGAATTAAAACCGAGGAGCGGACCCCGGAGATCTGCGCAGCGCGCCGCCCCCTTTTCGGCCGGGAGAGGAGGTCGAGACGATCGAGGAGCTCCGCCAGACGGCGCTCATAATCAAGTTTGAGCCGTTTAAAATCGGGCTCAAAGATCTTCCCCTGCGCATAATCGGTGGAAAGCTCGAGAAGCGAGTTCAACAGGGTCTGTTTTTCGATCTGAAGATTGACCCGCTCCTCATCAGCCGCCGCCTCCTCTCCGACGATCAGAGGAAAAGCATTTCTCCCCCAAAGTGGGTAGAGGAGAGCAGCGATCACCGCCGCAAGGAGAACTCCGATCGCGATCGGAAAGAGCATCAGCCCTGCGGCTCCGCGGAAGGGGGGGAGAGGCTCTCAGCCGGCGGTTCTCCGCTCAAACGGGCCAGCTCCTGCTCGATCCGGCGGCGATGCGGCTCGTCGATCGGGTGATTCGAGGAGAGCGGCTCAGTGAGGCGGACCCAACGGGCAAGGGAACGGTAGAGGAGGAGGCCGCCGGCCGCGAGAAGGAGAAATGGGGCAACCCAGATCACCCAGTTCAACCCTCGTTTTCGAGGGCCGAGCAGGATATAGTCCCCATAGCGGCCGACAAAATAGGCGCGGATCTGATCGGGGGTTTCCCCGCGGGCCAGGCGCTCCTTGATCACCTCCCGCATCTGGCGGGCCAACTCGGCGTTCGACTCCCAGACCGATTCGCTCTGGCAGACGGTGCAGCGGAGACTCTTTGCGACATCCCGCAGGCCGCGCTGGATCGTGTCTTCGTCAACGACAGCGGAAGCGAGGGCCGCCGAAGACCAGAGGAGCAAAAGAAGAATCCATCCCACTCGGATCATGCGCGTAGCGGCTTCCCCTCCAGTAGTGGCTGGATGATCCGGTCGGCAATGTTGGTATAGACATCCCCGATGATTGGGCCGATCAGCTTGTGCCGGATGATCCCCTGCTGGTCGATGATGAAGGTCTCCGGAATGCCGTAGACCCCGTAATCGATCGAGATCGTCCCCTTCGGATCCCGTATATGGATGAAGGCGTCCCCATGCTCCTCCAGATATTTCTTGGCGTCCTCCTCACGATCCTGATAGTTGACCCCGATCATCACGAATTTCGGATCTTTGCCGAACCGGTCGGCCAACGCCAAAAGGCTCGGGTGCTCCTGCTTGCATTCCAGACACCAGGAGGCCCAGAAATTAACCACAACGACCTTTCCGGAGAAATCGTTTAAGGAGACCTGCCGGCCCTTATAGAGTTCTGGGCCGGTAAAATCGGGGGCAGCGGTTCCGACCAGGACCGAAGGGATGAATGCGGGATTTCCCCAGAGCCCTTTGTAGAAGAGGGTCAAAAGCCCCAGGACGCCGACGACGAGCGCCACCTGCCAGGCTCTCATCGGCTCTTTTCCCTCAGGCGGACCCCCTCGCGCGGCAGCGCAAGGGGAGCGGGGAACGGCGCGGCGATGTCGGCGGGGATCGCCGACGGTTCGATTGCAACCGCACCCCTCCGCTTCGGCCAGAAGAGATTGAGCAAGACCCCCATCCCCATGATCCCTCCGCCGATCCAGACCAGAAGGACGAGCGGATTGACCAGCGCCCGGACCGTCGCCGAGCTCATGTCGGGCGCGACTTCCGGGACGGTCAGAAAGATGTGGCCCAGATTGACCGTGGAGTACGCGGCCTCGGTGGTAGGGGTCTGCGCCACCGTGTAGAGCCGTTTCTGGGGGCGAAGTTGCGTGATCAATCTATCACCGGAATAGACGTTGAAGAGCCCCTCCTGCGCAATCCAATTCCTCCCTTCGACGCCGTAGAGGCGAAGGAGTTTGATCGAGTACCCCTTGACCTGGACGCTCTCCCCCGGCTTCATCTGTACGACCTTCTCCTGCTGATAGATAGTTGAGCCGATGATTCCGACGACCGTGATCAGCACGCCGATGTGGGTGAGGATCCCCGCGTAGCGCCTCGGGTTCTTGCTAAACGCGGTGGAGAGCCCTTTCAGATAGCCGACCTTCTTGCGCCCCGCCCAAAATGCCGAGACCTTCGCGAAATCAAAACCGATCGCCCCTCCCGTGAACAGGACGACCGCCGCGCCGGCCAGGGCATAGAGATTCCGGATCCCAAGGAGGAGAAGAATCGGGATCCCTCCGAGCGCCAACAGGACCGGAGGGAGAAAGATCTCCTTGAGATTTTGGAGCGAGGCCTTCCGCCAGGGGATGTACGGGCCGATCCCCATCAGAAGGACAATCCCCATCGCGATCGGGAGGAAGACCGCGTTGTAATACGGGGGGCCGACCGAGACCTTCTTGAACTGCGTCGCCTCCACGAAGAGCGGGTAGAGGGTCCCCAGAAAGACGGTGGCCAGCGCGGCGATGAAGAAGAGGTTGTTGAAGAGGAACGCCGCCTCGCGGGAGACGAGGGAGTCGAGCTCAACCTGGCTCTTCAACTTGTTGGAGCGGAGGATGAGGGTCCCGAAGGAGAGGAGCAGCATGAACGCGAGAAACAAGAGGATGAAAAGGCCGCGCCCCGGGTCGGTCGCGAACGTATGGACCGAGGAGAGGATGCCGCTTCGAACGAGAAACGTCCCGATCAGCGAAAAGGAGAAGGCCAGAATGATCAGAAAGAGGTTCCAGACCTGGAACATCTTTCGGGCCTGCTGAACCATGATCGAATGAAGGAAGGCGGTCCCGACCAGCCACGGCATGAACGACGCGTTCTCCACCGGGTCCCATCCCCAGTACCCCCCCCAACCGAGTTCGTAGTAAGCCCAGTATCCCCCCATCATGATCCCGACGGTCAGAAAGAGCCAGGCCGAGATCGTCCACCTCCGCACGACCGTAATCCACTCCTGCCCCAGCCGGCCCGAAAAGAGGGCCGCCATCGCGAACGCGAAGGGGATCGAAAAGGCGACATATCCGAGATAGAGGAAGGGGGGGTGGAGGACCATCGCCGGATCCTGCAACAGCGGGTTCAGATCCTTTCCGTCCGGCGCCGCAGGGTAAAGCCGCTCGAACGGATTTGAGAGAAAGACGATCAGCAGAAGAAATCCGCACTGGATGAGCGATTCGACCGAAATCAGATAAGGGATCAGCGCCGGCTGGCTCCTCCAGTGCGCCCAGACCGCGATCGTGCAGAAGAGCGACAGGATGAAGACCCAGAGGAGCAGCGAACCCTCATGCCCTCCCCAGAGACCGGCGATCTTGTAGAAAATCGGAAGGCGGGAATTCGAGGTCGCCATCACGTACTTCACCGAATAGTCCTGCGTGAGATACGCATAGATCATCGCGGCCATCCCGATGCCGAGGAGGACGAAAATCATCGTGACCGCCTGGCGGCCGATGGCGACCCATGTCCCTCCCGAGGCGCCGTTTTTGCTCTTCAACCCGATGATCGGCGCCGCGATCCCCACAAAAGAAAGGACCAGGGCCATGATCACCGCGAAATGGCCGATCTCAATTATCATCGGTGTTCGATGTCCGCAAGGTTTTCAAGATGTCTTTCTTGGGGAGACTCACTCCCGCCTGTTTCATCTCGATCGGCATGTAATCTTCCGAGTGCTTCGCCAGGATCATGTGCGAGTGGAATTTCAGGTCGGAACCCCAGTACCCCTCCGCCACCGCCCCCTGTCCCTCCTTGAAGAGATCCGGGGGGACCCCCTGGAACGCGACCGGGATCATCGAAGCGCCGTCGGTCAGATCAAAGGAGATCGCCATCGCATTCGGGACCACCTTCATGCTCCCCTTGACCACCATTCCGCCGATGCGCACCTTTCGGCCGAAATTCTCCGGCGAGAAGGCCCGCACCTCGGAGGGGGTATAGAAGTATACAAGGTTCCGCCCGAAATTCCCGAACGCGAGATAGCCGATGCCGCCGAGGACGACCGCGATAGAAAGGAGGATCCCCGCCCTTCTCCCCTTCAACTGGACCCCTCCCATTCGTAGATCTTCTCATTGCGGATCAGATCAAAAAGGAAGGCGACCTTGCGCTCCATCCAGAAGAGGAAGACGCCGGCCGGGAGAAGGCTGATCAGATACGCGGCGGCCACGAACCCATAGTTCGGAATCAGCGAGATCTTCTCCGCCGACAGAATACGCGCCGACGGGTTCCATCGACCCACGACCACCAGCGTTTTCATCTCCCGCAGGTTGTCCGGCTCCGGGCCGCTATATCGAACAGGAATGCTCTCCCGCTCGCCGGCAAGTTGGAAGGTGATTTCAGAGGCGCCCTTGGCAATCGTTCCCGCCTTCACCATCCCTTGCACCCGGACGCCGATAGAACTCCCCTCTTCGACAAGCCCCTCCGGCGGGATCGTGGTCACCTCCCGAAGATAGCGCGCAACCCCGAGGGCCGCGATAAAGAGGCCGATACCGACGAAGACGCTCCATCGAATGTAAAATTTTTTCATGCCGAACCCTACAGCCGGACCTGGGACAACAGGCGCCCCTTCTTCGCCTCCAGCAGCCGCTGCAGGTAGAGCAACTCGGTCCGGATCCCCAGCATGTAGAAAAAGAGGAGGGAGAAACCGACCTTCATAAAAATCAGCGGGAAGAGCATGGCCGGCGCGATGGCGATGCCGCGCGTCGAAATCGAGAGGGGCTGATGGAGTGTCCGCCACCATTCCACAGAGAAATAGACGATCGGGAGGTCGATGAAGCCGACGATCGAGAGGATCGCAGCATACCGCCCCTCCTTCTCCGGATCGTCGATCATCCCGCGAAGCATCAGATAGCCCATTAGGATCAGCAGGAGAACGGCATACGAGGTCAGGCGCGCGTCCCACGTCCACCAGGTGTTCCAGGTCGGCTTCGCCCAGATCGAGCCGGTCGCAAGCCCGACCGCCGTGAAAAAGGCGGCGATCCCGGCCGCCGCCTGGCACATGTTGTCGACGACCGGATCCCTCTTTAAGAGATACCAGATACTCCCGGCGAAGAGGACCGTGTAGGCCATGAGCGCGGTCGTGGCGAAGGGGACATGGACGTACATGATCCGAACCACCTCCCCCTGATAATAGTCGGGAGGAGAGGTGACAAGCGCCATATAGAGCCCCAAAGCGAGGCAGATCCCGCCGATCCCCCCGAACCATCCCTCGTAGCGCTGAATCTTCCGGATCATTCAGTAATCCAAAACGAATTCGAACACCCAGTATGAGACCGTCACAAATATTATATCGTAAATGACCAGCAATTCAATCCACTGCCTGTAGAACTTCAGCGGCTCTCCTGCAAGCGCGCCGCGGGTCGCCTCCACCGCCCCGATAAAGACAGGGACCGCCAGCGGCAGCAGCAGAATCGGAAACATGACCTCGCGGGCGCGGATCTGCACGGTCATCGCCGAAAAGAGGGTACCCAGGGCCGAAAGGCCGATTGTCGCCGCGACGAATATCAAGGCAATCTCCGGAAGTCCAGTAAACTTTAGATTATACAGAATTACGAATAGAGGAAACAAGACCGCTTCCACAAGAACCATGAAGAGGGCATTGCCTAAAAACTTTCCGAGATAGATCGCCCCCTTCGGGACCGGCGCCGCCTGGAGATACTCAAGATTGTCGTTTTGGATCTCCGCTAAAAACGATTTTCCGAGGCCGATGACCCCGGTGAAGCCGAACGCCACCCAGATGATTCCGGGGAGGAGCTCCTTGACGGACGGCTGATCCACTGAGAAGGAAAAACTGAAGATCAACATAACGATCAGCGCAAAGAAGAACATCGAATGGATGTTCTCGCGGCTCCGGATCTCCGAGAGGAGATCCTTCCAGACCATCCATCGGACGACCCTAAAAAAGCGCATCGGCGGAGAGAACCTCCCGGATCCCGGCCTCTTTCAGGGCGCCGCCGCGCAGGATCCCGGCGCGGTTCGCCACTTCGGCAACTTGCCCCCTCTGATGCGTCGTCATCAGGACCGCGCCCCCCTCTTTTCGGCGGTCCAGGATATATTCGTTCACCATCCTGACCCCCCGCTCATCCAACGAGGAGTAGCCCTCATCCAGGAGAAGGAGGGGGGGGCGGATCAGGATCGCACGCGCGATCGAGAGGCGCCGCTTCATCCCCGCCGAGAGGTAGCGGCTCTTGAGCTTTGCGAACGGCCCGATCCCGACCCGATCGAGCGCGCTCTTGATCTCCCGGTCGGCCGGCTGCCCGCCCCGAAGCCCGAGGGCGAAGCGGAGGTTCTCCTCCACGGTGAGTTCGTCGTAAAGGTAGGAGCCGTGCGCGAGGAGGAGGACGGCCTCGCGCACCTTCAATTTCTCCTTAACCCCGTCGAAGCCGCCCACCTCGAATTTCCCGGACGAGGGGCGCAGCAGCGTGGCAAGGATTTTTAGGAGCGTGGTCTTCCCGGCGCCGTTCGGACCGAAGAGGACGTAGCAATCGCCCGGATCGACCCGGAGCGAGAGGTTTTTGAAGACCTCGTAATGGCCGAAAGACTTGGCGAGCCCCTCGGCCGCGATCATCAGGTTGGAACCCACAGAGGAGCAAGGTTACTGCGTCCCGCCTTCCTTGACAACCCCTGGGCCCCTCCTATCCTACACATCTTTTAGAGCGAGGAGGACGAGGGCGACATTGCGGATATCCCGGACCTGCCTGATTACGGCGCGGGCCGAGGGCAAGTCTATCCCTCCCCCCGCCTTCCGCCCCGTCATTTACCAGGCGATCGCCCCACGTTAGCAATGCGACCCTTTCCCGGTTGCACAAGACGCGGCAGATCGCAATGGGATGGACAGAGAACCCCCTTCACGAATTCGAAGCAGGGGGAAGGCACTTCGGCGAGCCTGATCCGGAGTCGTCGGTGGAGCAAAT
>CAZSHZ010000018.1:0-3824 GCA_964606955.1 uncultured Nitrospirota bacterium
GTGTCCCAGAGAAAAGAGATCTTCGGATTGGCACGGGCCCGATCCTGCATGATCATCGAGGCGCGAAGCTTCTCCCGCCTGTGGACGATCGCGACGGAGCCGGCGAATTTTGTCAAAAAGGTTGCCTCCTCCATCGCGGTATCCCCCCCGCCCACGACGATCAGATCCTTCCCTTTGAAGAAGGGGCCGTCGCAGACGGCGCACGCGGAGACGCCGCGTCCCATCAGCCGCGACTCGTTTTTCAATCCGAGCAGTTTTGCGCGCGCGCCCGACGCGATGATCAGCGTCTCGGCCGAAAGCCGCCGCTCCCCGTCCACTTCGACCGCAAACGGACGCTTCGAGAGATCGACTTTGGTGGCGTCGCCGGTGATAAACTCGGTCCCGAACCGCTCCGCCTGCTTTCGCATCTGCGCGATCAGCTCCGGGCCGAGGATCGCGCTGGGAAATCCGGGGTAATTCTCGACATCGGTCGTGATCATCAACTGGCCGCCGGCGTCGCTTCCGGAAATCAGAGCGGGATGGAGATTGGCGCGGGCGGCGTAGAGGGCGGCGGTCAGCCCGGCCGGGCCGGAGCCGAGAATCAGGAGGGCAAGGGCGCCTTTATCCGAGGTCATCCACCGCTTCTCGGATCTCCTTCCGCACGCAGGTGAAGATCGGAGTGTCGCGCTCCGTGTAGCGGGAGGCCTCGGCCTCCCGCAGCTCCATCACGAGATCCAGGAAGTCCTGCGGCTGGTCCGACTCAAAGGCAACCACGAACTCGGCGTCGTCGAGGCCGAAGGAGTAGCTGGTATTCAGTTTCACAGTCGGGTACTTATGCCCAATCTCGATATGCTCGTTCATCATCCCCTGCCGCGCCGTCTTCGTCAGAAGATACCACTCGCGTTTCTTCACGAAGGGATAGATGAAGAGGTATTTATACTCGCCGGGGACGACCCTCAGTCGCTTGCTCTCCTGCCCCTCATGAACGTGTTTCTCCGTGTAGATCGATCGCTTCGTCATGGCGAGAAGCGAGTAGGGGGTCGAAAGATATTGCCCGATCCCCGTCGCGTTTAATTGGACGCTCATCTCCTGCAGGGCCTCAAGCTCATAAGAGATCCGCCAGAGCATTATGTCCGCCTCCGCCCGGATGCCGACGAGAGAGTAGGGGATCGTCATGACCCGATCCGAAAACTTCTCCACGACGGAGATAAACTCCTTCCTCCCCTCCGCGCGTTCGGCCGAAGGGAGCCGCCGCCACGCGGCATCGGCCTTGTAGAAATAGAAATTCACAAACTGTCGCTTTTCCTGCTGTTTCTCGCTCATTTCCAACCTCCGACAAAGCTCAATGAAGCCTCAAGGGAGAGGCGATTCTAACAGCGGCTGAAATGGGGTGTCAACCGAGGGAGAAGGGATCGGATCGGTCCGTCCGATCAATCGCCGCAGCGTTTCCAGATTCCTCCGATCCTCCATCATCCTATCGGCCCCCTTGGGCGTCTCCAGGATCATCGGGGTCCCCTCAAAACGGGAATCATTCACTAAAAGCCGGAACGGTTCTAAGCCGAGCAGCCCTTCTCCGATATGCTCATGCCGATCCACCCGGGAATTCAGCCCCTTCTTGGAATCGTTCAGGTGAAAGGCGAGGAGATAACCCGGACCAACGATCCGATCGAACTGCTCCAGCGTCTTTCTATATCCCTCTTCGTTGCGAATATCGTACCCGGCGGCGAAGATATGGCAGGTGTCTACGCAGACCCCGATCCTCTCCACACGGGGGATCTGCGCAAGGATGTCGCGGATATGCTCGAATCTCTGGCCAACGCACGACCCCTGCCCGGCGGTCACCTCCAAAAGAACGCGAAGATGAAAATCTCCGGTCCGATCAAACAGTTCGTTCAGCGACGTCGCGATCCGGGCCAGACAGGGAGTCTCCCCCTCCCCAAGGTGCGCGCCGGGATGGGCCACCAGATAGGAAAAGCCGAGCGCCTCGGCCCGCTGCATCTCGATATAAAAGGCCTCGACCGATTTCCGCCACTGGGCCTCGATCGGGGACCCCAGGTTGATCAGATACGAGTCGTGGACGCAGGCCGCCCAGATCCCGAGCTCCTTTGTCAGCCGACGGAACTCCTCGGCTTCAGCGGCTGAAAGCGCTTTGGCTCTCCACTGATTGGAATTTTTCGAAAAAATCTGGATGGCGGCGCATCCGATCTCCGCCCCACCTTTCAGGGCGTTCGCGGCCCCCCCTGCCGTGGACATATGAGCGCCCAACTTAGCCACGATTAAAAATTTTAACAGGGAAGAGAGAGGATTTCGAGTTGCTCAGGCGTTCAGCACAGAGAGGAGGGGATCTGCGCGCAAGAGGCGCCCCTCGAATCGCTCTCGCGGCGGCGCACCGGTTCTGAAGGGGGTATTAACCTTCTCTTTTCTGAACCAGACCCGGTTGCGGCCGCCGCGCTTCGCTTCATAGAGGGCCTCATCCGCAAAGATGTAGAGGTCGTTGCTCCCTTTCACCAGCTCGTCGCGCGTCGAGGAGATCCCCGCGCTGATCGTCACCGAAAAGGATTCGCCGAAGAGGTGAAATTTTCTCTGCTCGATCTTCTCCCTGATCCCCTCGGTCAGGGCCCCGGCCGCCTCGGGGGCGCAATGGGATAAGAGGATGGCAAACTCCTCGCCCCCGAGGCGGCAGACAATATCTCTCTTGCAGACGCTGTCCGAGATGATGGTCGCAACCTCCTTCAACACGCGATCGCCGGTGGCATGGCCGTAAATGTCGTTGATCTTCTTGAAATGATCGACATCGATGAGGACGAGGGAAAAAGGGGCCGAATCGCCGTCCGTCGCGGAAAAGACCTGATCCAGGGAGTGCTCAAAGCCGCGCCGGTTTAAGACACGGGTCAGCGGATCGGTGTTCGGAAGCTCGATCATCCGGGCGAGAAGCCGGACCTGCTCGATCCCTCGCGCCGATTGATCCGCGATGGCGGAGAGGAACCGAAGATCCTCGAAGAAACCGACCTCGCGGGGGCGGACTAAAAGCAGAAACCCCAGAACCCCGAATTTCCCGAATAGAGGGAGCGCCAAAAGATCCAGACCCTCCCCACCGGGGAGCGCCAGGACCCCTTGGGCCCAGTCGAGGAGCGGGCCATAGAGCGAGAAGGGGCCGACCAGCGAGGAGAGATCATCGCATACCTCCAGCGGAGTCCGGACATCGACCGCTTTAGGCGCCCCTCCAACCGGAAGAAAGAGGGTCGCCGCGCTCCCCTGGTCGATCAGAAGGACCGCCCCCTTCTCGACGTCGAGCGAGAAGGTAGCGATTCTTAAAATACCGGCCAAGATCTGATCGACCCGCGGATCCTTCTCGATAAGAGCGGCGATCTGATAGAAGATCGTCATCTCCCGCAACTGCTCTTTTAATTGAGCCTGCTCTTCCATCTCGGCTTAGCAGTAATGCATAGGCCATGCCTGCTATTTGTTTATGCTAAGTTATTGAGATTTTTATATTTTCTGTCATCCGGCAGACAGTAGAAGGGGAAAAACTTGAAACACCGGCTCATCGGCCGGTCAAAATTTGGCAGCGGCTAAAATAAAAAAAGGGCCGGGAAACCCGACCCTTTTTTTATAAACGATCGATCGCCTGAAAATAAAGCGCCCCCGGCCGTCCCGGCGCTCCAAAAACCTTGGTTCCCCTGCCACCTCCCCAGTTGCAAGAAAACCAAACCGGGCGCTACCGCCCGGCGGGACGCGAGTGGCGCGGTCACTCTTCCGGGGGCGCCAGGGTCTTTCCCTATCCCGAAAGGAGCCTTTCCGTCAATCCGCCCGAAAGGGGGGGCGACTTAAAAGCCGGTGACGTT
>CAZSHZ010000019.1:0-10739 GCA_964606955.1 uncultured Nitrospirota bacterium
ACCGGTTCCCCCCGACCTGATCATCTCCGGCCCGAAGACCGGGATCTCGGATCCGGCCGGAGTGAAACTCTTGAGGTCGTGCGGTGGGAACCGGATCGTGATCGAGCGGCTGATCGTGGCGAATAACGGAAACAATACGGTCCTCTTCTTCGACTCCCCTTCACAAAAATCGGGCATCGTGTTGGACTTCCCCGATCGGATTGTCGGAGGATTTAAGGTCGGCGATCCCGCCATCGGCACCGCCGCAGTGGTCGGCGGCGTTCGGGGAGGGGTCTCCGATCCGGCAGGGGTCGATTACGATCCGGCTTTAGACGCGCTCTACGTCGCCAACACGCCGCAGAAGACGGTCGGGGTTTTCAGGATCGATGGAGATATCCCGCCGGGACGGAAGATCACGATCGGCCCGTATAACAAGTCCGACGGGACTTTAAGGACGCCGACCAGCGGCGGGACCCAACTAGCCTTCGCCCGAACAGCGGCGGTTGACCCGGTGACAGGGAGCCCCTTGACCCTCGAGCGGCTCTTTGTTCCGGAGTTGTCGGGCGGGGGCGCCCTCCTCATCGTGAAGAACCCGAGCGCCCTCGCGGCGGATACCACGGTCACCCCGGAGACCATTCCTGCCTCCAATCAGATCAACGCGCCGCAGGCGGTCGCATATGAGGAGGAGGAGAGACAGCTCTTCGTCCTCAATGGAGGGGTCGGATCGATCTCGGTCTACGACATCTCCAACCTGACCAGACCGATAAAGTTCATCCAGGGATCAAAAACCCTCCTGGATCAGCCGACCGGGATTGCGATCGACCGCCCCCACGGCTTCGTCTATGTTGTCAACAACCCGACCACAGCCGAAATCAACTTTATCACCGACACGATCACCGCGTACAGGGTTTCGGACCTTTTCGACCCAAAGGTCTGCCCCGATTTTGATCCGGGGAACCCGGGTAAGCCCCTCGATCCCACACAGCCGTGCAATCCCGCCCCCCGGGCGATCATCTCCGATCCCATCGTGCTTGACAGCCGTTGCAAGCGTAAAAAGACGTATCTCTGCAAACCGCAAGGGATCGCGGTGGATAGCGCCCGCGACATCCTCTATGTCCAGAACAGTTTACCCCTCGACGGCCTCCCCAACCCCAGCATTATCGCCTTTGAATCGCTCTCCAGTCGTATCGACGACTCATGCCCGGCCGCCCCGACGATATGCGAGCTAGCCGCCTCGCGCGAGATCACCGGCGATAAGACCTTCATCGGCGGCGGGACCGGATTGGCGATGAATATCGAGGCCGACCGCCTCTACGCTGCCGAGCAGACCTCCCCGTCAGGCGCGGCGGTGATCGTGTTTGAATTTATCTCAGGAAAAGGCGCGGCCCCGGACTCCTGCACCTCGTCCCCGGCGGAGTGCAACGTCGCGCCCGATCGAATCCTGACCGGGGCCGAGACGCGTCTGAACCCGAAAGGTCTCTTCCTAGACAGCAAAAACGGGAGCGATCTCCTCTACGTCATAAACGAGCAGCCCCCCCCGGGGTCTCTTTTCATCAGTTCGTTCGGCCTGGAAGGGGATATCCTCCCGGGCCGCCAGCTCGGGGAGGGGCGGCCGACGTTCATCCGTCCGACTGGAATCGCAGTCGACCGTGGAGCAACCCCCCCGCTGTTGATCATCGCCGACCCCGGGGATCTTGGAAAGCCGGACGGCGGGATCCTCATCTTTAAGGACGCCGCGAATGTGGTGGGAGATGTTCTCCCTCTCCCGCGCCTCTGCGAAGAATCTGCGACCTGCGTGGGAACAGGCCTCGCCGACCCCGCAGCCATTGCGGTCGATCCCTCGCGGGGCCTTCTCTTCGTCGCCAATCAGACGCAGACGGGCAACCCGCCCATGAATGAGGTCCTCGTCTTTCTCCGCTCCTCGCTCGTCTCTCCTCCCAACCCGGAAGTGGTGACGCCGGTGCGCAAGTTCAGCATTCGAACCGACCTGCCCCTCTCCCCCTCGGGAATCGCCTATGACGGAATCCGCGACCTCTTATACATCTCGGATACCGACGGGAACAGAATCGTCGTGGTCGAAAAGGCATCTTCCGTAAACGGGGAGATCGATCCGTCCCATATCTTCGGCGGCCCGACCCTTCTCGACCGCCCCTCAGGAATCGGGGTCGATCCGGCGCGCAATCTGATCTATGTAGCGAGCGCCGGCGCCAACGCGGTTCTCGTTTTCGACGGGCTCTCGGTCGGAAGCGGCCTCCCTCCCCCCTTGCGCGTCCTCTCCGGAACGGCGACGCTCCTTACCGGGCCGGAGGGGCTCGCCCTGGACGCGAACCGGGATATTCTTTATGTCGCAAACAGCCTGGGGAATTCGGTTGTGATCTTCGAGGGGGCCAGTCGCGCCGAGGGGAATATTACTCCGACTCGAAATCTCACCGGCCCGAGGACGACGCTGAACGGTCCGCGCGGCCTCTTCTTCGATCCCGAATAGAACAGACGCCGGCCTGAGGACGACGCTAAGAGCGCGGGTCAGATCATCAGCGCGGGGGGATCGGTCTGAATCGTCGCCGGAAGTCCGAAAGGGAGGGTAACGTTGAGCGCGCCGTGGCCCGAGGGAAATCCCCAGAGGATCGGGATCTTGAATCCCGCAAGCCGCTCGCCGAGGATCTCCTGCAGAGTGTATCCGGACACGGGTGGAGGATGGCACCCGGGCATCTGACCGAAGATAACCCCACGCACCTGAGCGAATTTTCCGGCCCGGATCAGTTGCGTCAGCATCCGATCGATCCGATACGGCGGCTCTCCCGCATCCTCGACGAAAAGAATTGCTCCACGGGTATCGATCTCTTCCGGCGTCGAAAGCGAGGCGCAGAGGAGAGAGAGACAACCTCCCGTGAGGCGCCCCCGCGCGGAGCCGTGGGAGAGCGCGCGCAATTCGTCGAAGCGATAATGGAGCGGCCCACCGCCGAGCGCCTTGACGAACCACTCGTCCGTAATCGGGGAGGGGGAGCGCCCGAAATTGGGGGCGACCATCGGACCGTGATAGACGACCCACCCGAGCCGCTGCCGGAAAAAGAGGAGGAGCGAAGTGACATCGCTGCTCCCGACGAACGGTTTTGCCCCACGCGAAAGACGCCGGGCGTCGAGGTGAGAGAGAAGCCGCGAGGATCCGAACCCGCCGCGCGCGCAGATGACGGCCGCAACCTCGGGATCCAGGAAGAGAGAGATGAGATCGGCTGCCCGCTCCGAATCCTCCCCCGCGAGATACCGGAACCTCCGCTCAACCGACTTTCCGATTCTGATCTTAAAGCCGAGCGACTGAAGGCGTCGGACGCCGGCTTCCAGTTCCGACGGATCGACCGGACCGGCAGGGGCGGCGATTCCGAGCAGGGCGCCGGGCCGGACCGGCCGATGTCGAACGACTCTTCGATTCATCCGCCCCTCCGAGCAACGATCTCTTCCGAGATCAGATCGTGGATCTGCGGCCTGAATTCTCGGATCGCATCGTTCGAACGGCTCGGATGGACGCGATTGGTAAAGAGAAGAACGATCAGTTCTCCCGCCTCTTCCGATGGATCGATCCAGATTGAACCGCCTGTAAATCCAAGATGGCCGAACGATTGAATCGAGAAGCCGCTTCCGCAGGAGGTATAACTCCCGGGGAGAACGAAGCGGGAGGGGGTGTCCCAGCCGAGGGCCCAGGTCGAGGGGATTCCGGTGGTCATCCGTTTCGTGTATTCGAGCAGCGCGTGCGGGAGAACCCGGCCCTCTCCCTTCCGGGCCGCGAGGACCTCATGCGCAAAAAGGGCGTAGTCGGCGGTGGTTGAGAAGAGACCGGCATGTCCCGCGACCCCCCCCATCACCCAGGCATTCTCATCGCTGACCTCGCCGGAAAGTTCGCGCCCGCGCCAGGGACAGATTTCCGCGGGAGCGATCTCCCCGCTCTTCGGGGAGAAACCCGTCCTCCCCATCTTAAGCGGCTCGAGGATCAGCCGGGAGAGGAGGCGATCGAGCCGCTCACTTAAGATCCGCTCCAGGACCTCTCCCAAAAGTATGTATCCGAGATCGCTGTAGAGGCCTTTCCCACCGGGACGATAGATGAGCGGCTCCTGGGCGACCCGGCGGACCAGTTCCCGGCGGCTCTCGCCAGTCGCGGCGGCAGCATCCGGGAGGATCTCCCGAAAATAGGGCTTCCAGTCCGGAAGCCCGGAACAGTGCGAAAGGAGATGCCGCAGGGTCACATCCTGTTTGCGGGCCGAAGTGAATTCGGAAAACCATCGCGAAACAGGGTCATCGATCGAAAGTTCGCCCCGCTCCTCCATCAGGGAAAATGCGGCCGAGACGATCGGCTTGGTCAGCGAGGCGATGTCGAAAATCGTATCGCGATTCGCCTTCCCGAAGGCCTCATCCAACAGGACTTCGCCGTGACGCTCGATCCTAAGAACGGCGGATGGGAAGACCCCCGAGGCGACCCCCTCCCGCATCTTTGCCGTCACCCGTTTCACGGCTTCGCTCCGATCCGCTCCGCTAATTTTTTGTGCAGCCCCCCGAAGCCGCCGCTCGACATGATCACCACAACATCGCCGAAAGCAAGTTGCGGCACGATCGCCTCGGCGATCCGCTCCGCGCTTCCAATGAAATCGGCGGGGACGTTGCGCTTGCGGATGTCGGCCGCAATCTCCTCCGGGTCAAGCCGCTCCTGTTCCGGGATCTTCTCCGGCTGGAAAATCCCGGAGATCACGACCCGATCGGCGACCGAGAGCGCTTCGGCAAATTCTCGTTGGAAGATCCGGCGGCGGCTCGTCGCGGAGCGGGGCTCGAAGATCGCCCAGAGTCTCCTCTCCGGAAAACGGGATCGGAGGGAAGCGAGCGTTTCCCGGACGGCGGTCGGATGATGGGCGAAATCGTCGATGATCGTGATCCCCCCCTCCTCGGCAACGATCTCCTGGCGGCGCTTGACCCCGGCGAAGGACAAGAGACCGGAGGCGATCCGATCAAAAGGGATCCCCAATTTTGAGGCGAGCGCGACCACGGCCAGGGCGTTCTTCACATTGTGTGCCCCCCAGAGGGGGAGCGCGACCCTCCCGAGCCCTCTTCCTCGATAAAAAACATAGAAGGCGGTCCCGCGCCCGCTCGCCTCGATCTCCTCTGCAGACCAGTCAAGTCTATACGATCCATTCCCTCCTGCCGGGCCGTAAAACTCCAGGCGGCAGCCCGCCGCGCGGGTCACCTCCTCCACCGCCTCGTCGGCCCCCGCAATGATCCATCCATCCGACGGAACGAGGGAGACGAATTTTGAAAAGGCCGATTTGAGGAGGTCAACCGAAGGGTAGATATCCGCGTGGTCGTATTCGACGCTCGTGAGAATGGCGTGCTGGGGACGGTAGTGAAAGAATTTCGGCCCTTTGTCGAAAAAGGCGGTGTCGTACTCGTCCCCCTCGACCACAAAATATTTCCCGCCGCCGAGGCGGAAGTTTCCATCCAGGTTGGCAACCCAGCCGCCGATCATCGCGCCGGGATCCACCCCCGCAGAGATCAGGACCGAGGCGAGGAGAGAGGCGGTGGTTGTTTTGCCGTGGGTCCCGGCGACCACCAGCGGCTCTTTCCCCTCCAGAAAATAGCGTTCGAGCGCCTGCGGCATTGAGAGGTACGGAATCCCCTGTTCCAGGACCGCGGCGACCTCCGGATTCGACTTGCTGACGGCATTTCCGATGACGACGACATCGATCGGCCCCTCCAGCTGCTCAGCCGAGTACCCTTCGTAAAGTTTGATCGGGAGGCGTCGAAGGAGATCGCTGGTGGGGGGGTAGAGTTTTGTGTCGGAACCGCTGACCGCATGCCCGGCGGAGACCAGCAGCCCCGCCAGCGCCGACATGCCGGTCCCTCCGACGGCGATCAGATGAAAGCGGAGTGGTTCCGACATCCGGGTGGAGTGTAACCCGGGCTTGAGAAAAAAAGAAGGGCCGCGGGACTTCCTTGATCAACCGAAATCCGCTGCTCTATTTACCCATTAGGCAACGAATGGTTCTCTACAGATAATTTTCGATCGATCATCAGTCACGGAGGAAAAACCTTCTCTGTCCCATTGCCGCTCAGCGAATCCGTAGTAAACTCGGAGGGGCGGGAGGATTTCATCGCCGGGGGACAGGCGAATCTGAAGAGCCGGCAGCCGACGCCCGCGGACGAGGAGAATGGGCGGCTGAAGACGCTCATCGGGGATTTGACGATGCGGAACGAGTTGTTGCGCGAGCGGGCGCGGGCGCTGGAGCGAGAGCACCCTTTAGCTTGGAGGAGATCGAGGACGTGAGCCACGCCTGCTCGGTCTCCTTGAGGCGTCCCTACGGCGGGACATGAACGTCCACGGCCAGCCGGTACTGACTGATCCCAAGAGGCCCAAAAAACTCCTCACATAGAATCTCTCCCGGATGGACGGGGGCAACTTTCTCCCTTTTTTAGTGGTCATCGACAATTTCAATTTCCCAGGCGATTTCCGGGCGGGACCCTCAGGTCCTCCAGGAACTCTGCGGACTAAGGGGTTCAGCGCGGCCGCACTGAAAGTCGAAAAATACTCTTTGCTAATAGCCCGTCCTTGTGTTATAACAACCGCCAATTGATGAACCATCTCAAAAGCAGGGCCGTCAGGGGCAAACTTCTTTCACAGTTTAACCGTTTCGCCTGATTCAACATTACCCTTCTGAAAGGTTCTTCAATCCACACAGGAGAAAACGAAACTATGTCATTTGAAAATTTTGGGCTTAGCCCGGAGATCCTTCGCGCCGTACGGGCCAAAAACTACGTCGTCCCCACTCCCATCCAATTGCAGGCCATTCCGGCCATCCTGGAAGGAAGGGACGTGATCGGCTGCGCGCAGACCGGGACCGGCAAAACCGCCGGCTTCACCCTTCCAATGCTTCACCGGCTTGCCAACGGGCTGTCTCCCTCGCTTCGGGCACTGATCCTGGTCCCCACCCGCGAGCTGGCGAACCAGGTCTACGAGAGTGTCCGGACGTACGGCCGTTACCTTCGGCTCCGGACGACCGCCGTCTTCGGAGGGGTCGGGATCAATCCCCAGAAAGATGCCCTCCGAAAGGGGGTGGACATCCTCATCGCAACCCCCGGCAGGCTGCTCGACTTGATGCGCCAGGGAAACGTCTCCTTCAAAGATCTTGAGGTCCTGGTCCTCGACGAGGCCGATCGGATGCTGGATATGGGGTTTATCGACGATGTTCGGACGATTCTAAAGAGCGTCCCGTCGCAGCGCCAGACCCTTCTCTTTTCCGCCACGATCCCCGAGGAGATCCAGAGGCTTGCCGCCGAAATTCTCAAAGAGCCGCAAGTCATCGAGATTGTGCGCCAGGGGACCACGGTCAGCGGCGTCCGGCAGGTGGTCTATCCGGTCGAGACCGCCCGCAAGCGGGAACTCCTCATGCGCCTGATCGAAACGGAACAGATGTCACGGGTGCTGGTGTTTACCCGAACGAAACGTCGCGCGGAGAAACTGGCAGCCCATCTCAAGCGGGAAGGAAACCAGGTAGAGGCGCTCCACGGGAACAAGACCCAGCAGGCGCGGACCAAAGCCCTGGAGGCGTTCCGCAAAGGGACCGTCCGGGTGCTGGTCGCCACAAACCTCGCCGCGCGCGGACTCGACGTGAAGATGGTCTCCCACGTCGTGAACTATGAGATCCCCGAGGCCCCCGAGGATTATGTCCATCGGATCGGGCGGACCGCCCGCGCCGAGATGACGGGGGATGCGATCTCGTTCGTCTCGCCCGACGAACGGGAGAGCCTTCGCAACATTGAAAAGTTCATCGGAGAGAAGATTCCGCAGGCGGTGATGGCCGGATTTTAAGAATGGACGTGAGCACCCAGGAAAAGATCCGCAACATCGGGATCATCGCGCACGTCGATCATGGGAAGACCACCCTCGTGGACGGCCTGCTTCGCCAGAGCGGCACGTTTCGATCAAACCAGACCGTTTTGGAACGGGTGATGGATTCGAACGATCTCGAACGGGAGCGCGGGATCACGATCCTCGCGAAGAACACCGCGATCCAGTATCAGGGACACCGGATCAACATCGTCGATACCCCCGGCCATGCGGACTTCAGCGGAGAGGTGGAGCGGATTCTCAAGATGGTTGACGGCGTCCTCCTCCTCGTGGACGCGGTGGACGGGCCGATGCCGCAGACCAAATTCGTCCTGGCCAAATCGCTTCAGCTCGGCCTCTGCCCGATCGTCGTGGTAAACAAGATCGATCGCCCGGAGGCGCGGCCGGATGAGGTGGTCAATCAGACCTTCGATCTTTTCATCCAGCTCCGCGCCGATGATCAACAACTCGACTTTCCGATTATTTACGCCTCGGCCAAGGAGGGGTACGCGACCCGGCGGCTCGATGATCCGCGGGAGGATCTCGGCCCCCTTTTCGAGACGATCCTGTCGCACGTTCCCCCTCCCTCCGGCCGTTCGGACCTCCCCCTTCAGATGCTGGTCACCACGCTCGACCACGACAACTACGTCGGCCGGATCGCGATCGGAAAGATCGAGAACGGCATCTTAAAGCTTGGAAGCCCGATCGCGCGCGTGAAGCGGGACGGGAGCGTCGAGAAGGGCCGGGTGACGAAACTGTATGGATTCCACGGGCTCGGCCGGATCGATCTCGATTCCGCGCAGGCGGGCGAGGTGGTGGCGATCGCGGGCCTGGAGGCAATCGAGATCGGCGAGACGATCGCCGATCCGGAGGAGGCCCGCGCCCTTCCCCCCATCGAAATCGGCGAGCCGACCTTGACGATGGAATTCATGGTGAACACCTCTCCCCTGGCCGGAACCGAAGGACAATATCTGACCAGCCGCCATCTGCGCGAGCGCCTCTTCCGGGAGATTCGAACCAACGTGGCCTTAAAGATCGAGGAGACGGAGAACGGCGACGTCTTCAAGGTTTCCGGGCGGGGCGAACTCCACCTGTCGATCCTGATCGAAAACATGCGCAGGGAAGGTTACGAGCTCGCCGTCTCCAAGCCGCGTGTGATCCTGAAGGAGGTCGGAGGCGAGACGCTCGAGCCGTACGAGCTTTTAACGGTGGACGTCGAGGAGATCTACCAGGGGACGGTGATCGAAAAGCTCGGCGCGCGAAAAGGGGAGATCCTCAGTCATTCGATCGGCGCGGATGGGCGGGTCCGGTTCGAGTATCGGATTCCGGCGCGCGGCCTGCTCGGCCTCCAGTCCGAGTTCATCAACGAGACGAAGGGAACGGGCGTGCTCCATCACATCTTCGACGCCTACGGCCCGTACAAGGGGGAGATTCCGACCCGGACGCGGGGGGTCTTAATCGCGATGGGGGCGGGGGAGAGCGTGGCCTATGCGCTCTTCAGTCTCCAGGAGCGCGGAGCCCTCTTCCTCGGTCCCGGAGTAAAGTGTTACGCGGGGATGATCATCGGGGAGCATTCGCGCGAGGACGATCTCGTCGTCAATCCCCAGAAGGCGAAGAAACAGACGAACATGCGCGCGTCCGGAAGCGATGAGAACATCCAGCTCACCCCGCCGCGGCTCCTTTCGCTTGAGCAGGCGATCGAGTTCATCGGGGACGACGAGCTCGTCGAGGTCACGCCCCTCTCGCTGCGTCTGCGAAAGCGGCTCCTGGACACACACGACCGCAAGCGCGCCGCGAAGCTCTGATCCCCGCGCAGTAAGGTTATTCTTTCCGTCCTAAATCCGTGGCAATTTCCCTAAATTGTTCCAACGCCGCCTCGAGGTCCTCGACAATCTCCTGAGCGAGAATGCCGGGGTCGGGAAGGTTCTCGGACTCTTGCAGTGACTCATCCTTCAACCAGAAGATATCCAGACTGGCTTTGTCGCGGCTGATAAGATCGTCAAAGCCATAAGCCCGCCAGCGGCCGCTGGGGTTCTTCTCGGACCAGGTCGCTTTGCGCTGATGGCGATTTTTCGGGTTGTAGCAGGTGACAAATTCGTCGAGGTCTTCGCGCGTTAAGGTTTTGGTCTTCAGGGTAAAGTGTGTGTTGGTGCGCAGGTCGTAGATCCAGAGCTTTTTTGTCCAGGGCGTCTCGCTGCCGGGCTTCTTGTCAAAGAAAAGGACATTGGCCTTCACCCCCTGGGCATAGAACAGGCCAGTGGGCAGCCGCAGCAAGGTATGCACGTCGCACTCATGCAGTAGCTTGCGTCGGATCGTCTCGCCCGCCCCACCTTCAAACAGCACGTTGTCGGGAACCACGATCGTGGCGCGGCCGTTTGACTTGAGCAGCGACTTCACATGCTGCAGGAAGTTGAGCTGCTTGTTCGATGTCGTCGCCCAAAAGTCGTCCCGTTCGTAGGTTTCCTTTTCCTTGGAGACCTCACCTTCCGAGCCGACCACGGTAATACTGCTCTTCTTTCCGAACGGCGGATTGGTGAGGACAATGTCGAAGTATTCGCCCGGATGCTTGGCCAGCGCATCGCCGACGATGATCGGCATATTCTCATCCGTACCAATGCCGTGCAGGAGCAGGTTCATCGCGCAGACCCGCGCGGCGCCGTGAACGATTTCCCATCCCTTAAAGTCACCCTCCTTGATTCTTTTTTTCTCGGCCCGTGTCAGGTTGGGGTTCTGTTCCACGAGATGATTATGAGCCAGGAACAAGAAGCCCCCCGTGCCGCAGGCCGGATCGCAGATCGTCTCGCCCGGTTTGGGATCAATGGCATCGACCATCGCCTTGATCAGCGCTCGAGGGGTGAAATATTGGCCTGCCCCCGATTTGATATCTTAAGCGTTTTTC
>CAZSHZ010000020.1:0-3063 GCA_964606955.1 uncultured Nitrospirota bacterium
CTGGGCCGTGGAAGACAAACCCCGAGCATCCTGATTTTTCACTTCGCGGAGTATATCTCATATTCATCGCCATGTAAAGTATTTTCTGCTCTGATTAGTAAGTCTGCCGTTCGCCGCCTTCGTCCAATCCTTCGGCCAATCCCAGGCGGAAGCGCATCGGAAGCAGGTGGCCGAGGGTCATGTCCATTTACGAACTCCAGAGCTGACTCAACGATTCAGAAACGGAAAGGCTTTCCGCCCAGCGTTGCAAGTAATTTTTGTCCAGAGAATCCTTGCGCATGCGGATGATGTTTTCGATGTCGACCCGATCCTGGCTCCGGCCGCTTAACAGTTTGGATAGAGATTCTTCAAAACGGTCTTGTCATACGAGTAATCGCCGATGTTCCGGTCTCTGAAAAGCCGCTCCATGATCGAGTGGAATTCCTTGGGAAACGTTCCTGCATGGATGAACTCCCGATTAAATCCCTCTTTGACTCCCGAATGTTTGGAGAACGCCAGCCCCTTGGTCAGAAGCGCCGCCTGAACCGCATGAAAAACAGCGTAATAGGCCTTGGAGGCTGCTTCATCACTAAGACCTTCGGCATGATGTTCCTTGGCCAGAACAAGCGATTGTCGGGCCTTGGCCATGATCGTTTCCAATTTTGTGATCAGTGCGGGGTCCTTCTTCATACTGCGATACCTTCCCGCCGGACATTGATGAAGAGGGGCTCATAAAGATCGGTCTCAAACAGGGACTGCTCAAAAACAAGCACGGAGATGGAAACGTGATGCTCAAATCCAATATCCCATGCCAAAGCACAGATACGCTCTTCCAGATCCTTGCTCGCCTTATCGATGAGAATAATCAGGTCATAGTCCGATTCCCGCTCAAAATCTCCCCGCGCTCTTGAACCGTAAAGGAGGACATTCTTGATGGCCCCTGGAAACTTTTCAAGCAGCTTCTTCTTGAGCGCAGGAATGATCGGATCATGGATCGAAGTTTTGCTCTTCATTTTGTAATCTCCCGATCGGTAATACTGCGTAATCATTCTTAATGATGGGGCGGGAAAAGTCAAGACAAAGTAACAGAAGAAAAGAACAGTAAAGGCTCATGGTATCCAGAGCTGATTCAGCGAATCCAAGACGGATAGGTTTGCTGCCCAACGTTGCAGATAATTTCTGTCCAGAGAATCTTTGCGGATTCGGACAATGTTCTCGACATCCACCCGATCCTGCCCCCGGGCGCTTAACAGTTTAAGAAGGATCACATCTTCCGGTGAAGCCACCTTGACGGTTTGTCCTTCGAGTGGAAGCGCGACGGCCCTTCCCAGCGATTCACGTTTATAGTCGTCATCGGTCAGAATAAAATCCAGCATCAAAAGCTGAGCCTCTTTGCCTTTTAGAAACATCCGCAGGAGTTTCGTTTTCTTGAACTCCATCGGCTTTGAATCGAAAACAACCAATCCTGCTCCGGCAGCCGTTTCGATGAACGACGGAAGCCGCTTCTCGTCGAGGCCGATGACAAAATCCAGGTCCACGGTTGCCCGCGGAATCGTTGGTCCGACTTGATCTCTATTTTTGATCGCGTCGGGAGATCCGGTAGATCATCACCTTTCCGCTCCTCTCCTCACTGAAATGGGGGAGGCCGACCGCGATCCCACCGGGATAGGCCGCCAGAGCCGACCCTGCCGCCGAGCCCTCTTCCCCCGGGATCTTTCCGACCATCGCGGGCTTTCGACGCCCGCGGTCAAAGAGATAGGTCGTCCCGGAGAGGGGGGCATCCACCTTCATCCCCTTGGCGCCTACGGCAATCCCCTGGTCAAAGATCGCCAGGGAGGTTCCGAAGAAGGAGTCGTGGCGGTCCTCGCCAAAAGAGGACCAGGAAGGCCGGGAGAACCACCCCGATCCTCCCTGGTAGAGGAATACCGCGCCGGTGTCGGTCTGGCCGCTGTCGTAGGCGGGGGCGCCGATCAAAAGGTCATCAAATCGGCCGACGGTGAATCGGCCGACGGTGAGCGCCGCTCCAAACTTCGCCCCTCCTTGATTCGGGCCGGTACTGCTCCAGGCTGCGGCCCCGGCAAGATCACGACCATCGAACACCGCGACGCGGCCGGTCAAAAAGGCCGCCCCGACCGCCAGATCGACCCGGCCGTCCCCGTTGAAATCGCCCGCCGCGAAAGCGGCGCCGAAATTCTCCCTCCTCCGCTCCCCAACGGCGCTCCAGCAGAGACGGAGCCCGGAGGGGGAGCCGCAGTAGAGATAGGCCTTCCCCCTCCCCCCGTCGAAGTTCGTCGCTCCGACGAGGAGATCGGCATAGCCGTCTCGGTTAACATCCCCGGCCGCAGCCAGGGCGTTTCCGAAGAAGGACCCCTCCCGCTCGCCGTTAAGAATCCCGGCCCGGCGCGCCCCCGCAAGCGAATAGAGATAGACCCGGCCGAGATTTACCGGAGGACCGTAGCCGGGCGCGCCGACGGCAACCTCCCCTCTCCCGTCGCCGTCGATATCTCCCAGGAAGGCGACCGCCGTCCCGAAATACTCCTCGAACTTGCGAGGGTCCGCCTCCCCCTCCAGAACCGCCGGCTGATCGGAGAGCGACCGGAAATAGAAGACCTTGCCGGCGTTGCCCCCCGCAGTCGGCGCGCCGACCAGAAGGGCTCCGGACGGATTGGAGGCGACCGCAGCCCCGAAGCGGGCAAAGGGTTCCCGCCCCCCCTCCGAAGACCAGACCACCGTCGCCTCCAGCGGGACCGGCCCTCCCCGGTCGCAGCTGGCGGCGGACAGCATCAAACCTTGAAAAAGGAGAAATTTTGGGTTATATAAGAACCGCATAAAATTCGTTAAGGAGGGTAGAGATGTTCAACAAGACTCTAGGGTTCATCGACCGCCACATTCTGAAAGCGATCCTGATCGTGTGGCTCGGCTTCTTCTTCTGGGTCGTACTGCACATCGAGCAGATCTACGACATTCGCTGACTTTTTTCTTGGCCTTCCCCCGCGCGAAACGCCCACTGACTGAAGACCGAGAGATTTCTTTGCGCAGATTCTACCATGGTCGTCCATGATGGAAACCGAAAGGACCCTCCGG
>CAZSHZ010000021.1:0-5278 GCA_964606955.1 uncultured Nitrospirota bacterium
TAAAGAAGATTCCCTAAACTCGCGTCAAACGAGTTGGGATCACTATTCCGGGGTGACATAGGCGGCGGTGATTCCGCCATCAATGATCAGGGCGGCGCCGGTCATAAAAGAGGAGTCGTCAGAGGCGAGAAAGAGGGCGGCCTTGGCGATCTCCTTCGCCTCTCCGAAGCGGCCCATCGGGATATGGACCAGGCGCCGTCTCCTCTTCTCCTCGGTGTCTAAAAATTTCATCAGGAGTTCCGTCCGGAGCGGACCGGGGCAGAGGGCGTTGACCCGGATCTTCTCGCGCGCGTGGACCACAGCCAACTCCCGGCTCATCGCCAGGACCCCACCCTTGCTCGCGGTATAGGCAACCTGCGGCGTGGCCGCCCCCAGCAGCGCCACGAAAGAGGCGGTGTTGATGACCGACCCGCCCCCCGCGCGGCGGAGCGCCGGAATCCCGTACTTGCAACCGAGAAAGACCGACTTCAGATTGACCGCCATCGTCCGCTCCCAGACCTCCTCGTCGGTTTTTATCGCGTCGTCGTCGCGGCTCTCCATGATCCCGGCGTTATTGAAGAGGACATCCAATCTGCCGAAATTTTTCTCCGCCGCCGCAATCATCTCTCTACAGTCGGCCGCTTTCGAGACATCGGCATGCTGAAAGATCGCTTTCCCCCCTTCTTTCTCAATCATCCCAACCGTCTCTTTTCCGGCGTCGTCGTTGAGATCGACCACCGCGATCCCCGCCCCCTCGCTCGCAAAGAGAAGCGCCGACTCCTTCCCGATTCCGCTCCCCGCCCCGGTGATGAGCGCGACCTTTCCCTTCAGGCGCATCACTCAGATCCTCTCAAAATATCTCTGCCGCTCCCAATCGGTTACCGCCTTATCGTATGCCTCCTGCTCCATTTTAAAAAAGTGGAGATAGTGCTCCACCACCTCCTTGCCGAAACTGTTTTTGGCGAACGCGCTCTTCTCGAAGAGATCGGCGGCGTCGCGCAGGGTCCGCGGGACGTGAGGGAGGTTCTTGGCGGCATAGACATCCCCCTCGAACATCGCGGGCGGCTCGATCTTGTTGGCGATGCCGTCCAGCCCGGAGGCGAGCGCAGCGGCGTAGGCGAGGTAAGGGTTGCAGTCCGCGCCCGGAATCCGGCACTCGATCCGGAGGCTCTCCCCGCTTCCGACCACGCGGAAGCCGGCGGTCCGGGTGTCATAACTCCAGGCGAGGCGGGTCGGCGCCCAGGAGGCGGCCTGATAACGCTTGTACGAATTTACGGTCGGGGCGTAGAAGACCATCATCTCCGGGGCATGCGCGATCCATCCCCCCAGAAACCAGCGGAAGATCTCGGAGGAGGCAACTGGGCCGAGTTTCTGTTTTCCCGGAAAGGCGCTTCGATTCCCACGCCAGAGGCTCAGATGGATATGGCAGGAGGAGCCGGCCTGATTGGCGGCGTACTTCGCCATGAAGGTGACGGAGAGCCCCATCTGATCGGCCACCTCTTTTAAGCACTGCTTATAGATTGCATGGCGGTCTGCCATGGCAAGGACGTCGGCGTAGCGGACATTCAGTTCGTGCTGGCCCAATCCCCACTCCCCCTTGGAGTTCTCCACCGGGACGCCCGAGCGTTTCAGATGGCGGCGGACCGCGCCGTTGAACGCCTCCTCGCGGGACCCCTGCAGGGCGTGATAGTCCTCCAGATACCAGCCGGCAGGCTCCAACCCGCTGTAGCGCTTCGCCGCGGCGTCTCGATAGGAGTTCTGGAAGATGTAGTACTCCAGCTCGGATCCCGCCATCGCGGTGAATCCGATCTTCGCGGCCTTCTCGATCTCCCTTCTTAAGATGGAGCGGGGGGCCTGGGCAACGCGCCGATTCCCCTTTTCATCCTCCACGTCGCAGATCACCATCGCCGTCTTCTCAAGCCAGCTCGCCACCCGGAGCGTGTCGAGATCGGGGACGAGGTGAAAATCGCCGTACCCCTTCTCCCAGTTGGCAAACCGGTAGCCCGGCACCGGCTCCATCTCCATATCGACCGTAAGAAGATAGTCGCAGGCGTGCGTCCCCTGCTTGATCGCCTCGTCGAGGAAAAATTCGGCGTCGAGCCGCTTCCCCATGAAGCGGCCGTAATGATCGGTGAAGACCAAAAGGACCGTATCGATCTCTTGCGCGCTCACCCTCTTGGTCAGTTCATCCTTTGTCAGCATACCCTGAAGTGTTGAGGCCATCTCCTACTCCGTTATAGGCCGCGGCGGGCCCTCAATAAAGTTGGCGTCCCACTTTCCATCGACCGTGACGAAAAGAACAGCCCCCTCGTCCGGCCTGGTCCAGGCCTGGTGAATCATCCCGCTCGGGATGTAGTTGAAAGAGCCGGGGCCGAGCTCTTCGCGCTTCCCTTCCGCTTCGACGATGAACGTGCCGCTCATTACGGTATGCGTTTCGTTGGCCGAGTGCCAATGTCTCGTCACATGGAAATTTTTCGGGATCCGGATCATCAACTCGGTCGCTTCGCTCTTCGGATCGACCCGCAGGACGGCGATCTCCGGCGAGCCGGCGCCGAAATCAGGGAGAATCATCTCCCATTTGATATTCTCATATTTCACGTTCACGGCATGGCGCGGAGAACCGATGGTCTGGCACCCGACCAATATTAAGGTCATCATCAAAAGAAAGATTGATTTGGCCATCAGAGGACCAAGCTCGCGCCGCCGTCGATGACGATTGTAGAGCCGGTCAGGAAGCCGAAGCGGGGGGATGCCGCGACCGCCACCACGCGCGCGACCTCCTCAACCGTCCCCATCCTTCCAAGCGGCGAGCCGCTCCCCTCCCTCTCCATCCGCCGCCGCATCTCGCCGACAGAAACTTTCTCGGCCCGCGCCCGCTTCTTCGCCTCCTTATCCCAGGAGGGGGTCCAGACCGCGCCGGGACAGACGGTGTTGACGGCGATCCCATCCGGCGCAAGTTCCAACGCAAGATATTTGGAGAGGGCGATCAGCGCGGCCTTGGCGATCCGATAGTCGGGAAACTTCAGATCCATCCGGATCGCCGCAACCGATCCGATGTTCACGATCCGCGCGCCTGGGCGCGAGCGCAAGAGGGGGAGGGCCGCGCGCGTGACGCGAATGGCCGAAAAGAGGTTCTTCTGGAAAGTGGCAAGCCACTCCCGGTCTGTCAGTTCTTCGAATTTTTTAAACGCGACCGGCCCGCCGACGTTGTTGACCAGGATGTCCAGCCCGCCGAAACGCTTTTTAATGATCCGGAAAGCCCGGTCGACTTCAGAGGGCCGATCGGTGTCGGCGACAATCGCAAACGGATCCCCGCCGGCCTGCCGGATCGCCTCGGCGCTCTTCTCAAGATCTCTCCCTCGCGCAACCATTGCGACCGACGCCCCTTCCCGCGCCAGTTCGGCCGCGATCCCATAGCCGATCCCGCGGCTCGCTCCCGTGACAAGCGCGACCCTCCCCTTTAATTCGAGATCCATGAACCCTCCAGGCGGACCGCCCGCCTTCCCCTCGCACACCCATCCAATAGCGGGCAGACGCGGCAGCAGGCAGCGGAAAGTTTGATCGGACAGCGCCCCGAGATCCCGAGATGGCAGAGTGCAAAATCGTATTTCAACGGGTCGGCCGGATCGATCCTCCTTAACGCGTTCGTGATCTCCTCGGCGGCGCGCCATCCGGGGGTACGGCGGCGGGTCAGTTTAAGATAGCGGCCGATCCGAAAGAGATGGGTGTCGAGCGGGACGATCAGCCGATCCGGAGGGATGAAATCCCAGAGACCGAGATCGACGCCGTCGTCGGGACGCGCGACCCAACGCAAAAACATGTTGATCCGCTTGCAGGCGCTTTTCGTGGAGGGATCGACGAAGAAGAATCGCAGCCCGTGCGGATGGAGATTCCTCCCGTAGACCGGCCTGGTATTCACTGCCATCACGGCGGAGAAGAAATCGGAGAGGAGGGGATGGATCTCTCCCCTCTCGCGCCAGAACCGCTCAAAGAGGGCGCGGATGGAGCCGTGGCGCCTGATGATCCCGCCGATCACGAAGAGGAACGCGGCGATATCCACGCCCCGATTCATCCGGTAGTAGAGACGCAAAAATCGAGAATCGCGCGGCGATAGATCCCGAAGGGTGCGGGCCGGGGAAGGACCGAGCGCTCCGAGGATTTTCTCAAGAACCGCGGAGAAGAGCTCTTCGGCGCCATAGGCGAAGGAGGAGGCGATCAGCGCCACCGCCTCGGCATCGGCGGGGTCCCGATATCGCCTCGGAAAGCGGACCGGGTCATGCGGGAGATGCTCGGAGGAGTGACATTCCGCCAGAAGGCGCTCAAGGCCGCCTCGGTTGATCATCGCGGAAAATCATAACATCCTTTGACCTCAAGGGGCGAGTCGGCTATCGTCGATCCGATGCCCGAAACAGCCGGCCGCTTCAGCAGAATCTCGGGTCGCTCCTTTGACGTCGTGATCATCGGAGGAGGGATCAACGGCGCAGCGGTCGCACGCGACGCCGCTCTTCGGGGACTCTCGGTGGCACTGTTCGAGCAGCACGACTTCGCCTCGGGAACGTCGAGCCGGACCTCCCGGCTGATCCATGGAGGGATCCGATATCTGGAGCAGGGGGCCCTCGGCCTTGTCCGGCGCGCCTCCCGTGAGCGGGCGATCCTCCTTTCGATCGCGCCTCATCTGGTCCGGCCGATCCCCTTCCTCTTCCCCTCCTACAGAGACAGCCGCTCGCCGATGCTGCTGCGCGCCGGGCTCCTCCTCTATGAGGCGCTCGCCGGATTCGTCACCCCTGGTCACTACCGGATCCTCTCAGCGGAGAAGCTGTCGACCCTGGAACCGGCGCTTCGCTCCGATGGTCTTCGCGGCGGCGCACTCTACTATGACGCATTCATGGAGGACTCCCGCCTCTGCATCGAGACGCTCCTCTCCGCTCGGGAGGCGGGGGCGGAAATTTTCAACTACGCCCGGGTCGTCCGCCTTCTTTCTGATGGAGAAAGGGCGATCGGGGTTGCGGCGCGGGACGCTTTTTCGAAAGAGGAGATCGTGGTTGGAGGAGAGGCAATCGTGAATGCGGCCGGCCCCTGGCTGGACGAAGTCGCCGGGCTGGAGGGGCTCGCGCCGAAACGGCTCCGGACGACCAAGGGATCGCACATCGTGGTCCCGCGCTTTACGAACCATGCGGTCGTCCTCACCTCAAAGCGGGATCAGCGGGTCTTCTTCGTCCTCCCCTGGCGGAAGTTTTCGATCATCGGGACAACCGACCTCGATTTCTCCGGCCGGCCGGAGGAGGTCTTTTGCGCCCAG
>CAZSHZ010000022.1:0-7910 GCA_964606955.1 uncultured Nitrospirota bacterium
CACGGTCCTTTTCAACGGATCGCCCGCCGGAACGTTCGGGCCGGGGATAACGCTCTCTCCCGCGACGACCGGGACCGGCCTGGTAACTGCGGTGACGCCGATCGACTACAACCGGGACGGAAAGATCGATATCGCCATCGCTGCGACGGACGGGACGGTCTTTCTGTTTAACAACAGCGGAAACCAGACCTTCAGCGCGGACCCGAACTGCTCCGGCGACGGCCCCTGCCTTCTGGGGATCAGCAGCGTCCCGCTCGCAATGGTCTCTCTGGATGTTAACCGGGACGGCCGGGCCGACCTTGTGACGGCGAATAAGGGGACAGGAGCGTTCAGCATCCTTTTGGCGGCGGACAGCGGGGGCCCCTTCCGGGTCGAATTAGGGTTTTCGTTAGGATCCGGCGCGTCACCGCGCGCCATCGCCTGGGGCGATTTCTCCATCGGCGGAAAGGTCGATGGCAAACCGGATCTCGTCGTGGTGAATTCGTTCTGTCCCGATACCAACTGCACCGAGACCACCGGGACGGTCTCCATTCTGATCAACGCCTCGAAGACATTCGGGGATGAGGACTTCGCTCTGGACGCCGCGGCGAGCGTAGCGGTTCAGGCCAAGCCGACCGGGGTCGCCGCAGGGGACCTGGACGGGGACGGAGATTCAGATCTGGCCTCGGCCAATGAGGCCGCAAGATCGATTTCGATCCGAGGGAACGACGGCTCCGGTGGCTTCTCCTCGCCGGCGACCCCCCAGATCGGTGCCGGCCTCGGGAGCGTTCACTCGGTAACGATCGCGGATGTAAATCTCGATGGAAAGCCCGACGTGATCGCGGTCGTTGCTGGTCTCTCGGGCATAGCCAACTTGGTAACGACAACCACGGTCACCCAAAACGGCCAGAGTTGGCCGCCGGACATCTTGAAAGACGCTAAAGTGAAACTGTTCTCCTCGGGGCCGTGTGTTTCTGGCAGGACAATCTTAGGGAATACGGCAGACACGTTCACCTTCACCCCCGCCTGCGATCTTATTCCTTTGGACCCGGCGAACTGGACCTATGAGGTCGATGTGGGATACCTGAGCGTCCACCCTGGTCAGGGAAGCCTGAACTTCAACAGTCCACTCTTCTTTCACACCGGTGCCGTTGCGGTGAAGGTCGGTGTCGCCGATCTGAACCGCGATGGTCTACCCGATTTAGTAGTTGCGAACGAGGGGAGGCCCGATTTCCCCTTTGAAGATACGGGAGATCTTAAGATCTTTTTCGGGAACGGGATCTCCACGCTCTTCTCGGCGGGCCCCTCGGTCGTCACATGCCCCGCCCCCCAGCCGGGGAAATGCAATCCCTCGAGTGTTGCGGTTGGGGACTTTAATGCCGATGGACGGCTTGACCTTGCCGTAAGCAACCATAATGGAGATAGCGTAAGCATCCTCCTCCAAGCGAGCGACGGCACGTTCAGTATAGATGACCGCTCCCCCTATCCTGCCGGAACCCGTCCGACCTATATCGCCGCGGCCGACTTCAACCGGGATGGCAAGCTCGACCTGGTGACCTCCAACGACGACTCCGGGTCCGTCTCCCTCCTTTTGGGGAACGGCGAGGGCTCATTTTCCCAATCCCAGTTCGCCGTTCCTAGGTCTCCCCATGCAGTGGCCATAGCCGATTATAACGGAGACGGGCAACTCGATATCGGGCTGATCACTCAGCAGGCGGCAGAAGCCTACATCCTCTTCGGAAAGGGGGATGGGACCTTTGGGCCCGACAATGTAACCTCTGTAGGCCAGACCTTCTCAACGGGACCATCACCAGCCTTCTCCGCTCACGGGATCGACACAGCCGATTTCAACAGGGATGGAAAGCCCGATCTGGTGACGGCGAATCAGGGAGCGGGTGCGCAAGAGGGGGATACCCTCTCGGTGCTGATCAACGCGACCCCCGTCCCGTAGGGGTAGAAGCCCTTCCCAACCCCATATGTTGAAGATTTTCCTTGCCTTTCCCCTTTTCCGGTGATATAAGAGCGGCGATGGATCTCCGCCGGACCGAGGCCGCTCCCGGGCTTTCCTTCAGGGCCGGCCCCTTCGAAGGTCCTCTGGACCTCCTCTTCCGTCTCATCGAGGAGAATCGTGTAGATATCCTCGATATCCCGATCGCGGAGATCACCCGGCAGTACCTCGAGACGATTGACAGGCTTGAAAAGGCCGATTTCGAGCTAGCGGGGGATTTTATTGTCATGGCCGCAACGCTTCTTCTGATCAAAGCGCGCGTCCTGGTTCCTGATCCGCCTGGTTCACCCGAAGAGGGACTTCCGGCTCCTTCGCGCGTGACCCTCGATTTCATTCTGGCGGAGTATCGGAAGGCGGCCGGGCAGTTGGCCGAGCGGGAGAGCGTCTGGCGGGAGATCTTTCGGCGCGAGGAGAGCCCGAGCGATGAGGAGCTCCCTCCCGGCGAGGTGTCGCTCTATGATCTTTTGAATGCGCTGGCGCGGCTTCTCGCGCGCGCCGCCCAGACACCCACGCTGGGGCTCTCGAGGGATGATTTTTCTGTCGGCGCAAAGATGGCTCTAATCCTCGAGCGACTCGAAGGCGAGGAGACGTTCCTTTTTGAGGCCCTCTTCTCCCCGACCGCTCCCAGGGCCGAGGTCATCGCCATATTCCTGGCGATCCTTGAGCTTCTCAGCCGAAGACTGATCCGCGTCATTCAAGAAGAGGCCGGAGGCCGGATCGGATCGCTGCTGCGGATCGTCCGGCGGCAGGCCGCGTGATTGTGACGATCCCCTGATGGAACTTTTCGAGGTCAAAGGTGTTCTTGAGGCGCTCCTCTTCATCTCGCCCGAGTCGCTTTCGGTCAATACGATGCGCGAGGTTCTCGATCAGGTCGAGGAGGAGATGATCCGCGCCGCGCTGATCGAATTGGCCGAGGAGTACCGCTCCCGGCCGGGGGGGCTGCAGATCGTTGAAGTAGCCGGAGGTTGGGCCATGGTCACCCGACAGGAGGTGGCGCCCTGGGTGAAACGCCTTGCCTGGGTTAGGCAGCGCTCGCGGCTATCCAAGGCGGCCGTCGAGGCGCTCGCCATGATCGCTTACAGCCGGCGGGATCAAAAACCGGGCCTCACGCGCGCCGAGATCGAACTGATCCGCGGAACCGACTCGGCCGGGGTCTTAAAAACCCTCCTTGACAGAAGGCTGATCAAAATCGTGGGACGCAAGGAGGTGCCGGGCCGGCCGATGCTCTACGGGGTGACGCAATATTTTCTCGAATACTTCGGCCTTACCTCGCTTTTCGCCCTGCCGCCGCTGAAAGACTTTGAGGAGCTGCTCCGCGAAGCGGAAGGGGAGCGCTCTGGGCAAGAAGATATTCCCGCCGAGCAGACGAACGGTTTCTAATCCAACCAGACGCGGTCCGGATTCTCCGGATCGTCGATCGGCGAAGAGATAAAGAGAACCTCGACCGGCTCACCGGCGAAATCTCCGGAGTGGGGGGTGTTGGCCGGAATCACCCAGATGTCGCCGGGACTGACTTCGCGCACAAGTTCCCCAACGACTACCTTTCCCGAACCGGAGAGGACATAACCGATTTCGTCGTGCGTCACATGGACGTGTTTTCGAAATGGGCCCTTGTGCCCCTGGAAGACGAAGACGCTTGATTGCAAGCCGTGCCCGATGTAGGTCCGCTTGAAAAGATCCTTGTCGGTCAGTTTGTCCTTCTCGACCGCCTTTCGGACGTTTTGAACGTCGATCTTCGTCCGCTCGACCGGTTGCTGGCAGCAGGAGCACTTATACATCGCTTCCTCCTTTTCTTCTTGCCACGGTAGCTTCGAAGAGAAAATGATAGACCTCGGTATGCCGTTTGGCCTCCCAGAGGTCGCTCCCCCAGATGTAGGCCCCATGGTCCCGCACGAGGATACAGAATGTCTTGGAGTACGCAGGATCCTTCAGCGCCTCCTCGATCTGCCCCACCAGTTCAGGCTCCCGCGGTCTGTTGCGGATCACCGGGACCGGGTGTTTCTCCATATTTTGAACGCCCCGCAATCCTTTGAGCATCTCCAGATCGTAAAAGATGATCTGATTCCGCCCGGCTGCAAGATCGGCGGCCAGGACGGCGGAAAGGGCATGGCTGTGCATCACCGATCCGGCCCCCCTCTGGTTGATCAAGAGGCGAAAGATCGCGCTGCATTCCGAAACCTTCAATGCCGGATTCTTGGGGCGCCTAAGGACGGATCCGCTGCGCGGGTCGACCATAAAAAGTTCCGAGGGTGTCACCCGCTCTTTGTGCACGCCGGTCGGGGCCATGGCGATCCTTCCGCGGGGATCTACGGCGCAGATCCCTCCACCGGTCCCAGAAACCCACCCCTTTTCATAAAAGAGCCTGAGGAATTCGCAGAGGAGGCGCGAAAGCATCTTGGGAAGTTAACAGAAAAGGGTGCAGCGCGCAATCGCTGCTTTATCTGAACTTTCGGGGCAAGGCCTCCAATGCTTTGCGGGCGGGGCGGAATCTGTCAATGACTTTGAGACACCTGTTGTGCGAATTTATTGTAGCGCCTCCTCACTCATGGACGCCAGCTTCGGTTTGTTGATCCATGCGGCCTCCGGAACGACCGGTGGAACCTGGACTGCACCCTTAAGTTTGGACGGTTTGGGTTAGAGCGTCCCGACAGGGTTCTTGGTTAATCAGGGCAGCCGTCCAGAGCGCTTCAAATTCCTCCGGCGGACGGTAGCCCAAGGCTGAATGCAGCCGTTTGCGATTATACACCTGTTCGATAAAATACGGGAGCCGGTGTATGGGGTCACTACATGTGAGAATGTGGGGCCTTACGTCGCATGATGGGCCAGATACTAAAGTGGGTGTCAAATACCCCAGGGCCTGGTGCGGCCGCACCATGTTGTAGATCGTCTCCCAGGCCCGCAGGGCCAGCCGCAGCGCGGGCGAGCAGGACCCGGAGCTTCTCCCGGCCCCAACGGGGGTACTGCTCCAGCAGTTGCCGGATCCGCTCCACCACCGGCTGAGGCGTGGTGGGCCGGCGGACCCGCTGGGGCCGCCTTCCGCGGCTCTCCCGGCTGGTGAGATCCCGGGGGTCGAAGCGCTGTCGCCAGCGGTAGAGGATGGCCTGACTGAGCCCGAAGACCTCAATCGCGATCTCGATCTGGCCGGTCCGCTGCCACACCTCGAGGGCAAAAAGACGACTCTTCGCTTGTGGGGAGAGCGCCGGCGCCTTGAGGCGAGCGGCCCGGTAGAAACATCGGGGAAGTCCGATCAGTTGTATCGTAGAGCCTCCGGTCTGAGGCCCCAGGATACCTGATCGGCATTCTCACATGTATCTGACCCTATTCAGCCGGCTCTGCACATCGTCCAGCGTCCGGTACTCCCCGAGATACACCTCTTCGGTTTTTAAGGTTTTCATAAAACGTTCGGCCACGGCATTGTCATAGGGATTGCCTTTGCGGGCCATGCTGATCTTAAACCCGGAGGCCCTGAGGGTCTCGACATAACCGTGGGCGGCAGATTGGACCCCCTGATCGGAGTGATGAATGACTCCCATCGGCGGTCGGCGGGTTTCAATCGCCCTCCGCAGCGCTTGTAAGCTTAAGGCCGTGTCGATCCGGCGGGAGAGCGCATACCCGATGGTTTTGCGAGAGAACCGATCCAGGATGACGGCCAGATAAACGAAGGCCGTCTGAATCCGGATGTAAGGGTGAGTAGGCCGGGGCATTGCAGCCCCAGCCCCTCGCAGAACCGGACGTGAACCTCTCGGCTCATCCGGCTCCCATCATCTTGCCGCCGGGGTAAAACCCCGCTCCCAATGCACAAACGATCGCGGCGCGCGTTCGGCGAGGCGTCCAAGCGCCCGGGCTGCGCGGGTGAGACCGCGGGCAAGACGCTTGTACTTCCGTCGCATCCAGCGCACCAAGTAATCGTTTACGTGCCGCCATAAAGGCTTCAGCGCCGTCGGATAGAACCGACCGTAGTAGTTCGCCCAGCCACGCAGCACTGGACCAAACATATTCGAGAGGTCGCTTAGCTCCTTGTCGCACTTGAGCTGCAAATGCCAGCCGCGAACGGTTTGACGCATTGCCTTCATCGCGTCTCGGCTGACCGCCGGAGAGAAATTCACATAGACTCGACCGTACTTATCCACCGACTTTCTCGGGCGGAACGTATAGCCGAGGAACGTGAACTGGACGTTCGGATATACTGCCTTTCGATTGACGTCCTGGCAGTACACAATCCGTGTCTTCTCCGGATGCAGTTCGAGTCCGCACTCGCTGAGCCGCTCCCCGAGTTTCTGCAACACCCGCCGCGCCTGCTCTTCGCTTTGGCAGTGGATGACACCATCATCAGCATACCGGCAGAACTGCACGCTGCGCAGGTGTTTTCGCATCCACACATCCATCGCGTAATGTAGGAAGAGGTTTGCAAGCAGCGGACTCACGACGCCCCCTTGCGGGGTCCCCCGTTCACGCGCCACTCGTTGCCCCTCTTTGGTTTCCATGGGAGCCTTCAGCCATCTCTCGATGTACAGAAGGACCCACGACACGCTGCAGTGCTTGCGTACCGCTCGCATGAGAAGCTCGTGGTTAATATTGTCGAACAGTCCTTTGATGTCGAACTCGACAACCCAGTCGTATTCCCAGCTTCGACGCCTCACCAACGCTACCGCATCCAGAGCAGAGCGCCCCGGGCGATAGCCGAATGAGTCACGATCAAACACTGGCTCAAGCATTGGCTCGAGGACCATCTTAACCACCGTCTGTGCAACTCGATCGGCGACAGTCGGCACACCCAATACCCGTATGCCGCCGCTTTTCTTCGGGATCGGTACGGCTTTTACCGGCGGCGGAAAGTAGCTGCCGGAGCCCATCCGATTCCAAAGCTGGTACAAGTTATCGCAAAGCTTTCCCTCGAACTTTTCAATCGATTCCTGATCTACTCCGGCGCTTCCGCCATTGGCTTTGACCCGTTGGAACGCTTCCCAGACGAGTCTTTTGGGAATAACGAACGGTTTTGTCATTCGCCCCGGCTCCTCCTGCTTGCGCAGTTGACCGGCGCACCTGACCCAATGATGCGACCCCTTCGCTCCATCACCATTACGATGACTTCATCGCTACTACGAGCCGCTCCGCCCCTTGATCGCGCCTCAGTACTGTCGGCCTTGCGTTTTGCGCTTGAGCCTTTCCCTTCGCATCGCGATCGAAGGTTCCCGCAGTTCCACGTAGGAGCCCAAACCGAGCTGGCGCTGCCTCTATGCCGGACGTCGCATGGCCAATAAGCAGGCTCCCGCCATGCTGATCCCGGGTTAACATCAACCCCCGGTTTCGACGTCGTCTGAGCACTTTCGACAATTGAACGGCAGTTCACGGATGTTCGCCTTCTTCGGTTCTCACCTGACGCCTGACAGCGCCTTTTCCGCAACGCTCACGACCGGGGCTTTTGACCCAAGCCGCTTGCGGTGGTTTGCAACCTGCTCCTGCAAGCCGATTGCGAGAGGCCTCTTTACTCATTGCCCTTTCTCTCATCTCCTACGCCGCTTGCTGCGGCACACTGATATCGGCCACCCAGAGCCGGATTCGGCCCTGCCGCCGTGAAGTCCCGCTCCACCAGATCGGGCGCGGCCTGAGCCCCCAGTGTGCGGACGGTCGTGGTGGTCCACTTGCGCCGGCTGATGCCCTGCACGCCTGCCTGGCGCATCAGCCGGGCCACCCGCTTGCGACCAACGCGGAGCCCCTGGCCCTGGGTCAGCTCGGCGTGCACCCGGGGCGCGCCGTAGGTGCTGCGCGACCAGACATGAACCGCCCGGATCCGGCCGATCAGCACAGCGTCCCGACCGGCCCGCGCCGACGGCACGCGCGTCGCCCAGGCGTAGTACCCGCTGCGCGAGACCCCCAGCACCCGGCACGCCGCCGCCACCCCGACCTCAGCGTGCACGGCCGT
>CAZSHZ010000023.1:0-2969 GCA_964606955.1 uncultured Nitrospirota bacterium
TACCGCGATGGAGGAGGCAACCTTTTTGACAAAATTCGCCGGCTCCGTCGCGATCGTCCACAGGCGGGAGAAGCTTCGCGCCTCGATGATCATGCAGGATCGGGCCCGTGCCAATCCGAAGATCTCTTTTCTCTGGGACACGGTCGTGGATGAGATCCTCGGGGACGAGGTCGTCACCGGTGTCCGCCTGAAGAGCGTGAAGAGCGGCGAAATATCCCAGCGGAAGATCGGCGGGGTCTTCATCGCCATCGGCCACGAGCCCAACACGGGGATCGTCCGCGGGCAGATCGAGACGGACGAACTCGGTTATATTAAGACGAAGCCGGGGACCAGCGAGACGAGTGTGGCGGGCGTTTTCGCGGCGGGCGACGTCGCGGATCGGCGCTACCGACAGGCGGTGACGGCGGCCGGAACCGGTTGCATGGCGGCGATGGACGCTGAAAAATTTCTTGAGGGTGCCGGATGATCCCGGAAAAAGATGCGCCCGATGCCGTCCTGATCATCTCCTCCTCCGAGAGCGATTCCAACCTCTACTGGGCAACCGGCTTTCTTGCCCCTGATCCGTTCGTGTTCATCCTGTTTTCTCCCGGCGCCTCGGCATCCAGGAAAGTGCTCTTGATGAGCGACCTGGAGGTCGACCGGGCGCGGGCGCAGGCCCGGGTGGATGAGGTCCGCTCCTATTCCGCTTATGAATCGAGGCTCGCGGCCGGGGCGCCTCGGCGGTTTCTGGATGTGGTGGTTTCCGTTCTTGCCGAGGAGGGGGCGAAGCGTCTGCTGGTCCCCTGGAACTTTCCAGTCGAGTACGCCGACGGCCTCCGGGAGCGCGGATTCGACCTTGTCGTGCGCGAAGACCCATTTTTCGAAGGTCGCGCGATCAAGAGCAAGGAGGAGGTCGAGGCGATCCAAAAGACGCAGAGGGATATCGAAGAGGCGGTGGCCGCGGCGGTGGAAGCGATCGCCCGGTCTGATATCAGACGGGGAGAGCTGTTCCTTGACGGCGAGCCTCTTACCTCCGAGCGGATCAAGCAGATCATCAACTTGAAACTGATGGAAAAGGGCTCCGTGGCTCAACATACGATTGTGGCGTGCGGGGACGATGCCTGCGATCCGCACAATGAGGGGAGCGGAGTGCTGAAAGCCAATCACCCGATTGTCATGGATGTCTTTCCGCGGAATGCCCATAGCCGTTACTTCGCCGACATGACCCGGACCGTAGTGCGGGGGAAGGCGACCCCTCAGATGAAGCGGCTCTACCAGACGGTGCTGGACGGCCAGGAGATCGGATTCCGGATGATTCGCGATGGGGCGCACGGAGCAGAGATTCACCGTAAGATCGAGGAGCTCTTCGAGGAGCGGGGCTATCGAACGGGACTCGTGGAGGGGCGGATGCAGGGATTTTTCCACGGGACGGGCCACGGCGTCGGCCTCGACATCCATGAGCCTCCCCGTATCTCGAAGAGGGACTGGGTGTTGAAGGCGGGAGAGGTGGTGACCGTCGAGCCGGGTCTCTACTATCCGGGTATTGGAGCGGTCCGGATCGAGGATATGGTGCTGGTGAATGAGAAGGGGTGCGAAAACCTCACAAATTTTCCGAAGGTGCTGGAGCTATGAGGACGAAGGACCCGGAATCTGCCGAGATCCGGACAGAGGGGAGAATCCGCGCCCTGATCGAAAAACTCCTGATCCTCCTGGGGGAGAATCCGGAGCGGGAGGGGCTCCGCGGGACGCCGAACCGGGTTGAGAAGGTGCTGAAATTTTTGACGGCCGGGTACCGGCAGGACCTCGACCGGGTGCTGAACGGGGCGCGGTTCACCGTGGAGCATGACGAGATGGTGGTGGTCCGCGATATCGACTTCGCCGCTTTGTGTGAACATCACCTTCTCCCATTTTTCGGCAAGTGCCATATCGCCTACATCCCGAACAAGAAGGTCCTCGGCCTCTCGAAGATCCCTCGAATCGTCGAGATGTTTGCCCGGCGCCTCCAGCTTCAGGAGCGGATGACGACCGAGATTGCACATGCCCTAAATAAAGGGATCGATCCGGCCGGCGTTGCGGTGGTGATCGAGGCGCAGCACCTCTGCATGATGATCCGCGGCGTGGAAAAGCAGAATACGAAGACCATCACGAGCTCTATGCTCGGCGTTTTTAAGAGCGACCCGAAGACCCGCGGCGAGTTTCTCGACCTGATCCGCCGCGAGAAAAACAGCTAAGCCGCTTAGAGACCGCGCTGCCCCGATAGATGTCTGTTATTGCCCACCCGATCGGTTGTACGGCCTAACGGCTCGCGCGTAAGCTGCGGCGCGACCGCTGGCACGTCAACGACATAACGGCTTCCTTTGAAAAGGCGGAGCCGGCAGCTTCACGCGCTTGTTAGGCCGCGTGCGGCGGCGTGGGCTCGGTCGGACGGCGAGCGGGGCGGCGCAGATACGCACGCGCGATCGTGACCGGATGACTGAGGGCGGTGACGACGCGCCCCAACCCTCGCAAGGGCTCGTGGAAGAGTCCGATCTGGCCGAGGACCGCTCCGCGGTCATAGTAGATCCGCTCGCCTGCCAGCCGGTCGTGGGCGTCGAAGGTGTAGACTGCGCAAAGCGGGAACTCTATCCGTCGGCCTGTCGCTGGCAGGCCGCGCCACGGCCCGAGGTGAGTACCCCAGATGGTGACCTCAAGCACCACGCTGTCGGATGCCACGTGCCGGTGTCTCACCTCAATTGCCAGATCGGGCAGTGCGCGCATGAGCTCGGTGTAATATGAACGTACGCCGTCGCGGCCAGTGCGGTGATCCCCCCACGGCTCATCATCGTACCGCGCGTCTACGCCGAACGTCTCCATCACCGCGTCCAGATCGTGCCGGTTCTCGCACTGGATGTGCTCGTTCACGACCGCCAGGCGCGCCTGCGCGCGCTCCGCCTCGGGTACTGACATCCCGCACCTCCTCGCGACGCGCTCGAGCCTACCCCAGCGTCGCT
>CAZSHZ010000024.1:0-14288 GCA_964606955.1 uncultured Nitrospirota bacterium
CTCGGCGGGGTCTATCTGGCCGGTCGGCGTTTTGATCGCGCCGAGAGCGTTTTTCGTCAAATACTCGAGCGAGACGGAGCCTCGGGAAAAGGACATTATGGGCTGGGGCAGGCGCTCGAAAAGCAGAATCGGATCGATGAAGCCCGGAAGGAATATGAGCGCGCTCTCCCTCTCCTTGAGCAAAAAGGCGAGGAGGCCTTGGTGAAGAGGGCTCGGGAGAAACTTCAGGCTCTGGGGGGTGAGGGGAAGGATGGTTAAGGGGAAGAGCGTTGCCGTAGTGGTTCCCGCCTTCAATGTCGAGCATCTGGTGGGACGCGTGCTCGAAACGATGCCGCCGTTTGTCGACCGGGTCTTCGTCATCGATGACGCGAGTTCCGACGGGACTGCGGTGGTCGTGGAAAAATTCTCAAGAACGGATCCGCGTCTGGCTCTGATCCGTCACGAGCGCAACGAGGGGGTCGGGGCGGCGATCGTCACGGGGTACCTGCGTGCCAGAGAGGAAAAAATGGACGCGGTCGCGGTCATGGCCGGGGATGCCCAGATGGACCCGGCCGACCTCCCCCGACTGCTGGATCCGGTCGTCGCAGGAGAGGTCGATTATGCCAAGGGGAACCGGCTCTTCCGAGGCGAATCGTGGGAGATGATCCCGCATCACCGGTATCTGGGGAATGCCGTCCTCTCGCTCCTGACAAAAATCGCCTCGGGTTACTGGCATGTGGCCGATTCCCAATGCGGCTACACGGTTGCCTCCCTGTCGGTCCTCGAGCGGCTCCATCTCCATGAGATCTACCCGCGGTACGGCGTGCCGAACGATATCTTGATCCGCCTGAATATCCTCGATTTTCGGGTCCGGGATATCTCGGTCAGGCCGATCTACAACATCGGCGAGAAATCCGGAATCAGGTTGTGGAACGTTATTCCGCGGATCTCCCTCCTTCTGTTTAAAGGTTTCTTCAGGCGGCTTTTCCTAAAATATGTGATTCTCGACTTCCATCCGCTGGTATTTTTCTATCTCCTCGGGCTGGTTCTCCTCCCGGCGGGGATCCTCTTCGGGGGATATCTCCTCACGTACCGTGCTCTCTTCGGGCCGGTCGCGCCGACCAGCGCCCTCTTCGCCGCGTTTCTTGTCATCTCCGGTCTCCAATCCCTCTTTTTTGCGATGTGGTTCGATATGGAGTACAACAGGCACTTCAAATGAGATGCCGGGGGAAGAAGATTCTTGTGACCGGAGGGGGTGGTTTTATCGGCAGCCATCTGGTGGAGTCGCTCCTGGCGCTCGGAAACAAGGTGACCGCCTTCATCCGCTACACCTCGCGCTCTGATCCGGGGGATCTGGAAGAGTTGAAGCCGGCCGCGCGAAAGAGGGTTGCCCTCGTCTTCGGCGACCTGCGCGATCCCGACGCGGTGCGGAAGGCCGTCCGAGGGAAAGATCTGGTGTTCCATCTGGGGGCACTGGTCGCGATCCCCTATTCGTATCTCCATCCGCGAGAGGTGATTGAGACGAATGTCCTGGGAACTTTTAATGTCCTGACAGCGGCCCTGGAGGAGAGGGTTGAACGGGTCGTCCATGCCTCTACCAGCGAGGTCTATGGGACGGCGGTGATCATCCCGATCGACGAAACCCATCCCCTCTGCGCCCAGTCCCCCTACGCGGCAAGCAAGATCGGAGGGGACAAACTGGCCGAGAGCTTTCACCGCTCATTCGGGCTTCCGGTAACGACGATCCGCCCCTTTAACACCTACGGCCCGCGCCAGTCGGCGCGCGCCGTGATCCCGACGATCATTGCCCAGGCCCTCTGGCGAACGCGGATCCGCCTCGGCTCGCTTGAGCCGACCCGCGATTTTACGTACGTCTCGGACACGGCACGCGGCTTCATTCTGGGTGCTGAGTCGGATGAAGCGATCGGGCGGGTGGTGCAGTTGGGGACAGACTCGGAGATCTCAATCGGGGATCTCTGTCGCAAAATTCTTGCGCTTGTCGGGAAACGCGCGCCGGTCGTCGGAGACGCCCGTCGCGTCCGGCCCCGGGAGAGCGAAGTGATGCGTCTGAGGGCCGACGCAAGCGCGGCCAAGAGAATGCTTAGGTGGGAGCCGACCGTCCGTCTTGACGACGGTCTGAGGCGGACGATTGCCTGGATCCGAGGACATCCCCAAAGGTACGATCCCGATCTCTATGCGATCTAGCCGGCGTGCTTGGGGCAAAAGGAATTCTCCTCGGGCGGTGATCCTTGCCGGTGGCAAGGGGACCCGCCTGGCGCCTTATACCGCCGTCCTTCCGAAACCGCTTGTGCCGGTCGGGGAGTACCCGATTCTGGAGATCCTCCTGCGGCAGTTGAAGGCGGCCGGGATTGAGTCGGTCGTCCTCACGGTTGGCCATCTGGCTAGCCTGATCATGACCTATTTCGGCAACGGATCCCGGTTCGGGGTCAAGATCGAGTATCTGATCGAGGAGATTCCGCTTGGCACGGCCGGCTCTCTGGTCCAGGTCCCCGGGCTTAACGACACATTCCTTGTGATGAATGGCGATCTTCTCACGACTCTCGATTACACCGATTTTCTTAAACACCATCGTGCGAACAGAAAAATCCTCACCATCGCATCACGCCGCCGCTCAGTCCAGATCGCGTTCGGGCTGATGGACATCGTCGAGGACCGGCTTTTGAAATTTACGGAAAAGCCGAAGTTGGAGTACTCGGTTAGCATGGGGGTCTATGTCTTTGAGCCGGCGGTCTTAGAGTATATTAAGCGCGGGGAGAAACTCGATTTCCCCGATCTGGTCCAGCGGCTTCTTGCCGCCGGCGAGCCGGTCGGCTGCTACCCCTGCGACCGGTACTGGCTTGATATCGGAAGGCCGGAAGATTATCAGCAGGCGCAGGAGGACTTCGAGAAGATGAAGCGGTGGCTTCTCCCGCGGGAAAAAAGGCGCTGAAAGGCAACACGGCCCGGTGGGTGGCTTTTTTCTCCGGTCGCCTGATCGCGCTCCTGCTCGTGCTCTACCTTGCCTTTCTCTTCTTTTCCGATCTTGCGGAAGTCCGACGGTTTCCTTGGCGAATGAATCCTCCGGTGATCCTCCTTTCTTTGGTGTTGCTCTTGCTCGAGATCTTTCTAGGGGCTTTTTTTTTAAAACTCCTGTTGTCCCAGATGGAAGAACGGATTTCACTTAGGAAGACCTTCCGGGGGCTGGCCCTTTCCAACCTGTACAAGTATCTTCCCGGCGGCGTCTGGGCCGGCCTCTCTCTCTTGCTGTTTCTTGAGCGGGAACAGGTCCCAAGGAAAAAGATCCTCTTTGTCATGGTCGGCTACTACACGCTCGGACTCACCGGCGGGCTGGTAGCGGTGGCGACGATAGGAGCCGTTGGAGGCGTAGGGCTCCCTCCCGGAGGGGTCGGAGGGGGCCTCTTTGTCCTGGCCCCGCTCCTTTTCGTGGCGGTTCCTCTCCTGTTGCGAGGTGTGTCCAGGTTCGTCGGCGTTTCCTCTGTTCGTATCGGTTTCTCCATGGTCCTGGTCGTTGGTTTTACCTTTTCTTGGCTCCTCCTGGGGTTGGCGTTTTCATTTCTTGCGCGCGGGTTGAGCCCCTTGATCGCCGCCCAAACTCCCGCGTTGATCGCCGCCGTGCTGATTGCCTGGATTGGAGGGGTCGCCGTCTTCATCGTCCCGGCGGGGCTTGGGGTCAGGGAGTCTATTCTGACCGGGCTCCTCTCCTTCTACCTCCCCCTTCCTGTCGCCGCAGCCCTCTCACTCTGCACGCGGCTCTGGGCCATAGCCGCGGACGTCACCGCGGGGATCATCGCCTGGCGGATCTAATGAGACCCCGGTTCCTCGCGATCGCGCTTGCCGGCTTGATCCTTCTGCAGGCGCTGGCGCATCTCCCGCTGTCGCAGTTGCGTGCCGAGGAGGCCCTTCCCGAAGAGATCCTCTACGTCCCGAATGGAAAATTTTTGAAAAGCGTCCTTCTCGGGTTCGAGCCCCTCGCCGCCGACCTCCTCTGGATTCGGACGATCTCCTATTTCGGCACGCATTATGCGACCGACAGGCATTATCAATGGCTGGCCCACATGATCGATCTCATCACGGATCTCGATCCAAATTTTCAGTATCCATACCATTTTGGGGCGTTGATTCTGACGGTGGAAGGAAGGCAGGTAGAAGAGACCCGCCGGCTGATGGAGAAGGCCATGAATCATCATCCTGAAGTCTGGCAGTACCCCTTCTACCTCGGCTTTGCCTATTATTTTGTCTCTCACGACGATGCTGAGGCTGCAAAATTTTTTGACCAAGCGGCCCGCCGTCCCGGTTCCCCCTCTTATCTCTCCCTCCTGGCCGCGCGGCTGTACGCGCGGGGAGGGGACGATCAGGCCAGTCTGGCGCTCCTGCGCGAACTCTACCGGAACGCGCGCGACCCGAAGATGAAGGAGGAGATCCAAAAAAGGATAGAAGAGATCCAGTCCCGAGGAGAGAGGGAGACCGGGTGATCTCCGCGATCCGCGCCGAGGGGGTGACCAAAGAGTTCCGGTCCGGGTTCCTGCTGAAGCGGGTCGGTGCAGTCCGGGGACTCTCTTTCAATGTGGAAGAGGGGGCGATCTTCGGTTTTGTCGGGCCCAACGGGGCCGGGAAGACGACGACGATCAAGATGCTCGTGGGGCTGATCTCCCCGACGACCGGCCGGGTCCTCCTCTTCGGACGTCCCCCGGCGGATCCGGAAAGTCGCCAGAGCGTCGGTTTTCTCCCTGAAGGCCCCTATTTTTACGATCATCTCACCGGTCGCGAGTTTCTCTCTTTTACAGGGCGCCTGTTCGATCTTTCCGGCCGCGAGTTGGAGCAGAGGGTTTCTCATCTCCTCGATCGGGTCGGGGTCGCATCCGCCGCGGATCGGCGTTTGAGAACCTATTCCAAGGGGATGCTTCAGCGGATCGGCATTGCCCAGGCGTTGGTGAATGATCCGAGGCTGCTGATTTTAGATGAGCCGATGTCGGGCCTCGATCCGGTCGGCCGGCGGGAGATAAGGGATCTCTTGCTCGAGTTGAAGGCCGAAGGAAAGACGATCTTTTTCTCTACGCATATCCTTCCCGACGTGGAGAAGATCTGCGATCGGGTCGGGATCATTGTGGAAGGGAGGCTGAAGAGCGAGGGGCGCCTGGAGGATCTTCTGAAGCCAAAGATCCGGGCCTATGAGGTTGTCCTGCGGGGGATCTCTCCCTCGGAACTTCAGGATTGGGGGCTTTCTAGCCGGACGGTTCTGCGCGGGGAAGAGCTCTTCGTAGACCTGGAGGAGGAGGCGAACCTATCGGCGCTTCTTCGAAAGGTCCTGGAGAGCGGCGGTCGGGTCGTCGCTGTCACCCCCAAAAAAGAGACACTGGAAGATCTCCTCTTGGGGCATCTATGAAACTTTTCGTGATCGCCGGCAACACGTTCCGTGAGGCGATTCGAAATCGCGTCCTCTACAGCCTCCTTTTTTTCGCCGTCGTGCTCCTCCTGCTCTCAACCGTTTTCGACGTGGTGACGGTAGGGCAGCGCGCCAAGATCGTGAAGGACGCCGGTCTGGCGGCGATCACCCTCTTCGGGGTGCTGATCGCCATTTTTGTCGGAATCTCCCTGGTCTTCAAAGAGATCGAACAACGGACAATCTATATCCTCCTCTCCAAACCGGTCCGACGAGAGACCTTTCTGGCCGGAAAATATTTCGGGATCCTCCTGATTCTGCTCGTCGAGATCGTGCTGATGGCGTTCCTTCTCTTGGGGATCGCGAGCCTCGTGGAAGGGCGGGTGGCCTTGGAGATCCTCCCCGCCGTTGCACTAATCTTCCTGGAGCTCTCCGTCGTCGCGGCTGTGGCCCTCCTTTTCTCGACCTTCTCGACCATGCTCCTCTCCGCCATGTTCGCTCTCGGTATTTGGGTGATCGGCCATCTGACAGATGATCTTTCTGCGGTCGGGCGGCTCTCCGGCTCGGATGCCTTACGATGGCTGATGGATGGGATCTACTACTTCCTCCCGGATCTCGAAAGCTTCAACATTCGGGGGGCCGTCGTCTCCGGGGCCTCCGTCCCTTTGGAACGCTACCTGTTCGCTGTTGTATACGCCGCCATATACATCGCTCTCCTGCTGACCGCCGCCGTGTTGATCTTCAATCGACGGGATCTCAAATGAAAAAGCTCCGGCTCGCGGCGGTCCCCGCTCTTCTTCTCCTCTCGATCCTGACAAAGGTCTATGTCGAAGGGGCGATTGAGTGGCGCGGTGCGCAGAAGGCGGAGGAATCGGGCGACTTTGCCCAAGCGATCGTCCACTATCAGAGAAGCATCCAGTGGTACCTTCCGTTTCTTCCAAGAGTGGAGCGGGCGGCTGAGCGTCTCTTTTCGCTGGGAGAGGCGCGGGAGAGGGCCGGCGATCGGGAGGGGGCGCTGGCCGCTTATCGCGTACTCCGTTCCGGCGCCTATTCGATTCGGTGGCTGGTGTCTCCTCTTCAGTCCTGGGCCGATCGCGCCGACGAGCGGATCATTCCGCTGATGGCCGCCGACCCGGTGAAGGCGGCGGGGAGCCGAGTCATCTCTCCAGACGAGATCAAAAAGGAGCTGAGGGCGTTTCAGCGGGCCCCCAGGGCCCCTAGCCCGTTCTGGTCGACGATCCTCATTCTCGGGCTTCTGCTCTGGACCGTGACCGCAGGGGCCTTTCTCTTTTACGGTTTTACAGCCGATGGACGATTTCTTCTTAAAGCCTCTGCGCCATGGATCATCGGAGCCGTGATCGGCTATCTCTTCTGGATTCTGGGGATGCTGCGGGCATGAACCTCGGAGCGCTGGCTGCCGCAGCAGGGATCCTCATCCTGATTCTGGGGCTTGGTGGTCTAAATCGTTGGCCGAAACCGTGGGATACTCTGGCCGCCGCGCTCCTCCCGATCGGCTTTCTGATCCTCCTTGCGGGTGTGACCGAGATGGTCGTGCCCGGTTTCTTCCCTTAAAACCCTACGTTCAGCCGCACCGAGTAGACGGCGATCGACGCGAGGTCGACCTCTCCTACCAGATTGACCAGCAAGAAGGAGACCTTAACCCCGAGAAGTCCCTTGGTCCGGGAGATATTCTCATCGTTGAGGCCGGCGGCATTGGGACTTGCGGAAATCCAGAGCTGGCCGATCCCGGCGTATGGGGTGACGAAAGCGACCTGCTGGCTGATGGAGAGGTCCGCACCTACCGTTGAAAGATCGAGGTCGTCGACCCCGAGGAGTCGGGAGAATGAGCCACGCAGCGCGAGGGCCGGAGTGACAATTGTGCCGTGCAGCAGCGCCCACTTAATTTCGCCTCCGACCAACGAGATGTTGGAGCCGGGACTTTTCCCCAGCGAGAGGCCGAGATCGATCCCGAAGGGGATCCCCTTCTGGACATGGAGCTTGGGGATGGCAAGAAACGAGGGGGGAGGGGAGGGGAACGCCGCTTTCCAGAAGGGGGCGCGGTCGCCGATATCGGCCGCGCTGACCTCCAATCCCGCGTCGAATCCGATCACGCCGAGCGGCTCGGCCGGAGCAAGAGGGGTGTACTGAAGCACCAGTCCCGCCTCTTCGGCCAGTTGGCGAAAGCCTTCTTGGCAATCGCCGACCTTTGAGCAGAAGGCATCCAGGCTCAGGTCGAGATCTGCGGCGAAACTCTGCCTCGTGAAGACAAATGTGAGAACAATGAGGAAACAAAGCGAGTGCGTCTTTCGCCGCACGGTCAGCATATTTTTACCTCCGTCGGGCAACGACAAAATAAAGCATCGGCCATCTTTTTGTACGATCGAGAAAGTCTAAGCATCGAATTCCCAAGCATAGCAGAAAGAGAGGAGAAAAAAACCATGCCAAGATTTCTTTGGCGAATTTTTTTGATGTTCCCTTGATGAGCGCATAGAGGAGGAGTGCCGGCAGCGAGAAGATCCCGCCGATCGGGCTGATCCGATCGACGTGAAAATGCCCTTGGAGGAGGGCCCGGACGCCGTGCTCCGTGAAACGGTATTTATCTGCCGGCACGTCGTGAATCGGGTAGAGAAATGGGACTACCAGAATCACTTCCCCATCCTTTTTTAGAACGCGGCCGAGCTCCCGGATCGCCCGCGCCGGATCGTCGAAATAATAAAGGGCGTTAATACAGAGGGCCTTGTCGAAGAGCGCCCCCTTCAACGGCAGGTCGTGCCCATCACAGATGAGATCCACCGCGGCCCCGATCACCCGGTCTGCCCGGATCGTTCTTCCGCAGAGGAAGCGGTGGTAATCGGGGTGCGACCCCGAGCCGAGATCGAGGACCCGCTCATGAGGCAGATGGCCGAGATCCCGGATGAACCGGCTCACGCGGTTTCCAAGCAGCAGGCGCTCATAAAGCGGGAGAAGCATCCTCTCCCTTCTTCAACACCCAGATGTAGGTAGGGAGGAAATGATAGCCGACCCGTGCGATGAGGGACAACATGATCAGTAAAAATCGATTCCGGACGGGGAGGACGTCGAGCATCTCGAATCGGGCAGGATCCCGAATCGTCCGGAGGGTGTAATCTGTAATCTGAAAACCGCTTGCGAGCCTGCGGAGTCCCCACAAGGAGCGGCACTGTTCCTCATAGCGCTCGCCCTTTCCCGACCATCTCACATATCGGTCGGCCCACCGGCGCGGGAGCCAGGAGAGAAAGGGGAGATGGTAGTGTCCCTCGATTGGGCTGAACTTGTTCGGCGCCGCGAAGTAACAGATCCCGCCGGGTTTGAGAATGCGGCGGACCTCCGAAAAGAGCGCCTCGGCGCATGGGACATGCTCGTAGGTATGGTTGCAGATCACCAGGTCGAAGACACAAGACTTGAAGGCGAGCGCCATCCCGTCCCCTATCAGGAAAGAGGCGTTCTCGGGCGACGCGGCCCGGGCCCGATCGACGGCGCTCCGATCGACGTCCACGCCGACCACCTGCTTGAAGCATCCTGCGAGGGTGCGGTCGATGATCCCTCCAGAGCAGCCGACGTCTAGGCAGACGATCGATTTCGGATCCCGACGGAAGGAGTCCTCGACGATCTTAAGGATCTTCTTTGCCTTCGTCCGCCGGGAGGTCTCGTCCAGGACCCTCGGGTTCTTTTGGGAATAGTCAGCAGCCAATGACGATCTCGGCTGCCTCGGAGGCCGTGACGAATCGGATGGCCGCTCCGGCTCTGGCGGTGCGCTCTGCGAGCGTCCGAAGATTTGCAAAGAGGAAATCGATCCTGTAGAGGGGGCTTCCTGCCGGCAGGAACTCGTCGGGGTGGAGGTGGGTCGCGAAGAATTTTTTTTCATCGTCGCCCTGGAATTCCCCGTCCAGAGCTGCCGAGAAGAGCCGCGGGTGCATGTCGATCGGGACGAACGAACGCTGGAAACTTGATCGAGAGAGAAGGCGGAGCCGTCCCGTCCAGGTAGACTTCTTCATCTCTGCGAAGAGCGAAAGCGCCCAGAGGGGGAGGGAACGGACGGTATGCTCCGGGATCTCCAGGACTGGAAGCGCTCGCCGGCCCGGTGCTGGAGGGATGCGGTAATCCCCCTGCGAGGGGAAATACGGTGCGGAGGGCGTGACCGACCAATCGAAGATGTTGTCAGCCGACGACCCGCTTTTGCGCGGAACGCCGATCGATCGCATTCCGGGGAGCGCGGAGTAATCGACCCGCACCCCCAGGCGCGCCAGGGTCCGCATCGTCGTATTGTCCTGGAAGCACCACCCGCTGTGGACGGTTTTTGGCCCCCCCCCGAAGACCTCCTGAAAACCGGCCGCCCCCTTCTCTAAACACTCTTCCATCCAGGGCGGATCATGCACCTCTTGAAACCAGCGGCCACCTATCTCGTTCCAACGCCAGAGGTGCGGATGCCATGCGATCTCGTCCCCTAGTTTCTTCAACTTTTCCCAGAGCGGAAAAAACTCGGCAGCGGCCCAGCCTGCGCGCCCATAAACCTGCTCGATCTGGTCGTCTGAGCGTATGTTCCAGGTGATCTTCGGGGAGAGGTTTTTTGCTTTCTCACGCGCCTCGAGAAAATTGACGATTCCTTCGGTGACGCCTTTCCAGATCATGGACTGTGATCTCTGAGCGAGACCCGTTCCTCCGAAGGAGGGTCGATCGGGATCGCAATCCGCGCCGATCAGGACATACAGCGTCCGGATCATCTCCGAGCGTCCTCGAGCATGTCCTGAAGGCTCTCTTCGATGGGAATCGTGGGTTTCCAACCCGTCTGCCGATGGATTTTATCAAAACTCCCGGTCTGGTAAGGGATCTCGACGCCCCGACCGGGCCATCGCTGCGCGACCTCTAACTCTTTTCCCGTGATATCAGTGAGTCGTCGGATCAGTTCTCGAATGGAGAGGCCCTTTCCCGAGCAGACATTGTACGCCTCTCCGTTCTCCCCTTTTTCCATAAGAAGCCAATAGGCGCGGACTGCGTCGCGCAGATCGCAGAAATCTCTCACTGGGTTCAGATGACCCAACTCAAGTGCCGCTCGTTGGCCGCGCTCGATCTCCACCATTTGCCGGATTAATTTACCACAAACAAAATCGGAACTCTGAGCGGGGCCGATCAGATTAAAACTGCGTGCGATCACGACGTCGGCCTCATGCCGCTGGAAATAAGAGAGCGCCAGTAATTCCTGAGCCGCCTTGCTGACGCCGTAATGGTGGATCGGGAGTAGAGAGAAGGTCTCCGAAATCTTCTCTCCCGACGGGGTGATCCCGTATACGGCGCTCGAGGAGGGGAGGAATACACGGGGAGACAGGCGGAGCTTAAGAAGGGATTCCATGAGATTGAGCGTCCCTAAGTAGTTGATGGCATGAAGCGCTTGGATCTCTTGGATCTCATCCGATGATTCTCGGTTTTTCCCTGCGAGGTGAAACACTAGATCGGGTCTCGTGTCGGACAAAACGTCATGGATCTTTTCGGAGGAACGGACATCTCCTTGATAGATGGTGAGCCCCTTGAGGCGGGAAGGAGAAAGTGAAAAACCGATAACGTCGAGTCCTTTCTCCCGCAGAAACGCCTGGAGCGCAAAGCCGATGAATCCATTGATCCCTGTGATCAGGGCTTTCATGTTTTAAGAACTGATCGGTAGACGTCGATGATTTGGTGGGCCGTTTTCTTAGCTGAAAACCGCCCCAGAACAAACCTCTTTGCTTCTTTCCCTAACGCATCAATTTTCTCGGGGTGGCAAAGAAGGAAGTGGAGTCGGTCTGCTATCACCGCCGGGTCGCCGGGTGGAACGAGCAATCCGGTGATCTCCTCGTGGACGACCTCGGGGATCGCCCCCACGTTACTGCTCACGACCGCGGTCTCGCAGGCCATGGCCTGCAGCAATGCGGTCGGTAGGCCTTCCGAGTGACTGGTCATCACAAAGATATCCGCCGCTTGGAAATATATCGGGAGGCGGGAGTCCTCGACGAAACCGACAGGTCGAACGCACTCCTGCAGTGCGTCCCGCTGAATATAGTCTTCCAGCTCTTTTCTTTGCGGTCCTTCCCCGACCACCACACAGAGCCAGTCGTCGCGGCGTGCCTGAAGGATCTTGGCTGCCCTCATCAGATCGAGGAGACCCTTTAAAGGGACCAAGCGCCCTACCGATAGGAGGATCTTTTTATCGGACGGGAGCCCAAGACGCCCCCGAGCAACCGTCTTGGAAAGGACAGAAAATTTCTCTAGGTCGGGACTGATGGGAATCGACCTAACCTTCGCGGTCGGAACGCCGAGCCGGAGCACCTTTTGAGCGAGATCTTCTCCTTGCGTGATGACGAAATCTGCGGATCGAAGGAGCCGACCGATTATTTTCCTTCGCAACGAGCCCTCTGGAAAGGCATTCACGTCACTCCCTAAGACTGATACGATGATCGGCTTGCGGTACAGACGTGCGACGGCGAGACCGACCAGGGCAGATGGAGTCCAGAAGCAGTGGAGCAGATCTTTGTCCCTAGCTGATCGCATCGCTGCGAAAAAGAAGGAGGCTAGAAACGGGGCTATCTGAAGAAGTACGCCGGGCCGACGCTCGAGGTTCGGCAGGATTCCCCCTCCATAGGCTAATGTCTGCAAGGATCGGGGAATCATATAGGAAAACCGTTTAACCGGCACGGAGTCCAGGACTCCGCTTGGGAGGGCCTGTGGATCGCCGGGCGCGATAACCTCCACTTGTACCCCTTCCTGTTGGAGGGAACGCGCGAGGTGGAGGATGAATTGGCCTGCGGGATCCCCCGGAAATCTGGGAAAACTTGTCGTAAGAAACTGAAGTTTCATCTCTTTAGGCGACAAAGGACCCCCGGTCGAGTCATTTAAGAATCTTACCGTAGCTTCGTATCATCGCGTCATCTAAAACCTTACCGTGGCTCACAGCGATGCGTTCTCCCTTTCCGTTGGTTCTGGGGCCGTCGGGGCCAAGAAGATCGGCCCTGGCTTGCCCCAGGAGACGAGATCTCGGAGGGGGAGAGATCCTATCCTCGAGGACCGGGCGGTCTTCTCCCGAAGGGCTGCGAGGCAAGAGAGCGTGGACTTTATCTGCTCTAGGGAGCCTCGAAGGCGATCAAGCGGAGTCTTGGGGACATCATAGACCCGGTGAAGACGCGAGCCTCGGCGGACTGTCTTGATGAGCCTCACCGATGGCAGGAAGAGATTCATCCAGAGACGAAGCTCCTGTCGGTAGAGGTCGTTGATCGCGGTGAGCGCCGCCTCGGTGTCGTAGCGATCCCAGCCGAGGAGCTTTCTCACATGCGTCCAGTTCTTCTGCTCGATGTGGGCCTGATCGTCCTTCCTGTAGGGGCGGCTTCTGGTGAATGGGATGCGTCGCTTCCGGCAGGAGGTGAGCAGGCGGTAGTTACAGTGGGCCACTAAGCCCACCTCGACCAATCCCGACCCCTCCACCTTCGGGGCCTCGGTCTGGATCGGGATCTGGTGGCGGAGGAGGGTGCCGGGTCGGGTGCGACCATAGAGCCGCCGCCGGAGGATACGCTTCCTTTCCCGCAGCGCCCGGTCCATCGTGCTGGGGCTGATGGTGCGGAGCTGCTCTTCCTGCTCGGGGGTCAGGTGGAAGCGCTGCCGGATCCAGGGCCGCCACAGCCGGAGGATCTCCTTGAGCCGGACCGACCAGGGATATCCAGCCGCCCCCCACACCCTCTCCACCACCTTCAGGAGGGCCGGCCGATACGTGGGGGACCCGGAATGGCGGGACCGGGGCTCCCGTCGGGGGCGGGGCGAGGTCCATGGAGCTGGGAGATCGCATACTTGCGGTGATATCCACACACCCGGCAGAGCTCATCAAGGATGCGGCCCTTCAGGGCCTTAGGGGCACGGTGATATCGGTCGTAGATCGCAGTCAGATATTCCATACGGGCTCTCCATGTCATGGTCTCCCCTCCTTTCCCGGGAGGGCAGACTACAGGATCCCAAGAGTATTCCCACGGTAAGATTCTCAAATGACTCGATGATACCCTCCATGGTTAGACTTTAGATGACTCGATTCGGACCCTTGACAAGGGTTTTTTAGAAACATATAATTCCCCTTTTGTGGCAAAAGGTATTGGTATGCCTCCTTCCTGCCGAGACCCGCGCCGGCAGAAATGAAGACATTGCCGGCTTAATTTAAGGCGGGAGTACGGTAGCAGAGGCGGCAGCCTTTTGCAAAGGGATAGTCGGGGTCCCCGTAGGTTTCGCCTCCGGGGCCGCGCTGGCGTAGCTCAGTAGGCAGAGCGGCTGACTTGTAATCAGCAGGTCGGGGGTTCGATTCCCTTCGCCAGCTCCACACGAGTCCCAGGAGCAGCTCTTGGGGCAGAGTCAGGTCCCAAAAAACAGGGGGCCAAAGGGTCGTGGATAACGTCGGTTTGGGCGCACTGTTTGAGGATATTGCGAGGGGGGCGGGTATTTTCGGGGAGGTTCCCGAGCGGACAAAGGGAACAGACTGTAAATCTGTCGCCTTCGGGCTTCGGAGGTTCGAATCCTCCCCTCCCCACCATCTGCTGAAGGGCGGGGATGAGAGCGGTGTGGTGGGATGCGGGAATAGCTCAGTTGGTAGAGCGCCAGCCTTCCAAGCTGGGGGTCGCGGGTTCGAGTCCCGTTTCCCGCTCCATAAATTCGAGATCACGGCCCACGTAGCTCAGTCGGCAGAGCACGTCCTTGGTAAGGACGGGGTCGCCAGTTCGATCCTGGCCGTGGGCTCCATTCCCCGGCGGGAAATTTCAGGGTCATTCCTGCGAGCGTCAGGCTTTCTGCCCCGAAGGCGTAGCCTTCTCGGGGACCCCGGTTTGCCTGCGCGAGCGCCTGAGGTCTGGGGGATGGCTCGGAAGGGGACCTGTCCCCTTCCGCTCTACTT
>CAZSHZ010000025.1:0-9893 GCA_964606955.1 uncultured Nitrospirota bacterium
ACCGTTACGCTTGCCGAAAGGCGGTTGGTCACCGCGAGGTCGAGCCGTGTGTCGCCGTTGAAGTCCGCCGCTGCCATTGCAATCGGCCCGTCGCCGCTCTTTCCCGTCACCGAAACGCGGAAGGGGGCGGCAGCGTCTCCTGTCCCGAAGTGAATTACAACGGCGTCGTCGCCGAAATTCGCCGACGCGATATCGGTCCGGCCGTCTTTGTCGAAGTCCGCAGCGATCAGCGCCGAGGGGGCGAGGCCGGTCTCAATCAGGGGCCCGGCAGTAAAGCCCCCCGAGCCGTCATTGATAAAGAGTTGTAGGACCTTCCCTCCGGAATGCGCCACCACAAGGTCGATTGCTTCATCCCCGGTATACTCCCCCGCCGCGATCGCCCTGGGGATTGCCCCGCCGTCAGGATTTAAAGCGTAGTGCCCGTTTCCCTTGTTGTTGGGAGGGAAGGCCCCGCTCTCATCCTGTAAGAGAGTCGTGAATGCTCCGCTCACGTCGGTGACTGCGAGATCGGTCGTGCCATCTACTTTTTTATTGAAATTTGCCGCCGTCGCCGCGGCCGGGGCGCCTAAAAGATGCGCACGGAAGAAGAGTTCGTCCACAGTGATGGTATCCACGCGCTCCGTCCGTTTTGGCGTCAACCGGACGCGCAGGTTCGCGTTGCTGATCTTGTCGGGAGTCCAGAGGGTAGCCGTCGAAAAATCGAGGATCTCGCTCTCAGGGGCGCTGACGGTCGATTGGGGCGTCGCCCGCAGTGGGGGGGAGAAGGTGCTCCCCCCATCCGATGAGACCGCGACATCGTAGGTGTCGTCGCCGGTTGAGCGGACGGTCAGGCAGACCTCGACCCGTTTGATCCGGCCGTCACCGACAAGTTGCGAGCCGAACCCCGAGTAGGTAAGCGTCCCGTCGGAAGAGGCGGTCGGCTGAGAGGGAGAAGGGGTGAGGAGCAGCGGGCCGATCCCGGCGGCCGGGGCAAAGGTCCCGTCTCCGTTGGAGGTAAAAATGGTAACGCTCTCGCCGTTGGAGGCGATTACCTTCTCGATTTTGGAATCGGAATTGAAATCGGCCGAGATGACGGAGAGCGGAGGGCCGGTAGAGAAGCGCGAGCAGCCGGTTGTCGGGGGAGAGAAACCGGGAGCGTCCCCGGGGCCGAATGATCCGGGCGCGGTCGAGAGGAGGAGAGAGAAGTTTGAGGAGCGGAGATTTGCGGAGATCAGGTCGGGAATCGCGTCGGAATTGAATGCGCCGGTCGCCAGGGAGACTGGACCGCTCTCCCCTCCGGAGTTCCCGACGACCCTCCCCTTCCCAAAAACGCCGCTCAACGTCTGGGCGAAAAGGATCAGATCGGCGCTCTCTACATCTGAGACGACAAGATCGGCCCCGCCATCCCCTGTAAAATCCGCCGCCGCGATCCCCTCGGGGGCGGACTGGGCCGAAAGCGTGAGGGGGACGAGGCGGAGCCGAGGGGACGATTCGGGGCCCGAGATTGAGTTTTCCCCTGTATCGGAACCGGTTGAATCATTGCATCCAGTTAAAAGAATGGTGAATAGGAGGAAAAGGAGAACTTCGATTCGTCGACTATAGATCGCTTTTTCTTTAGAGTCAAAAACGGGCAAGCGTTATGCCTGGCGGGGGCGTTATAATCATTCTGTGACCGAATACGAGGTGATCATCCTTGGCGCCGGAATCATCGGAAGCAGCCTCGCCATGTCTTTAGCAGAACTCGGCGCCCGGAAGATCGCCGTCATCGATTGCGATATCGCAGGGTCCTGGTCCTCATCGGAGCGGAATGCCGGCGGCATCCGGGCGAGGTGGCACCATCCGGTCAACATCCGCCTGTCGAATGTATCGATCTCCTACTACCGATCGATTAAAGAAGAGGTCGGCTTCAGACAGGTCGGCTACCTCTGGCTTTCCGATGAGTTGAGATGGAAAGAGGGGGAGAGCGATCGAGAGACGCAGAAAAGGGAGGGGATCGTCGTGGAGGAGTTGAGCCCATCCGAACTCTCCTCCCGATGGCCGTTCCTCGACCGGCTCGACGGGGTTTTCGCGGCGGCCTTTTCTCCGGACGACGGGTTGATCAACGCGAACCTCTTGAAGCGGTACTATCGGGAGCGCGCGGCGGGGCTCGAGGTGACCTTCATCGACCGAAGGCTTGTGGTCGGGGTTGAGATCGAAAAACGGCGCGTTCTGTTGCGGACCTTGATTATCCCCGAGGGGCCTTCCGGGGAGGGGATCATCGAGAGGGCGCTCCTCTTTGGAGAGAGAGCAGGGGATGCGCCGGGAGAGAATTTCGTTGCGAGGAGGATTGTCAACGCGGCGGGCGCATGGGCCCCTCACGTCGCCCGGTTCTATGGGGGAGAGGTCCCGTCACGTCCGGTCCGCCGGCAGGTTTCGGTCCTCCACGGAAAGGAGGCCGACCTCTCGTCGGCCGGGATGATCGTCGATACCAACGGCCTCTATTTTCATCCGGAAGGGGGGAACATCGTCGCCGGCTACTCTCCCCCCGATGAGCCGGCCGGGTATCGGTTGGATTACGAGGGGGAGGATTTTTTCATCAGAGAGATCTGGCCCAAAATGTTCGCCCGATCGAGCCGCTTTGCGCAGTTAAAGCATCTCGGCGGTTGGGCGGGCCTCTATGAGGTCTCATCGGATTTCTCTGCGGTCATCGGGCCGGTGCCGGGCCGCAGAGATCTCCTCTTTGAGATCCATTCTTTTTCCGGGCATGGGGTGATGCAGTCGTACGCGGCTGGGCGGGCGTTGGCCGAGCGAATCGTCCGCGGGAGATGCGACACGGTCGATCTTGCGCCCCTCTCTGGTTCGCGGTTCGCCGAAGGGAGGCCCCTCTTTGAAGGGGCCGTCCACATCTGATGCCGTTGTCGAGCGCTTATCGGGGGAGTGATTCGAGGGCCTGGCGCGCCGTCGAATAATCGGGCTTGATCCTCAACGCCGACTGGAATTCCTCCCTTGCCTCGGCGAGGCGCCCCTGCTGGCGGTAGGTGTTCCCCAGGTTGTTGTGCGCCTCGGCATAATCGGGGCTGATTCGTAACGCCGTTTGGTACGCTTCAATCGCCTCTTGTCATTTCCCCTGCTCGGCGTAGATATTGCCTAAGGCGTTATCGGCCTTAAAAAAATTGGTCCGAACTGTAAGGTCTTTTGGTATTCCTCGATCGCTTTCTCGTGGTGCCCCTCTCTCGCGTAGAGGGTTCCGAGATTATAGTGGACCTCTGGATAGTTCGGTTGGAGTCTTAAAGCGATCTGATACGACCGAATTGCTGCTTCCTGATCGCCCTTCTTTTCGTACGTTGCCGTAGAGAGCAACACGATGGCGCAGGCAAAGCCTGCGAGGATCCATGCGGGGTTTCCCCCGCGTTTCCGCAACCATTCGAGACCGGTGAGTGTAAGGGTACTGCGGGCCAGAAAAAACCCGATGCTCGGGAGACAGAGTCGGTGCTCGTTGATGACATCCTGTATCGGGATGATTGAGGACTCGACGGAGAGCGCGAGGAAGAACCAGAGAATACCGAAGGAGATCGGTCGTGCGCCGTTTGACCCGGTAGAGCGGAAAAAAAGATAGAGGGCGAGAGAAACGAGAGAGGAGAGGAGGAGGAAAGAGAAGAAAACGGGCGGATCAAGCAGAGAATCATAAACGGGGTAGTCATAAGCGAGGTTTTGATTGACTGGGAAAAATAGCAAACGGAGATAGGTCACGATGACTCGGAACTGAGTAAAAAGATACTGCTGGCGGCCGATCTGGGTGGTCTGTCGGGCGAGACCCGCTTTCCCCTGACCGACCAGCTCCGGTGTCGAGAGCGGAATGATGAAGGGGATGAGAAAGAATGGAAGCAGAGGGACCAGATTTCTTTTTGAGATCGGACGAAAAAAACAGAGCCTCGACCAAGAGAAGCATCAAGGGAAGCGTAGAACTGATCTCTTTGGTTTTAACGGCTAAGATCGCGGACAGGGATGCACTGACATACCAGAGATGGCGTTTTTTGTTTGTGGGGCTGATCAATCGCCATCGGATATAACAGACCAGGGTTAACAGATAAAACATTGTCGCAAGAGAGGTCAGCCGTCAAGCCTCCAAAGCCGTAATTGAGAGCAAATGAGAAAAACCCCACAACCCGCCTCCCCGACCGGTCAGAGGGCCGCCGTAAGCGGTCGGCTTGAAATACGTGCGATTGGTTGGGCAACGGTCTCGGAATGTGACGCGGCAGGAACGCGCTGTTCTTTTTTCCGGCTTGCCTTGCCCATCCGTTCCCCTTTTCTATCATTCCGTTAATCCCTTGTCTATTGGTTGGGTCGTCTCCCTTGAAGCAGAATCCCTATACCGATTTCACTTTTTTCGGATATACTTCCCGGTTAAATGAAACTTTCTGTCGTGATCCCAGCGTATAACGAGGCGTCAGCAATCGGTGAGGTGATCGGACAAGCGCGGGCACTCCATCTTCCTGGCATCCAAAAACAGATCATCGTCGTAGATGACGGTTCCTCCGATCAGACTGGCGAGATTGCTCGCTCAGAGGGTGCCGCTGTATTGCGGCACATCGTGAATCGGGGCGTTGGCGCGGCCCTCGGCACCGGGATTAAGGCGGCCCTCCAGTCAGGCGCTGATCTCATCGTTACCTGCGACGCCGATGGCCAGCACTCCCCCGCCGACATCGCGAGAGTTGTCGATCCGATCTTGAAGACCCGCGCTGATCTGGTTATCGGGAATCGGATGTCGGACCCGGAAGGAATGCCGATTATAAGGAGGGTGGCTAACCACGTAGCCAACCTGATCATTTCGGTGCTGTTTTTGGTACGGGTGAGCGATTCGCAGTCGGGACTGCGGGCGTTCTCCCGGACAGCTGCCGAGCGGATCAGGATCAGGGCAAATGGTTTTGAGGCGCTGTCTGAGATCATCGTGCAGGCCCGCCGGCATCATCTGGTCATTGCGGAGGTCCCCATCCGCGCGATCTATACCCGCTACTCACTATCCAAAGGCCAGGGATTGAGAGATGGTCTCAAAACCTTGATTCGGCTCCTTATCTGCACGCGATCAGGACTGAGATGATCAACCCTGCGCAGATTCTTCTGCTCTCTCTGGTCGCGCTGGCGATTGGGTTTGTTGTGCGGCGCTACCGAGAGGAGAAGATCGGGCCAATCGGCTTTTTTCTCTGGCTGCTACTATGGATGGCAGCCGCGGTTGTTATTCTATTTCCCGACAGCACAATTCTGGTCGCTCATCGTTTGGGGATCGTGCGAGGAGCCGATCTCGTCCTCTATCTCAGCGTCATACTAATTCTCTATCTCCTCTTCAGGGTGTATGTCCGTTTAGAGGAGATGGATCGACAGATGACGCAGATTGTCCGCGCCATCGCGCTGCAGGAGGAGAGTCCGGGCGATTTAGAGCACCCGAACAAAACAGCACGCTAGGCCTCCCTCCAGCGGCCGCATCCGCCTGCCGCAAAATCCGGTGGAAGTCAGTTATTGGGGGAGCGATTCGAGGGCCTGGCGGGCCGTCGGATAGTCGGGCATGATCCTCAAGGCCGCCTGAAATTCTTCCCTTGCCTCTGCGAGGCGTCCCTGCTGCCGATAGGCATTTCCGAGATTGTTGTGCGCCTCGGCATAGTCGGGTTTTAGTTTTAAGGCGGCCTGATACTCCCGGACCGCCTCCTCCAGGCGCCCCTGCAGAGTGTAGACATTCCCGAGGTTGTTATGCGCCGCTGCGTGCTGGGGATTCAGATTTAACGCCGCTTGATACTCCTCAATGGCGTTCTGAAGACGCCCCTCGGCCGCATAGCTGTTTGCCAGGCCGTAGAGCCCCTCGGCGACAAGGGGTTTAAGTTTAAAGAAGGTCCCCCGATCCAGCGCCGAGACGAGGTCGGGGTTAAAAGTCAGCGCGGCCCGATAGGCCCGGCCCGCCTCGGAAAGCCTTCCTTGGGCCAGATAGGCATTGCCGAGGGCGTAGTGGGCGGGGAGGAAATCGGATTTGCTCTTCAACGCGGCTTCATATTCTGCGATCGCCTCGGTAAGACGCCCCTGACTGCTGTAGATATTTCCGAGATTGTAGTGGGTTCTCGTCAGCTCCGGCTCAAGCCTTAGAGCGGCCTGATACTCCTTGGTCGCTTCATCGAAGCGGCCGAGCTCCGCATATCCGGCCCCGAGATTATGACGCGCCGCAGCATGATTCGGCGACTTGCGAGCCACATCCTCCCAGAGCGTTACATCATCCTTCCAGACCCGATTTCGCTCATAGGTGGCGGCGGCGAGGAGGAGCGCGAGCGAAAGGAGACAGACTCTCCACCTCTTGGCAGGGAGGCGCCCCCCCAAGATGGTAAGCCCCAGGATCGGAGCCACCGACGGGAGATAGAGCCGATGCTCAAAGATCAGCTTCAGATTGATCACGCTCGACTCGATTGCCAGATGGCTGAAGTACCAGAAGAGCAAGAAAGAGAGAAAATTTTTGCGTGAGAAGAGGATGAAGGGGGCGATCAAAAGAAGCAGGAGGATGGATGCGGCGGTCGTCCAGGGGGTAAACAGCGCGGTGGAGAGAGGGAAATCATGATCGATGTTAAACCTTGAGGGGAGGGGAAAGAAGATGAGTGAGAGATAGAAGAAGAGGACCCGGGCCTCGGTGAAAAGCCGCTGTCTGACTGTAAAAGGGTGGTCCTCCAATTCTCCGGTGGAGAGATCTCTTTATGATCGTCGTATTCCAGAGAAAGAGAAGAGAAAGAGCGACAAAGAGCCCCGCAAGCCCGAGATAGAGCCGTTTGGGTCTGCTCCCCGGCTCTGAGATCAGAAAGTAGTCGATGGCGATCATGGTGATCGGGAGGAGCGCCCCGATCTCCTTGGTCCCGACGGAAAGAAGCCCGAAACCGAAAGATAGGAGAATTTGTCCTTTCAAGTAGAAGAGGAGACTTGCGAAATAGAAGAGCCCGCAGAGGGAGGTCATCCGCTGGACGATGTAGGTGACCGACTGGGTCTGAATCGGATGGACCGCCCAGATCAGAGCGCAGGAGAGGCTGATGAGTCTGGATTTTTCTCTGATCTCCTGCGGAACACGGGGGAGGGTCAGCAGCCGGCAGAGAAGGAGGTAGAGGGTCAGGGCCGATCCGATATGGATGATCAGGTTTACCAGATGGTAGCCGAAGACGGAAAGGCCGCCGAAATAGTAGTTGAGGGCGAAGGAGAGATTTGCGATCGGGCGGTTGATCGCGAAACTTTCCCGGACGGCCGAAAAGAGCGATTCCGGGGTCAGTCTGGTGATATGTATTGCTGCGTTGTCGACGATGTTCGGCAGATCGTCGAAATGGAAAGGGGAGAAGAGGGTGTTGGAATAGGCCAGGGCGACGACCAATACCATCAGCAGGACCGCCGCAGGCGAGTTCGAAAGGCGCTCTAAAAAAGGTCTCCGGATGATCGACTTCTTATCATAGCAACATCCTTGTGTCTATGAATCTTGGACCTAGTGCAAACGAATTAACAATACGATTGACGCATTAGCTCCCGAGGAGGCTTTTCAGGCGTTCGCGGAGATCGTGGACCTTGAACGGCTTCATCAGAAAGGCATCGGCCCCGGCGAGGACCCCCTCCCGGCGCATCTGCGGATGGGCGGTGATTAGAATGACCGGGATGTGGCTTGTGCTTGCCCCCTCTTTCAACTCTCGGCAGAGCTGGTAGCCGTCCTTCTCCGGCATCATGACGTCCGAGATGATGAGGTCGGGGATTTGCTGCACGGCCTTTTTATAGGCCTCAAAACCATCCACGGCGGGAATGACCCGGTAGTGATCGGTGAGTTGGTGGATGAGAAATTCGCGCAGGTCGGCATTGTCTTCAGCGACGAGGACCCTCGGCCGCGCGATCTCCCGCCGGGGAGCAACCGGTTTCCAGTCGGTCGTCCGCTTCTTCTCTCCGAATTCCCGGGTGATCTTTCTCCGGTCTTCTGCTAACGGCCCTTCAACGGCGAGCCGCAGGGGAAGCCGCAGAATGACCGTCGTCCCCACGCCGGGGGCGCTCTCGACCGTGACCGAGCCGCTCTGCAGTTCAATGAACTCCTTGACCAAGGCCAGGCCGATCCCGCTCCCGCTGTACTTCCGCCGCGTTCCCGCATCGACCTGGGAGAAACGCTCGAAGATGACGGCGAGAAACTCCGGCGGGATCCCGACCCCGGTGTCGCAGACCTTGATGGAGACCTCCGCCCCTTCGGCTCGGGTCTCGACCCGGACCTCTCCTCCCGCATCGGTGAATTTCAGCGCATTGAAGACGAGATTCGTGAGGACCTTTTCGATCTTATCCCGGTCGAAGTAAAAATCGGGAATCGGAGATGCAGGCTCGATGCCGATCCAAACCCCGTTCTTTTCGGCCATCGGGCGGCAATTCCCGACAACCTCGGAGATGAGCGCCTCGATTGATCCTCTCGAGTAGAAGACCTCCATCCTTCCCGCGTCGATCTTCGCGAGGTCGAGCAGATCGTTGATCAACTTCAGCAGACGGACCGAGTTCTGCTGGATGACGGTCAGGTAATGCTTCTGGTCCTCGGTGACCGGTCCGAGGTCCTCGCTGCTGATCATTTCGAGAGGGGCGAGGATCAACGTCAACGGCGTGCGCAGTTCATGGCTGATGTTCGCAAAGAATTTGTTTTTAAGATCGTCCATCTCCTTGAGCTTCCTGTTGGATTCCTCGAGTTCGGCCGTTCGCTCCTCGACCTTCTGTTCGAGGGCGTCGTAGAGGAGCGAGTTATTGACGGCGATGGCGGTCTCCGCCTTGATCACGGAAAGGAATTTGAGTTCGTGGCGGGTATACGGCTTCAGATTTTCCTTCGGTCCTATGACCACGAGCCCGAGCAGCTCCTCCTCGTGGCGGATCGGGATGATCACCTGCGCGTTGCGGCGGTTGAAGAAGGCGGGGTTGGCCTCTGGGTCGCGACGGTGGACCACGCGGTCGCCGGCCGCGATCCGCGCTAGAAATTCCTGCTCGTCGGGCGCGAAGGTTCCCCCTTTGACCCGGATGAAATGAATGTTCTTGACGTAGAGCGTGCCGGCGATCGTCTGCAGCATCCGATTGAGCAGGTTGTTGAAGCTCTTGATCCTGGAGATCTCTTCAATGAACTCCTCGGTGACCCGCTGCAGGTCGTACTTGCGCCGCTGGAAGAGATGGTCGATATAGGGTTGGACGGTCTTGGTGTAGATCGATACGAGCACGAAGAGCCCGGACCCGATCAGCGCAAGCTGAAGGCCCGACAGGTCAGCGAGAAAGGGTTTTGCCAGGTAGAAGAACAGTAGGAGGGGGACGAGCGCCAGGGAAGAGGTCGCAAGCCACATAATCGTCTTGTGAATGACGGTCCTGATATCCATCAGCCGGTATTTTATGATTGCGTATGTCATCAGGAAGATGTAGATCGAAATGAGGTAATTGCCAAACGGATAAAATGGGATTCCAAACGCCGGGAGAAAAGTGGTGGCCCCTCCTCCAAAGCCGACTAAAGACGCCGCCAAAATATAAGTGATCTGGTTTCGCCTGAGGCCGGAGGAGCGGAGATATGCCTGGAGGACTTCGTAGATTCCGTACGTCACGGATCCAAAAAATATGAGGCTATAGATGAGATACGGAAAGTCTGCCTTTGCGTAAAATTTGAAAGAGAGGATCGGTCTGACGTCCAGAGGATGCACCAGATTTAAGATCAAAAGAAGGGTTCCCAGAAGGTAGGCCGACGCGACGAGCCTGGCTCTTTCCCTGTGCAAGAACTTCAAGATGAAATCCAGGTACGTAACGGAAATAAAAATTTCTGCCGCGTGATGCAGGTTTGCCCAAAGACGGGCGATTGGATAATTCTCGCTTCCGGTTGCAAATCCGAAGCAGAAACTCCAAATGGAAAAAACGGTGCTGAAGATCAGCCAGCTTCGATGGAT
>CAZSHZ010000026.1:0-24019 GCA_964606955.1 uncultured Nitrospirota bacterium
TCCCTGCCCCCTGCCCCCTCGCGACGATAGGAATAGAAAAGATCGGGCCGGCAGATCGTGCAGTACTGCAAGAGGGAAACCTTCCCGACTCCCGCCTTTAAAAGTTGCCTTCTGACGATCCCTTTCAAATCGATCTTCCATTTTTTGCCGGACCTGAAGAGCAGTCCGGAAAGATCGCATCCGGCGCCGACCTCCTGGACGACCTCCTCCCCCACCTCGTAGCAGCAGACAGCCGCCGCCGGGCCAATCGCGGCGGCAAGATCGCGCGGGTCGGATTCGAACTCCCGCCAAAAGGCCTCGACCGCCTGCGCGGATATCCCCTTTGCGCATCCGCGCCAGCCGGCGTGGACCGCCCCGACCGCCCGCCGCACCGGATCCGCCAGGAGGAGCGGGACGCAGTCCGCCGTCGAGACCGTCAAGAGAAGTCCCGGGACGGAGGTAACCAGTCCATCCCCCTCCGGCGGAGGATCTCCCGCATCCTCGACGCGGACGATCCGATCCCCATGCGTCTGCCGCAGGGTCGCTGCGCCCCGCGGAGCGGCCGGGAGATCGGAAGAAAAGCGCCTCGTACCGAAGAAATGCCGGAAGGGAAAATCTTCTGCGACGAGGGTGTCCGTTCTCCCCTCACTCGACCTGCTTGCGGAGGAAGGCCGGAATATCGAAGTCGGTTCGAGGTTCCTCTCCCCGGATCGCCTTCAGGTGCCGCTGCTTCGGATCGTCGGGGCGCAGCATCGCCCCATTAGAGGCGGAGATCCCCACCGGCCGCTCGAACCCGGTCGCAATCACCGTCACCTTCACCTCGTCGGTCGGAACATCGCCGACGACAACACCGGCAATCACGTTTGCGTCGGGATCGATCAGCTCGCGGATGACCATGAACGCGTCGTTGGCCTCATCGAAGGTCAGCCGATGCTCTCCGTCCGCGCTGCCGGTGACGTTCACCAGGAGCCCCCGGGCCCCCTGGATCGATCCCTCCTCCAACAGCGGGCTTGAGACCGCCTTCTTCGCCGCCTCGACGGCCCGGTTCGGCCCTCGCGCCGAGCCGAGGCCCATGACGGCCCTCCCCTGGTAGGAAAGAATCGTCCGGACGTCGGCGAAATCGACGTTGATCAGGCCCGGCACGGTGACGATCTCCGAGATCCCCTGCACCGCCTGCCGGAGGATGTCGTCGGCCACACGGAAGGCGGCGACAAATGGCGTTCCTTTCTCGATGTAATTCTTCAGCCGCTCGTTGGCCACGGCAATGATCGAGTCGCAGACCTTCCGCAGCTCGGCGAGGCCCTCCTCCGCCCGCTTCATCCGGTTCTCGTACAGAAAGGGCCTGGTGACCACGCCGACCACGAGCGCCCCCACCTCTCGCCCGAGCGCCGCAACGACCGGCGCGCCGCCGGTCCCGGTCCCTCCACCCATCCCCGCGGTAACGAAGACCATCTCCGCCCCCTCGAGAACCGACCGGATCTCATCGGCCGATTCGAGCGCGGCCTCCCGCCCGACCTGCGGGTCGGCCCCCGCCCCACGGCCTCGGGTCAGCCGACTTCCGAGCGGCAACTGGTGGGGCGCCCGCGACCTCTTTAAAGCCTGTTGATCGGTATTCGCAGCGATGAAATCGACCCCCAAGAGGCCCGATCGGATCATCGTGTCGACGGCGTTGCAGCCGGCGCCGCCTACGCCGATGACCTTTATGGCCGCCCCTTCCCCGGATCCTTCCTCTTCAAAAAGAAACATCGTCACCTCCCTCAGAACAGCTCCTCAACCCACCGCTGGGTCATGCGCTTCATCCTCCCCAGGGGCCCTCCGCGCTTTGCGTGCTGATCATCCCGGCCGAAACCTTTCAACGCATGGAGAAGGAGTCCGACAGAGGTCGCATAGATCGGTTGGGCAACGGCGTCGGCAAGCCCTCCGACCCCTGCCGGGACTCCGACCCGCGCCGGGAGCGCTAGGGTTCTCGCCGCCACATCGGCCAGCCCCGGGAGCGACGCGGACCCCCCGGTGAGAACGATTCCGGACGCGACAAGTTCTTCGAAATGCGCCTTCCTGATCTCTTCACGGACCAGCTTGAAAATTTCCTCCGCGCGCGGCTCGATGATCTCCGCCAACAGTTGCCGCGGAAGGACCCGCGGCGGGCGCAGACCGACGTCGGGCACCTCGATCGTCTCGCGATCGTCGACAAGCGAGGCCGAGGCACACCCATATCTGATTTTGATCTTCTCGGCCGCGGCGGCCGGCGTCCTCAGACCGACGGCAATGTCGTGCGTGAAATGGGTCCCGCCGATCGGCAGGATAGCCGCATGCCTTAAACTCCCCTCGACGAAAAGGGCAATGTCGGTCGTTCCCCCTCCCAGGTCGACCATCGCCACCCCGAGATCCTTCTCGTCCGACGTCAGGACCGCCTCGCTCGAGGCGACCGGTTGAAGGACCAGCTCGAGCACCTCCAGCCCTGCGCGGTTCACGCACTTGACGATATTCTCGACCGACGACGACGCGGCGGTAATGATGAGGACCTCCGCCTCGAGCCGGACGCCCGACATCCCCATCGGATCGGTGACGCCGCCGCGATCGTCGAGGAAAAACTCCTGCGGGAGGGCATGGAGGATCTCCCATTCCGACGGGATCTTGCGGATCTTCGCCGCCTCCAGAACCCGGCGGATATCCCCGTTTTTGACCTCGCCGTCTTTGATCTGGACGGCGGCGCGGCTGGTCACCCCCCGAATGTGCTCTCCGGCAATCCCGGTGAAGACCTCGGCCACCTCCACCCCCGCCATCGTCTCCGCCTCCTCCACCGCGCGGCGAATCGAATCGACCGTCGCTTCGATGTTGACCACCATCCCCTTTTTCAGCCCTTTGGAGGGGTGGGTCCCGATCCCGATGACCTGCACCCGTTTTTGATCGATGACCTCCCCGATGAGCGCGCAAACCTTCGTGGTCCCGACATCGAGACCGACCAGAATGTTCTCATCCTTCTTCGCCAACGATTCCTCCCTTCAAAGAGACAACTGACCCACCGGGCTTCACGATGACCTGATCCGGGATCCTAAGATCGACCTCCAGGGGGACGAGCGCCGGATGATCGCGTGAAAGCCGCGCGCGCACCGTCAGGTATCGATCCCATTTCAAAGGGAGATCGCCTCGACCGAAGCGGAGCCGGTTTCCGTCGGCCGACGCCTTGAGATCCTCCTGATCGGAGATATCGATCTGGGCGCCGATTCCTGTCGCCCTCATTATTTCGGCAAGGGTCAGCGCCTCCCGAACCGAATCGGCGTCCTCTTTCGCCGAATTGTCCCGGATCCAGGGGAACGGAACCTTAAACTCCTCCTTCGAGGGCTCCTTGATCGGCACGGCTTCCTTATCGATCAGCGTGATCCGCTCCCCCCGCTCCAGGAAGGCCGCGGGGACACGCTCCTCGACCCGGACCACGATCGTCGCGGGAAACTCTTTTCGCACGGCCGCGGAGCGGATGGCCGGATGCGTCAAGAGGCGCCTCTGGATTTCGGCAAGATTGATCGAAAAGATGTTCGCTCCCCTCCGCAACCCCACCCATTCAAGCAGCTCCCCCTGGGCAAGGCGCTCCGTCCCTCGGACCTGAATGTCGCGCACGGTCAGATCAGACGCCCGTGCGGCGGCAAGAAAGAGGTAGGTCGCCCCCGCGGCCGCCAAAAAGACGAAGATGCGTCGGGCCTGCCGGAGCGCTCCCCGCATCCCCCCGCGCACTCTCTTGCGCCAAGTGGCGCGCAGAACCCGCTTCCCATTCCTCTTCATCGCGACGATCCCCGTCGAAGCGCGCTCATCAGAATCCGCTCGACCAGGGTCGGATAGTCGATCCCGGCGCAGGACGCCGCCTTCGGGAGGAGGCTGGTCCGGGTCATCCCCGGAATCGTGTTGATCTCAAGGATGTAGGGCCGACCGCGCGGGCTCAAGCGGAAATCGACACGGGTGGCTCCCCGGCAGCCGAGAAGCCGATGGAGCCGGAGTGCCAGATCCTGGATCTGCCGCGTCGATGAGGAGGGGAGGGGAGCGGGGGCCAGGTAATCCGTCATCCCCGGCACATACTTCGCTTTAAAGTCGTAAAATCCCCCTCGCGGGCGGATTTCAATTAAGGGGAGAGGCCGATCATCAAGGACCGCCGCCGTGACCTCGCGCCCGGGGATGTACTCTTCGACGATCGCCCGATCTCCGAAATGGTGAGCCGCAGCCAGGGCGCGCGGGATCTCGCCCCTTTTTCTCACGATCGTCACCCCCACCGTCGATCCCTCCGCCACAGGTTTAATGACCGCCGGGAGGGAAAATCCGCTTTTCTTCTCTCCTAATCTGAGCACGTTCCACCGCGGCGTGGGGAGTCCCTCCGCCTCCAGAATCCGCTTCGTCATGATCTTATCCATCGCAACGGCGCTCGCCAGAACCCCCGACCCCGTGTAGGCGAGGCCGATCGTCTCAAGAAATCCCTGGATCGTCCCATCTTCCCCCCCTCGTCCGTGCAGCGCGATGAAAACGATCCCGATCCCCAGGGAGAGGAGTCTGCGGGCAAGTTCCCCGCTCGACCCTTCGGCCTCCACGCCGATGACACGATATCCCCGCTCGCGAAGCGCCGCCTCGACCGCCTCTCCGCTCGCCCACGAGATCTCGCGCTCGGTCGACCATCCCCCCATCAAAACCGCGATCTTCTTGGTCGTCAGCATGGGATTTCAATCCCGGCCGACGATCAAGACTTCCAGTTCAAGCGTGACTCCGAACTTCTCCTCGACCGCCCGCCCGGCCTCCCGAATCAGTCCCAAGACGTCTGCGGCCGCCGCATTCCCCCGATTGATGATGAAGTTCCCATGCCGCCGCGAGATCTCGGCGTCCCCGCGCGCGGTCCCCTTAAGTCCGGCCTGTTCAATCAACCTTCCGGCGTAATCCCCGTTCGGATTCTTGAAGATCGAACCGACATTCGGGAAGGAGAGCGGCTGGCTCTTCCTCCGGAGGGCGAGAAGCTCTCCCATCTTCCGACGGACCTCCGGACGCGAGAGGGGGTCGAGATGAAAGGTCGCCTCCAGGATCATCCCGCGAGGGAGGAGAGCCGTGCGATAACCAAACTCGATCTCTCGCGCAAGAAGCCGGCTCTGCTCCCCGGAAGGGGTGAGAAGGAGGACCGACTCGAGCCTTGCGGCGGTCTCTTCTCCGGCGCATCCGGCGTTCATCCGCACGGCCCCGCCGACCGTCCCCGGAATTCCCGCGGCGAATTCGATCCCCGAAAGCCCGCGCTCCATTGCCGCCTTGGCAACCGCCGGAAACGGGACCCCACCCCCTGCCCGGACCCGGCGCCCGGCGAAATCGATCGAGGCGCGCCGCGGAAGGCGGATCATCACCCCATTAATGCCGCCGTCACGGACAAGGAGGTTGCTCCCCTCTCCGAGAATAAAGACCACTCCTTCGGCAGCCGCCCGCCGATATCCTTCGCAGGCAGACTCTTCATCCGCCGCAAGAAAAAGAAGAGAGACCGGCCCTCCAACCCCAATCGAGGTATGCCGGGCCATCGGTTCATGGAAAAGTTTCTCCCCGCGCAGGCCCGAGAAGAGTTGCGAAAGGGGGGTCCGAAGCGCCCTCAAAAGGACTCCCCTAAGAGGATTTTTCCGGCCAGGTGAATGTTCCCGGCCCCCATCGTGACGAAGATATCTCCGCGGCGGGCCATCCCGAGTGCCTTGGAGGCCGCCTCCTCAGGGTCCTTTGCAAAAAAGGCGTTCTTCTTTCCCCCTGCGGCGATCCGCTCAAAGAGGCCTTGACCATCTATCCCGGGGATCGGCCTCTCTCCGGCAGGGTATATTTCGGTGACGCCGACGATCTGGGCCTCCTCGAACGCGCCGCCGAATTCCTCGATCAGATCCCTTGTCCGCGAAAAGCGGTGGGGCTGAAAGAGGACGACCCTTCTTCTTCCCGGCCATCCCTTGGAGACCGCCTCGAGCGTGGCGCGGATCTCCGTCGGATGATGGGCGTAATCGTCGATCCAGAGGATCCCGTCCCGCTCCCCCATGACCTGCAGTCTCCGCTCGACTCCGGCGTACGCCGCCAGCGACTCCCGGATCACGGAGGGGGAAAGCCCGAGCTCTCGACCGACCGCCACGGCCGCCAGGGCATTCCTCACGTTGTGAAGCCCGGGGAGCGGGAGCGAGAATTTCAGCCCGTTTACCTCGAACCGGACCCGTCCCGCCTTGTGGACGATCGACCGCGCCTTGAGGTCGGGCGAACCCTCCGTTCCGTATGTGACGACGCGCCGATGAATCCCTTCGGCCAGCCGGCGTAAGCGGTGATCATCCGCGCAGACGACCGCCAAACCGAAAAACGGCACTCTCTGGAGGAAGGAGCGGAACGCCTCCTCCAACGCCTCCATCGAACCGTAATGGGAGAGGTGCTCGCGGTCGAGGTTCGTGACAACAGCGACGGTCGGGTTGAGGAGAAGAAAAGAGCCGTCGGACTCGTCGGCCTCCGCCACCAGAAATGCCCCCGCCCCGCCGCGGGCATGGCTTCCGAAGGCATTGACCTTCCCTCCGATGATTACGGTCGGATCGAGCCTCCCTGAAGTCAGCACGGAGGCGATCATCGACGTCGTGGTCGTCTTCCCGTGGGCCCCCGCAACCGCGATCCCCTTTTTCAGACGCATCAGTTCAGCAAGCATCTCTGCGCGAGGGATGACCGGAATCCCCTTTGCCTGCGCCGCGACGATCTCGGGATTGTCCGGTGAGACGGCCGAGGAGTAGACGACGACCTGCGCCCCCTCGATCTGCTCGGCGCGATGGCCGATAGTGACCTTTCCGCCGAGCGACTCGATCCTTCGGGTTCTTTCCGAGGAGACGATATCCGAGCCGCTTATCGAAAACCCGCTCGAAAGGAGAACCTCGGCGATCCCGCTCATCCCTGCTCCGCCGATTCCGACGAGGTGGATTCTCTGCACGCCCGTCATGCGGCAACCAGCCTCTTCACCGCCTGCACCGTCTCCCAAGTCGCGCGCGGTCTTGCAATTCCCCGTGCCGCCTCCCCCATTTTTGCCAACCGATCGGGGTCGGAGAGGAGAGCGGCAATCGATGCGGCAAGACGCTCGCCGGTCAGTTCCGACTCCAGAATCACTCGGGCCGCGCCGACCCGCTCAAGCGCGCGCGCATTTTTCTCCTGATGGCCCTCGGCGGCGTGCGGAAAAGGGACGAGAATCGACGCGCGCCCGCAGGCGGCGATCTCCCAGACCGTCCCCGCGCCGGATCGCGCGATGACCAGGACCGCTTCCCGGTACGCCTCCCAGACCTTTTCGAGGAACGGCTCGACGCGCGCCCGAACCCCTCGCGCGCGGTACGCCTGCTCCGTTTCCTGAAGGTCGGTCGGTCCGGTCTGATGGATGAAAGCAATCTCCTCCCTCTTCGCCGTGAGATGGGGAAGGGCATTGATCATCGCCCGGTTCAAGGCTCGGGCCCCTTGACTCCCCCCCAGGACGAGGATCGTTGAGACGCCGGTTATCGGAGGCGTCTCCCCTACCCGAATGATCTCCTCCCGCAAAGGGACCCCGAGGACAACGATCTTCCTGCGCAGCCGTCTCGGAAATTCCCAGACGATCTCCTCGAAAGCGCCGATAATCAGATCGACCCATGGCGCCACCAGGCGATTGGTCAGGCCCGGAACGGCGTTCGGCTCCAGCACCACCCGAGGGATGGAGAGGAGGGAGGAGGCGATCATTACCGGGAGGGAGGCATAGCCCCCCACTCCGATCGCCAGGGCCGGCCGAACTTTACGCAAAATGGAAATCGACTGGGCCAGACCGATCGGGACGAGGAGAAGGGCGCGGACCCTGTCCAGAAACCCCTTCCCGACGAACCCGCGGGCGCTGATCGGGATAAAGGGGAGCCCTTCTCGTTGGAGGACTCTCCCCTCTGCTCCATGGGCGGTCCCAACCATCAAGACCTCGTCCCCCCCCGCCAGGAAAGCCCTGGCAAGCGCGATCCCGGGGAAAAGGTGGCCCCCGGTCCCCCCGCAGGCGATCAGGACTCTCATCCGATTGCGCGCCGGTCTCCAACGGCGCAACCGATTGCGCGCCGGTCTCCAACGGCGCGACCCGAAGCGGCTCCTCCCCCGAAACGCAGGACGCTCAAGAGAAGGCCGATGGCTGAAAAATTCATCAACAGGCCGCTTCCGCCGTAGGAGATGAACGGAAGGGAGAGGCCCTTGGTGGGGAGAAGCCCGGTCGTCACCCCCATGTTCAGGAACGCGGAGACCGCGAGCAACAGCGTCAACCCTGCGGCAAGGATCCGCCCGTTCGCATCATGCGCCCAGAGCGCAATCGAAGCCCCGCGCATCAGGACAAAACCGAAGAGGATCAACAGAAAACCCGTCCCGATCAGTCCCAGCTCCTCACCGATCACGGAGAAGATAAAATCGGTATGCGGCTCGGGGAGAAAAAAGAGTTTCTGCTTCCCCTCTCCCAGACCGACCCCCCGGAGGCCTCCCGCCCCCAGCGCAACGAAAGACTGAATAATCTGAAACCCGGAGTCGCTCGGATCCCGCCAAGGATTTAGAAAGACCAGGAATCGCTCGCGCCGATACGGCGCGGCCATGACGAAAAAGATCAAGAACGGAACCGCCAGCGCGGAGAGAAGCCCGAGCTGGCGCAGCGAGGCGCCCCCGACAAAGAGGAGGAGCCCGACCACGAGCGCCAAAGTGGCGGCCGTCCCGAAGTCGGGCTCAACGAGAATCAATACGACCACCACCCCCGGCACCAGCAGACAGGGGAGAAGCCCGTGGACGAAGTCCTCGATCCGATCCGATTTTTTCGACAGATAGCGCGCCAGATAGAGAACCGTGGCCACCTTTGCCGCCTCCGACGGCTGAAACGAGAACGGCCCCGCCTTCAGCCACCTCCGCGAGCCGTTCACGGCCGAACCGATCCCGGGAATGAGGACCACAACCAGAAGCGCCAGGGTCGCCAGGATAATCGGCAGGATCCCCCGTAGCCAGATCCGGTAGTCGGTTCTGGAGAGAACCGCTGCGGCAACGGTTCCCAGGACGATCCACGCAGCCTGCCTCTTCGCGAAGTAAAACGAATCGCCGAACCTTCCAGAGGCGATGACGCTGCTTGCGCTGTAGACCATCAGGATCCCAAAGATCACCAGCGCGCCGACGGCGATGATCAACGCCCTCTCGCCCGTCAAAAACCGCGATCCCATCGATCCCTTCCCCTCCTCACAGTTCCCTCACGGCCGAGGCGAATGCCTCCCCGCGCTCAGCAAAGTCTTTAAACATGTCGAAACTGGCGCAGGCGGGAGAGAGGAGGACCGCATCCCCCGGCCGCGCCGCCGCCGCCGCGCGTTTGACCGCTTCCGACATCGATTCCGCCCGCTCGACCGGCACCGCCCCGGCGATCGCGCCCTCAATCTTTCCGGCTGCCTCCCCGAGGAGAATGACTCTTCTTGCACGCTCTTTGATGACCGGGATCAGCAAAGTGAAGTCGGAACCCTTCTCCCGCCCCCCGGCGATCAGGATCGTGGGGCGGCCCACCCCGGAAAGGGATTTCAAAACTGCGCCGACATTCGTCCCCTTCGAATCGTCGATATAGACGACGCCGCCGACTTCGCGCACCACCTGCATCCGGTGAGGAAGCCCTGAAAAACGCTCCAGCGCCTTGCCGATCGCCTCCTGCGGCGCCCCCAAGAGAGAGGCGGCCGCGGCCGCGGCACGGGCGTTCTCGACATTGTGCGCTCCGCGGATGCCAATCCGTTCCTTCGGGATCGGGAGGGGGTGCTTGGAAAAATCGATGACCCGGCCGGCAAGCCGCCCCGATTTGACGATCGAGGCGACCTCCGGGTCGGCCAGATTGACGACCGCGGCATCGGATCCGGTCTGGTTCTCAAAGATCCGTCCCTTTGCCCGGCGGTAGGCGTCGAAATCGGAATGACGGTCCAGATGGTCCGGCGTGACGTTCAGAAGAACTGCCACGGCCGGCCGAAACCGCGCAATCGTCTCAAGCTGGAAACTGGAGAGTTCCGCGACGACATAATCGTAATCTCCGGCCGCCTCCGAGAGCGGCCTCCCGAGGGGGGACTCCAGGTTCCCTCCGAGAAAACGCCTCTTCCCCCATTGAAAGAGGATCTCTCCAATCAGCGCGGTCGTGGTGCTCTTCCCGTTGGTCCCCGAAACGGCGATGATCGGAGCAGAGATATACCGGAAAGCCAGTTCGATCTCGCCGACGATCGGGACTCCCCGGCGCTGCGCCGCGGCGAGCTGGGGGAGCGTCAGAGGGACCCCGGGGGAGAGGACCACCATGTCGGCCCCCGTAAAATCCTCTTCCCGGTGCTCACCAAGCCTTCCGGCGACTCCCGGGGGGAGCGCCGCGTCCCTCTTCAGGTCGGTAACGGTCACCCGCGCCCTCTGCGCCAGGAGGAGCCGCGCAGCCGCTAGCCCGCTCCTGGCCGCCCCCACGATCAGGACGTTTTTCCCCTCAAGGTTCTCCTTCACCTCAGCTTCAAGGTCGACAGCGACAGAAGCGCCAGGATGACCGAGATGATCCAGAAACGGACCACGATCTTCGGCTCCTGCCACCCCTTCAATTCAAAATGATGATGGATCGGCGACATCAAAAAAACGCGTTTTCTTGTCGAACGGTACGAGAGGACCTGAACGATCACGGAGAGCGCCTCGATCACGAAAATCCCCCCGACCAGCAGGAGGAGGAGCTCATGCTTGGAGATCACGGCCACGGTCCCGAGCGCTCCCCCTAGGGGGAGCGAACCCACATCCCCCATGAAGATACTCGCCGGATAGGTGTTGAACCAAAGGAAGCCGAGCGCGGCTCCGATGATCGCGCAGCAGAAGACCGCCAGCTCCCCCGCCCCCTCGATATGCGGGATCAAGAGATAATCGGAGAAGAGTGCGTGTCCGGTCACATAGGTAACGATGGTGTAGGCCAGCGCCGCGATCATCACCGGTCCGACCGCCAACCCGTCGAGCCCGTCCGTGAGGTTGACCGCATTGGAGGCGCCGACGATGACCAGAACGGCGAACGGAACGTAAAACAGGCCGAGGTCAGGCTGCACGTTCTTGAAAAACGGCACGGCCAGCCGTGTCGAAAAGGCCGGAGTCTGATACAACACCCACGCGATGATCAGCGCGACGGCGATCTGAAGTCCGAACTTGTACATCGGCGCGAGCCCCTCGGACCTTCGGCCTGTGACTTTCAGAAAATCGTCCCAAAACCCGATCAGTCCGAAGCCCGTGGTCGCCAGGAGGGCCAGCCAGATATAACGATTGGTCAGGTCGGCCCAAAGGAGGGTAGAGGCGACGATCGCCAGGAGGATCAACACCCCCCCCATGGTCGGAGTCCCCGATTTCCCCTTGTGGGAGGCCGGTCCCTCGGGTCGGATCTGCTGGCCGATCTGCCGGCGGCGAAGGAGCTCGGTCAACCAATCCCCGATAAGAAGGGAGATCAGGAGCGCAAACAGAAGCGAATAGATCGCCCGGAAGGTGATGTAACGGAAGACATTGAAGAGGGAGATACTGGTATGAAGCGGATAAAGGAGATGGTAGAGCACTACCTAAGCCCCTCAAGGATCCGATCGACCGCGCGCTCCAGCCGGATCGCGCGGGAACCTTTCACCAGGAGCGTGTCACCCGGACGAAGAATCTTCAAGAGATACTCCCCCCCCTCTTCCGGGGAGGCAACGGTCAGGATCAAACCCCGGGGCATCCCTTCCCCCACCGCCCCCTCGGCAATTCCGCGCGCCTCTTCGCCGACGGCGATCAGCAGTTCGGGCTTCAACTGGGCGGCCCACCGGCCAACCATCCGATGCGCTTCGGGGGAAAACTCGCCGAGCTCACGCATCCCGCCCAGCAGGAGGAGTCTCCGGCCGGGAAATACCGAAAGGGTTTCCAGCGCGGCCTTCATCGAGGTGGGATTCGCGTTATACGCATCGTGGACAATCCGAATTCCGCGGAGGTCGATCGGTTGTCCGCGCATCGGGATCGGCTCGAAGCCGGCGAGCGCGGAGGCGATCAGATCGGCTCCGGCTCCGCACGCGAATGTCGCGGCCGAGGCGGCGAGGGCGTTTGCGACCTGGTGGCGGCCGGTCGTCTTTCTCAGAACAACGTTCGAGCGGCCCGAGGGGAGGATCAACCGGAAGCGGACCTCGTTCGGCTTCATTTCCACCGCGTCGCCGCGAACCGCGGCCTCGGAGCCAAACCCGAATGTGATGACCCGTGGCCCTCCCGAGCCGAGCCTTGCCGACAGCGCCGTCGTCTGCGGCTCGTCGGCGTTGACGATCGCCGTCCCCTCCTTCTCCAGCGCCTCGAGGAGCTCCCCCTTCTCGCGCGCCACCCCTTCCGGAGAGCCGAGAAATTCAAGGTGAGCCATCCCGATATTCGTGACAAGTCCGATCGTGGGGCGGGTTATCGCCGCAAGGCGTCGCATCTCTCCCGGACGATTGATCCCGACCTCAACCACCGCCGCCGCATGGGAGGGGTCAATCGCGAGGAGGGTCAGCGGGAGCCCGATCTGGTTGTTATAGTTCCTTTCGCTCTTGAGAACCGGCCTAGGGGAGAAAAAGGGGCGGAGGATTACCGCGATCATCTCTTTTGTCGTCGTCTTCCCGTTGCTCCCCGTGACGGCGATCAACGGGATCGAGAAACGGCTCCGGTGCCATTCGGCAATATCGCCGAGGGCGGTGAGAGGGTCGTCGACGACAATAAACGCCTTTCCCGGGGGGGGCGGTTCAAAACGACTCCGATTCGCCCCCCACCAATCCGCCGAAACGAGCGCGCCCGCTCCCTTTACGGCCGCATCGGCGGCGAACTCATGACCGTCCGTCCTTGTCCCGGCCAACGCGATGAAAAGTTCGCCGGCACGGATCGTCCGGCTATCGATTGAAAAGCCGCTGATCTCGGCCGCTCCGACCGCTTCGCCTCCAGAGGCGCGCGCAATCTCCAGCGAAGAAAACGTCACAAGACCGCCTCCCGCTCGGCAAGCGCCTCCCGGGCAACCTGCCGATCGTCAAAGGGGCAGCGTTCCTCCCCGACGATCTGCTCGGCCTCATGCCCCTTTCCTGCGATCAAGACGGCGTCCCCCGGCCGCGCGATCGAGATCGCGTAGGAGATTGCCTCCCGCCGGTCGACGATCCGCTGCACGATACGCCTCCCCTCCTCTCTCCTCCCCTCCGGCGGGCCGGGACGCATCCCCGAGAGGATCTCGTCGAGGATCGCCTCCGGGGCCTCGGTGCGGGGATTATCAGAGGTCACGACGGCCACGTCCGCCAATTCGGCGGCAACGCGCCCCATCAGAGGCCGCTTTCCCCGGTCCCGGTCTCCCCCGCAGCCGAAGAGGAGGATCAGGCGGCCGCTTCCTTCCTCCCCGCTCCCCCCCTCCATCAACTCGCGGACCGCAAGGAGGAGCCGGCGGAGGGCGTCGTCGGTATGCGCATAATCGACCGCAACGAAGATTCCTGTTTTCGAATCGATCCGCTCCAGCCGCCCGGGAACGCTCCGCACCGCGGAAAGCCCCTCCTCAATCGCCTTATTCGGAAGGTCAAGCGCGACGCCGACTCCGACGGCGGCCAGAAGATTGTAGACGTTGAAGCGGCCGAGAAGGGGAGAGTCGATCCGAAGATCTCCAGAGGGCGTGCGGGCGGAGAAGCGGATCCCGGAGCCGGTCAACTCGATCGTCCCCGGATGGATGGCGCTGTTCGCGTTCAACCCATAGGTCAGCGGTTCCTTCAGGCTGCGACTTAAGATCTCTCCCTTCGGGTCATCCAGATTGACGACCGCGCGCCACCGGCGTCCCCCTTTGTCGGAGACAAGAGAGAAGAGCCGGGCCTTAGCCGAGAAATAGGCGTCCAAAGTCTGATGGTAGTCGAGATGATCCCGGGTGAGATTCGTAAAGACCGCCACGTCGAAGAGACACCCCTCGACCCGATATTGCGCCAGGGCGTGGGAGGAAACCTCCATCGCGACCCAACCGGCTCCACTGCGGAGCATCTGCGCAAGTTGAGATTGGAGATCGAGCGCGCCCGGCGTGGTCTGGGAGGCGGGGAGGGGATGCCCGTCCCCCATGTCGTAATGAACCGTCCCGATCAGACCGCAGCGGTATCCGGCGGCCCTCAACACCGACTGCGTCAAAAATGCGGTGGTCGATTTCCCGTTGGTCCCGGTGATCCCGACCATGCCGAGCTCCCGGGAGGGATATCCGAAAAGGGCTGAAGCGATGATTCCCAACGCCCGTCTGGCATTCCCCACGACCGCGGTCGGGATCGGGACGCCCGCGATCTCCCCCTGGCGGTCGGCGACGATCGCCGCGGCGCCGGACTTCACCGCCTCGGGAATGAAACGGTGGCCGTCCTCGCGCTCGCCACGAATCGCCACGAAGAGGGAGCCTTCCGTCACCCGGCGCGAATCGTCGCAGACGCTCGAAATCTCAAGATCGAGGAGAGGGCTCCCTGCCCCTCCCCTCCCAGCCCCCTCCCGAAACTCCACCGGAGCAATCTGCGAAAGGATCTCTCTGAGCTTCACCGGGGCGCCACCTTTCGATAGCGGAGCAGATCCTCCCCGACCGCTCGGAAGACCGGTGCGGCGACATCCCCTCCCCAGGAGATCCCCTTCGGTTCATCGATCACAACCAGAATCGTCGCCTGCGGGTCGTCGGCCGGGAGAAACCCGACGAAGGAGGAGACGAAACGGTCAGGGGAGTAGGCGCCGGAGGAGCGGTCGATCTTCTGGGCCGTTCCGGTCTTCCCCGCGACCCGGTAGCCGGCGATCGCCCCCTTTTTCCCGGTCCCATGCGTGACGACCCCCTCTAGGATCTCGGTCATGGCAGACGCGGTCGCCGGGGAGATCACCCGCCGCCGGATCGCCGATTCGAACCGCTCAACTCCCTTCCCCTCCGGTCCTCGAATCTCCCGAATCAGGCGCGGCACGACGAGCCATCCACCGTTGGCCACCACGGAGGCGGCCGTCGCCATCTGAAGAGGAGTCACGGCAACCTCTTGGCCGATCGCCATCGTTGGGAGCGACCTCTTCGACCACTGCTCGACGTCGTGGACGATCCCCGGCGCCTCTCCGATCAGATCAATCCCCCCCTTCTCGCCGAAGCCGAAGAGGGAGATGTAACGGGCGAGCCGTTCTTCTCCGAGGCGCATTGCCACCTTTGCGGTGCAGATGTTGCTCGAATGCGCGATCACATCTTTAAACGTGAGGACCCCGAGGGGGTGATGGTCGTGCAGTTCCGCCCCGCCGACAAGGGCGCTCCCCTGTTCACAGTCGATCTCCTCCTCAGGCCGCACCACCTGCTCCTCGAGCGCGGCGGAGGCGGTCACGATCTTGAAGACCGACCCCGGCTCATACACGTCCGTGACCGCCCGGTTGCGCCACTCGTCCGGCCGCGAAAAAGAGACCGCATTCGGATTGAAGGAGGGGCGAACGGCCAAAGCCAGAATCTCTCCGCTCCTCGGCTCCATCACGATGATGACCCCCGCGGACGCTTTAGTCGATGCGATCGCCCGCTCCAGTTCTCGCTCCGCGATGTACTGGATCAACTCGTCGATCGTCACCATGATGTCGCTCCCTCGCAGGGGATGCAGGTATCCGGCGCCGCGGCGCGAGACGGGGCGCCCGTGGGCATCGCGCTCGAGGACGAGCCAGGCGCGCTCCCCCCGGAGGTGCCGGTCAAACCGCTTCTCGATCCCCTCAAGCCCATGCTGATCAATGCCGGCGAACCCGATCGCCTGGCCTAGAAGGGCCCGTTTGGGATAGAACCGCTTGCTCTCCGCAACCTGTCCGATTCCCTCGGCGCCCAACCGCTCCACCGCTGCCGCCCGTTCCGGCTCGACCTTGCGGGCAATCCAGACGAAGCTCTTCGGGGAGGCAATTCGGGAGAGCATCGTCCGGTGGCTCTCTCCCAGGATCTCCGCGAGCTCGTACGAGACTGCGGCGGGATCCGAAATGGCGGAAGGGATGACGTAGATCGACGGGACCTCGACGGAGATCGCAAGGACCCTTCCCGCCCGGTCGAAGATCGTCCCGCGCTCAGGCTCGAGCGGGACGGTCCGCTCGTGGAGGGCCGCCGCCCGGCGCTCCCACTGGGAGCCCTCGATCCCCTGCAGCAGGAGGAGCCGCGCCCCTACCAGGGCAAAGAGGACCCCGAAACAGGCGATCAGCACCACGAGCCTTCCGGTGAACGGATCGACCCTAGCCGTCCGCATGGGAATCCCGCATCACAATAATCTGCCCGGACTGCGGAAGGTCGAGACCCATCTTCCGCGCCAAAAGCTCGATTCGGTCCAGCGAGGAGAGGCTCTCCGCCTCGATGAGGAGCTGTTTCTGCGCTTGAATCTCTTCCTGCTTCACCGATGAGATCTGTTCCAACCGCAGCGAAAGCTCGAACATCTGCGTCTGCTGCCAGAGGGAGAAAAAGGCGAGGAGAACCATCAAAAGAAACAGGATGAAGATCGTTCCACGTGCGGCGAGCAGCTCCTTCATGCAACCCTCTCGATCGCGCGCAGCTTCGCGCTGCGGGAGCGGGGGTTACGGGCGACCTCGTTCTCGGTGGGGACCCGCGGCCTCTTGGTAAGGAGACGGAAGGGGCCTTCTTTGGAACGCCGGACGAAAATTCTCTTGACGATCCGGTCCTCCAACGACTGGAAGGTCAGGACGACAGCGCGCGCCCCGGGCGGGAGAAGATCGAGGGCCTTGGGCAGTCCCTCCTCCAGATGTTCCAACTCACGGTTCACCGCGATCCGCAGGGCCTGAAAGACGCGGGTGGCCGGATGGATGCGCCGCGGCCAATACCGCTTCGGGATGGCCGAGGCCACGACTCCGGCCAGATCGAGCGTTCCGGCGAAGGGGCTCTCCCCTCTTCGCCGGACGACCGCCCTTGCGATCCTCGGGGACCATCGCTCCTCCCCCAACCGACGGAACAGGTCGGCCATCTCTCTTTCCGACAGTTCCGCGAGGAGATCGGCGGCGGTTCTCCCGCCGGACGGATCCATCCTCATGTCGAGCGGTCCGTCCGAAGAAAAGGAAAACCCCCGTTTGGGATCATCCAGTTGAAGAGAAGAGAACCCGAGGTCAAACAGAATTCCCTGGGGCCTTTCGGAGGGATCCAGGAGTTCGGCAAGGCGCAAAAAACTCCCATGCCTCAGGCTGACGCGGTCGCCAAAAGGGGCGAGACGGATCGCAGCCGCGGCCAATGCCTGGGAGTCTCGGTCGATCCCGATCAGTCGGCAACGGGTCGACAAAAGGATCGCCTCGGCATGTCCCCCTCCCCCGACCGTCGCATCCACGTAGAGCCCTCCGGCCGCCGGCATAGGAGCGGGGTCCCCAAAGGCCATGCCTTTGGGGCAGATAAGCGCCTCGATCACCTCCGCCGACATCACCGGCAGATGGGACCGCCCGTTTACATTCCTAGACTCGCAAGTCTCTGCGTCGCCTTCAGACGACGGGAATCCTGCGAAAACTCGCTCTCCTTCTCTTTCCACCGCCGCCGATCCCAGATTTCAATTCGATCCTTAAACCCGATTAAGATTGCTTCCCGCGCAATGCCTGCGTAGGCGCGCAGGGTGCTCGGAACGAGGATCCTCCCCTGCCGATCGAGAGGACACTCCTCCGCATTCGAATAGACATGCCGAAAGAGATCATTCATTTCCCGATCGAGCGTCGGGTAGGCCTTTCGCTTTTCTCCGACCTGACGCCATACCTCGCTGGGAAAACCGAACAGACAGTGCGAAGAGTCCAGATCGGGAGTCACGATCAGCTTCTCTTCTGTATACCGGTCCGCCAAGACCTCGCGGAACTTTGCCGGGACAGAAATCCGCCCTTTGGAGTCAAAGGTATGCTCATAACTTCCAAGGAATTCGATGTCACTCATGCCATCCCACTCTAACCCACTTAGGCCGCTAATCATACACTTCCAACAGGTACTGTCAAGAGAAAACACTGTTTTTCTTACGAAAAAATAGGTGGGGCTGGGTGGGGCTTTCTTAACTATTTTTCAGGGCGATCCGCTCGATCACGTTCGCCACATCTTCACAGCGATCGGTCGCTTCTTCCAGAAACTCGTAGATCTCCTTCCATTTGATGATTGCTGTTGGATCGCGGACCTCATCGAAGAGGCGGGCGATCGCGTCCCGGTTGATCCGGTCCGCCTCGTTCTCCAGCCGATTGATCTCCACGCAGTGTTCGTAGATCTTCTTTAAGGTCCGCAAAAGCCTAATCGCCTTGACGATCTCATCGGTCGACTGATGGATGATTCCGGCAAGTTTTTTCGCCTCGGAGGTCGGCTTGTCGATCTTGTAGATCACCATTCTGTCGGCGACCGCCTCGATGAAATCGAGCACATCGTCCAGGCTGGAGGCAAGGGAATAGATATCCTCCCGATCGATCGGGGTGATAAAGGTCTGGTTCAATTTCCTGATGATATCGTGGGTCAGCATATCCCCCTGATGCTCGATCTCTTTGATTCGCCTCGCTTTTTGCTCGACTTGCGTGAAGTCCTCCATCAGATCGACAAGGAGACGCCCCCCCTCGTTGATATTTGCGGCAGAGGATTCAAAAAGATCAAAGAATTTTTCCTCTTTTGGAATCAGCCGGAACATGAATTCCCCCTTCTTTATTAGGCCTTACGTTGACAATTCTTCATCATTTCTGATACTTTGGCTTGTTATACCATTTAGCGGAAAACTGCGTCAAGAAAAGGTCGAGATGAATCTTTTAATCAACGGAAAAATGGAAGAGTTCTCTCCCTTCGGCCCACAGACTGCCATGACGGTCGCCTCCCTCCTTTTAGCAAAACAGGTGGAACCCCAGATGGTCGCGGTGGAGGTCAACACCAAGATGATCGACCGCAAGGAGTATGAAACAACCCCGCTTTCCGAAGGGGACAGGGTCGAGCTCCTCTTCTTCATGGGGGGCGGCGCTCCTGAGCGGACGGTCGTCGATCTCATCGGCCGGACCCCTTTAGTCCGCTTGCACCGGCTCGCCGATCCGAAGCGCGCCGCAGAGATCCATGCCAAAGTCGAGTTTTTCAACCCCGGCGGATCGATCAAGGACCGGATCTGTAAGAGCATGATCGAGGCAGCCGAGCGGGACGGCCGCCTCAAGCCGGGGGCCACGATCGTCGAGCCGACAAGCGGAAACACCGGGATCGGCCTCGCCCTCGTCGCAGCAGTCAAAGGGTACAAACTGATTCTTGTCATGCCCGAGTCGATGAGCATGGAGCGGGCCTCTCTCCTCTCCTCCTACGGGGCGCAACTCGTCCTGACCCCCGCATGGGAAGGGATGAAGGGGGCGATCCGCGAGGCGGAGAACATCATCGAGCAGAACCCAACCTACTTCATGCCGGACCAGTTTTCAAACCCCGCCAATCCGGAGGTACACCGACGCACGACGGGCCCCGAGATCGTCGAGGCGATGGGGGGGCAGATCGACGCGTTCGTCTGCGCGGTCGGGACGGGAGGAACGATCACCGGCGTCGGGGAGATCCTAAAAGAGCGAAACCCTTCGATCCAGATCATCGCGGTGGAGCCCGCCGCCTCGCCCGTCCTCTCAGGAGGGGAGCCGGGACCGCACAAGATCCAGGGGATCGGGGCTGGCTTTATCCCAAAGGTTTTAAACCGGAGAATCATCGACCGGATCATCACGGTCACGGATGACGAGGCGTACAAGACAGCGAAGGTTCTGGCGCGCAGCGAGGGGCTTTTGGTCGGGATCTCCTCGGGGGCCAATGCGTTCGCCGCCCGCGAGGTCGCGCGCGAACTGGGGCCGGGAAAGAGCGTGGTTACCGTCCTTCCCGACACCGGCGAGCGCTACGTCTCCATCGAAAAGTATTTCAACATCTAGCCGTGCCGTTCACTGAAGAACAGCTGACCCGCTATTCGCGCCACATCATCCTCTCCGAGGTCGGCGGAAAGGGACAGCGAAAGATTGCCGAGGCGAAGGTCCTGATCGTCGGCGCGGGAGGGCTCGGCTCTCCGCTGGCCCTTTACCTCGCCGCCGCGGGGGTCGGAACGCTCGGGATCATCGATCCGGACGCGGTCGATCTCTCAAACCTACAACGACAGGTGATACACAGAACATCCGACATCGACAAACCGAAGGTCCTCTCCGCGCAGGAGAAGATCTCGGCGCTCAACCCCGAGGTCCGGGTCGTTCCCTACATCGAACGGTTCTCCGCAAAAAACGCCCTGGAACTCTGCGGACGATACGACATCATCGTGGACGGGACCGACACCTTCCCCGCGAAATTTTTGATCAACGACGCCGCCGTCCTCTCCAAAAAGCCGCTGGTCCATGGGGGAATCCTCCGGTTCGTCGGCCAGGTGATGACGATCCTTCCGGGCCGTTCGGCCTGCTATCGCTGCGTCTTCAAGGAGCCTCCGCCGCCCGGCGTCGTCCCCTCCTGCCAGGAGGCGGGGGTCCTCGGGACCGTCGCCGGCCTGATCGGGACGATTCAGGGGACCGAGGTCTTAAAAATCATCCTCGGGATCGGAAAGCCGCTGACCGATCGGATCCTCACCTACGACGCGCTCTTAACACGGCTGCGCGAGATCCCCGTCCGCCGGAATCCCTCCTGCGCGGTCTGCGGCGACTCCCCATCGATCGTAGAACCGGTCGAGGCCGAAGAAGAGGCGGCCTGCGCCATCGATCCGAAAGCGATGCTCAAAGACTCATGAAGATCAAAGGGCTAAAATGCAAAGAGTGCGGAAAGGGCTACCCGGCCGAGCCGCTCCATGTCTGCGAGTTCTGCTTCGGTCCGCTGGAGGTGGTCTACAATTACGACGAGATCCGAAAGAGGATCTCGCGCGAGCGGATCGCGGCTGGCCCCAAGAGCCTCTGGCGGTACATCGACCTCCTCCCAGTCGAGGGCGAGCCGACGGTCGGCCTTTCCGCCGGATTCACCCCGATGGTCCACGCCAAGAGACTCGGAGCCGCGCTTGGACTGGACCGGCTCTATCTGAAGAACGACACCGTCAACGCGCCGACCCTCTCTTTTAAAGACCGGGTCGTCGCGGTCGCGCTCACGCGGGCAAAGGAGTTCGGATTCGACACGGTCGCCTGCGCATCCACCGGAAACCTGGCGAATTCGGTAGCCGCGCACGCCGCGGAGGCGGGTCTGACCGCCGTCGTCTTCATCCCACACGATCTCGAATCAGGGAAGGTCCTCGGGAATCTCGTCTACCGCCCCAAGGTGGTCGCGGTGGAGGGGAACTACGACGATGTGAACCGGCTCTGCTCCGAGATCGCAGGAGAGTATCCCTGGGCCTTCGTCAACATCAACCTCCGCCCCTACTATGCCGAAGGGTCCAAGACCCTTGCCTTCGAGACCGCCGAGCAGTTGGGGTGGCGCGCCCCCGACCAGGTGATCGTCCCGATCGCGTCGGGATCGCTGCTGACCAAGATCGCCAAGGGTTTTTCCGAGATGGCCGATCTCGGGCTGATCCCGAATCGTCCCAAAAAGATCAACGGCGCGCAGGCGGAGGGGTGCTCTCCCGTCTCCTCGGCCTTCAAAGAAGGGCGGGACTTCATCCGCCCGGTGAAGCCGAAGACAATCGCTAAATCGCTTGCCATCGGGAATCCGGCGGACGGCTACTACGCGCTTCGCGCCGTCCGGGAATCGGGCGGGGTCCTGGAAGATGCGACCGATCCCCAGATCGTGGAGGGGATTCTGCTGCTCGCCGAGCAGGAGGGGATCTTCGCCGAGACCGCAGGCGGAGTGACCGTCGCGGTATTAAAGAAACTTGCGCGCAACGGGCTCCTCGCAAAAGATGAGACGATTGTCGCCTATATCACCGGCCACGGACTGAAGACACAGGAGGTGGTCGCGGAGTCGCTCCCCCCGCCGGTCAAGATCGCACCGACCCTCGCCTCTTTCGAGTCGATCGTTCGGGGGGGAGCGGTCTCGTGACCTCCGAAAAAGCTGTCCGAGTCCGGATCCCGACCCCGCTTCGAAAGATCACCGGAGGGGCAAGCGAGGTGGAGGCTTCGCTGGGCGCCGATTCCGCCACCATCGGCGAGGTATTGGCGCGGCTGGATGAACGATATCCCGGCCTGCGGGAGAGGCTCTGCGACGGAACCGATCAACTCCGCCGCTTCGTAAACGTCTATGTCAACGAGGAGGACGTCCGTTTCCTCTCCGGCCTCGCCACGATCGTCAAGCCGGGAGACGAGATCTCGATCATCCCCGCCATCGCAGGAGGTGCATCCCCGTGGCTTCGCTGAAGGTCCATGTCACATTTCCGGAAGAGAAGATCAAGGAGCCGGTCATCTACCAGATCGGCCAGGAATACCGGGTGGTGACCAACATCCGGCGGGCCGACGTCACCGAGAAGAGCGGGTGGGTGGACCTGGAACTGAACGGAGACGCGCGCGAGATCGAGCGGGCGGTCGAGGGGCTGAAGAAAAAAGGGGTGAAGGTCGATCCGATCGAAAAGAACGTGATCGAGTAGGCGATGAAATTTACCGAGGCGCAGATTGAACGCTACTCCCGACACATGCTCCTCTCCGAGGTCGGCGGAAAGGGCCAGCAAAAGATCCTCGCCTCAAAGGTCTTTGTCGTCGGCGCCGGAGGGCTCGGCTCCCCCTGCGCCCTCTATCTTGCGGCGGCCGGAGTCGGGACGATCGGGATCGTGGATGCCGACCGGGTTGATCTGACGAACCTCCAGCGGCAGATCCTCCACTCCACCAAAGATATCGACCGGCCGAAGGTCGAATCGGCGAAGGAGACGGTCGGTGCGCTCAACCCGGACGTCAAAGTCGAGACATACGCTGCCAAACTCGACTCCTCCAACGTCCTTGAAATCCTCTCCGGCTACGACATCATCATCGACGGCTCGGATAATTTTCCGACCCGCTTTCTGGTCAACGACGCCGCTTTCTTTCTGAAAAAAACGCTGGTCTCCGGCGCCATCTTCCGATTCGAAGGGCAGTTGACGACGCTGAAGCCGCACCAGGGGTACCCCTGCTACCGCTGCCTCTACCCGGAACCTCCGCCCCCCGGGATGGTCCCCTCCTGCCAGGAGGCCGGCGTCCTCGGAGTGCTCGCCGGAACGATCGGCGTGATGCAGGCGGGAGAGGCGATCAAGGAGATCCTCGGGATCGGAGAGACACTTGCCGGGAGGTTGCTGATCTACGACGCCCTCGAGATGCGATTTCGCGATGTAAAGGTCAAGAAGGATCCGAACTGCCCCCTCTGCGGAAAGTCGCCCAAGATCACGAAGCTCCTGGACTACGAGCAATCCTGCACGATCTAAAAAAGTTAGCCTGTTGATCCTTTTGGGGGGAGAGTTGCCATGAATAGCGCCGTGCAATCCAAACAAGAAGTGTTGAAGGTGCTCTCAGAACACGCGGCCAAGTTCCAATCCCTCTTTATGGCGCTCTCCTTCTTGTTGGAGGAGCTACTGCACCGCCGGGTCGAACTGGTTACGCCTGAAGCTCTCAGTCCTTACCTCGGACCCTCCATCCTTAAGGAAGCGGAGTATGTCGCCGTCGCGGCTTGAGTATCTTCGGCATATCCTTGAGGAGGCAAATTATCTCATAACCCAAAGCCAAGGCTTGAGCAAAGCGCAGTTCGACCAAGACGCTACACTCAAACGGGCGGACGTGGTCACAAACAAGATTCCTCGACTTCGGAAGGAAGTTGAAACCATTTTAGAACGCGAGAGCACGTGAACCCGGATTGAGGCGCCGGAATAGGCTGCAGCGGCTTGCAGTGTTTGGGGTATTAGGCAGTTCTGTGTAATTGTAGTTAGGCCTGAAGAACGATGAGACGAGTCCTTGAGTTGATTGCCGATATTTGGAATCTATATCCCCACGACGACTTCTTTTCCGACTTTGAAACCTCGTGTCGAACGAACCCGGAAAAGAAAAAGTCCTATCGTACCTACGACGATGCTTTAATGGTGTTGGACGACGAGTCGTGGCAGATTCTGAAGTGCAAGGCGTTGGAGCACTATATGGACCATAGAGAGGGTCAGAGGAAGCAAGGATTCTTTAACCAGTTAAACGAAGCCTTCGCGTATCGGTATCTGATTAGGAA
>CAZSHZ010000027.1:0-4238 GCA_964606955.1 uncultured Nitrospirota bacterium
GTTCAAAGCTCTCTTTGATCTTCAACAGCATCCCCCGCAACGGCTTGATCTGGGCCGAGGGGAGGGCCCGGTTGAAGTAGGGTTTTAGAAAATCGATCTGCTGCGGGAACGTCTTCCGAAATTTTTCTTCCCCCTTCGGCGTCAGGCGGATGATGACGGCGCGCCGATCCTCCCGCGAGGGAACGCGCTCGATCAGCCCTTTCGCCGCAAGCCGGTCCAGGACGCCGGTCAGCGTCCCCTTCGTGACAAGCGTCTTCTCGCAGAGATCCCTGCAGGTGATCCCTCCGGTGTCCCCCAACGTCGCGATCACGTCGAACTGCGCCGGGGTAAGCCCCATCGAGCGGATATGCCGGTCCGACCTCCGCAGAACCGCCCGATAGGCCTCCACGAGCGGACGCAGGACTTGCAGAAAAGGTTCATCTCCGGGATCCATTTAGTTAGAATTAAGATAATCCTATCTAGAACTAAATGTCAAGATCGGGGTCCCCGAAGGCTTTGCCTTCGGGGTATCGATCGGCCGGATCTCTTCTAAGAGGAGCACCCCGTCGATCTTCCAGCCCCCCTCCTCCAAGACCATCCGGTACTCCGCCTTCACCGTGACGTGATCCGCCCCGGTCACGTGGACAGTTGCGAACGCCCGGGCCCCGCCCTCCATCAGCGTGATCTCCCCGAACGCGGCCGCGCGGGACTTGGCGATCTGAGGATAGCCGGTCCGGACCATCGCCTCAAAGCGCGTCAGCGAGAACTGCTCTTTGACCCCCCTGGAGGCGAACCGGTACGCGGCGCGATAATCCTCCTCATTGAACGCCTTCATCTGCTCTCGGATTACCGATTTGATCTCCTCGGCAGGGGTGTCGGACTGAAGAGGCGCTACCACCGAAAGGGAGAACCAGAAGAGGAGCGACACCATGCGGCGAGGTTACACCAGAAAAGGGTTGCTTCTCAAAGGAAAATGTTATAAGATACCCCCCGATGATTCAGATCAGCGAGATGGCCAAAAAGCGGATCCTGCACCTCATGAAAGAGCAACCGAGAAAGGTGGAGGGACTGCGCCTGGCGGTCTCGGGCTCCAACCCGCGGGACGTTCAGTATAACCTCGCCTTTGTGGAGGAGGGGAAGTCCGAGCCGAGCGATCTGACGGTGGAGGCGGAGGGGCTTAAACTCTTCGTAGAACCAAAGCACGCGACCCTCCTTGAAGATATCAAGATCGATTTCGTCGAAACCCTGACACAGACCGGATTTAAGGTCGAGAACCTCAAGAGCATCCCCCCGCCGACCGCCGCTCCGACCGAGCCTCCCAATCTTGAGACCCCAGAGGCAAAGGCCGTCCAAAAGGTCTTGGATGAGCAGATCAATCCCTCCGTGGCAGCCCATGGGGGCTTCATCGGCCTCATCGACGTGAAGGATCACGTCGCCTACATCCGACTCTCCGGCGGATGCCAGGGGTGCGGGATGGCGGACGTGACCTTGAAACAGGGGGTCATCGTCGCCATCAAGAAGTCGGTCCCCGAGATTCAGGATATCTTGGACGTCACCGATCACGCCTCGGGGAACAATCCCTACTTCTCACCGGGGAAATAGCGCGGAAGGGGGCCCGCCCCCTTCCGAACCATCCCCCGGAGTTCATGGCCCGCGTCCTCCTTCTCATCCCGAGCACCTCATACCGCGCTGCTGACTTTCTCGCCGCCGCCGATCGGCTGGCGGCAGAGGTCATCGTCGGCTCCAACCATCGACAGGTCCTCGAAGAGGCCGCCCCGGGGAAAAGCCTCACCCTCGATTTCCTAGATCCGGAGGAGACCGTCGAGAAAACGGTCCGCTTCGCGAAAACGTATCCCCTCGACGCGGTGGTCTCCACCGACGAGGATGCGATCGTCCCGGCGGCGATGATCTGCGAGGCGCTCGGGCTAAAGCGGAACCCCCCATCGGCGACTGCGGCCTCCAAAGACAAGGAACGGCTCCGCGAGATCCTCAGCGCCGCCTCGGTCCCGACCCCCTCTTTTCAGGTATTTTCCATCGAAGAACCGCCGGAGGAGATCGCAAGAAAAGTCTTGTATCCCTGCGTGCTGAAGCCGACCTTCCTCTCCGCGAGCCGAGGGGTCATCCGCGCGAACGATCCGAAGGCGTTCGTCGCCGCTTTCCATCGGCTTCTTTCGATCCTGAAGGACCCCGAAGTCAGGCGGCAGGGGGGCGCGCAGGCAAGAAAGATCCTGGTCGAGGACTTTATCCCCGGAAAGGAATTCGCGCTCGAGGGGCTTCTTCAGGCCGGCCGCCTCTCCGTGCTGGCGCTCTTCGACAAACCCGATCCTCTGGAGGGCCCCTTTTTCGAAGAGACGATCTATGTCACCCCTTCCCGGCTCCCAATCTCCGATCAGGAGAAGATTGCCGATGCCACCGCGCGCGCGGTCAAGGCGCTCGGCCTCTCGGAAGGGCCGGTCCATGCCGAGCTCCGCTTGAATCAGCAAGGTCTGCCGATTCCATATGTCATCGAGGTGGCGGCGAGATCGATCGGCGGCCTCTGCTCCCGGACCCTCCGATTCGGGCTTTCGATGTCGCTGGAGGAGATCATCCTCCGCCACGCGTTAAAGTTGCCGATCGAATCGCTTAAACGGGAGCGCCCCGCGGCCGGGGTGATGATGATCCCGATCCCTCACGCGGGAGTGCTACAGGATGTTCAGGGGGTTTCCGATGCGAAGAAAATTTCTGGGGTCGAAGAGGTCACGATCATGATTCGCCGCAAACAGAGGGTCATTCCTCTTCCGGAGGGACGCAGATATCTCGGATTCATCTTCGCCCGCGCCGAGCGCCCCAACGAGGTCGAGGAGGCCCTTCGAAAGGCGCATCAACAGTTGAAGTTTACGATCCTGAACTGACTCTCGGTCGGCTCGGCGCAGCAGAACCAGGGCTCGGTCAGCCGAGGGGGACGCGGCCTCTCGGATCGAGCCGGGACCAAAATCTCTTTCGGCGCCCTCCCCTCGCGCGCAGCGATCGCCAGCGCCTTTAACCGATAAAAAATTACCAACGGGTCGTCTCCGCGGTCCGTAGCCCTCTCGACCTCAGCGCTGACCTCTCGATAGAGCGCATCCATCCGCGGATCGGGGTGGGCCCACTGGTAGGTAAATGTCTGTTGGACCAGCGGCCCCAGGTAGGGCCTCATGCTCGCCTCGGACAGCAGGAGAGATCCGGGGGGGACCAGCAGCCGGATCGCGAACTGGATCGGATCGAGATGATCGATCAACCCCTCTCGCTCGACAAACTCAAACAGTTCGATGTAGTCGTCCAGCGTCGTCCAGGGGGTGAATGCCACCAGCGAAGGCCTCAGAGCGATTCCGGCCTCCCGAACAACGGCAAGCGCCTCGAGCACCTCGGCCCGCGTATGATTTTTTGCCAGATGTCCCAGGACCTCGTCGCTCAACGACTCCACGGCCGAGACGACGAAGAGACCGCCGAGCGCGGCGAACTCGGGGAAGAGATCCCGATGCCTCAAGATATGCTCGATCTTGGCGGTGAAGTCGAACGTCAGATTCGGAAACTCGCGGCGCATGGCCCGGACAATCCGAAGCGAATGATTCGGGCCGTTTAAAAAATCGGGATCGCCGAAGGTGATATGCGTGGCCCCGGCTGATACCAGATTCCGGATGTCCTCAAGCACGACCTCCTGCGGGACGAGAAAGAACCGGCCGTCGTACACCGGGGGGATCGGACAGTGGCGGCAGAGATGACGGCAGCCGCGGCTCGCCTCGACATAGCCGACCGGGCGACGCGATCCGTTCTCCTCAAGCATCGCGTATCGTTCAAGCGGAGGGAGGACTTGCCGGCTCGGCACGACAAAGGGGAGATGGGCGAGCGTCGGCGGGCTTATTCTCCCGCGGCGGCTGACCCCCTCGATCGGACGGTCGTCGCCCGATGAGAGGCTCTCGACCAGCGACACCAGCGCGGCCTCATATTCTCCCCCGATTACCGAGTCGGCGACCTCGCCCAGAAGATACTGGGCGTTCAGCGACGAATAGAGGCCGAAGAAACAGATGTGGCAATCGGAGTTGATCTCCCGCACCCGGAAGGCAGCTTTTACCCCGATCCGTAGGGCGGTGTGCATCGGGACGGAGATCCCGACGAAGCGGGCGCGCGCCACCTTCCCGACATCCAGCCCATCAACGGCAAGATCGATCACCTCCGGGGAGTAGCCGGCCCTCTGAAGAAATCCGAGCGGCAGCGCCAACCCGAGCGGCTGGTGGCCGAGC
>CAZSHZ010000028.1:0-8090 GCA_964606955.1 uncultured Nitrospirota bacterium
TCAAAGTGGATTATCGAAAGGGAGCAAAGGGGAGGCTCGCATCAAAGGTGGCGAGCGTCGAGCGGACCATGGGGAAAAAACTTAAAACTTAGGAGCGCAGAAGACTCCGTCCGAGGTCACCCATCCGGCCGCCATCGAGGGGGTGGTGTGGACAACGGCAAAGGCGCCCCGCACGTTGAGGATCAACGCCCCGCCCAGCGCTCCCGTTCTCTGCCGCATTCGCATTAAGACGCGCCTTCCCGCCATTGCCGGAGAGACCCCCTTCTCCAAAAGAAGGGCGATCTCGCGGGCGCACCCCTCGCGGATGATCCCCTCTCCCTCTCCGGTCATCGAAATCCCCCCGGCCCGGTTATCGGCATAGACCCCGGCTCCGATCAGCGGCGAGTCTCCTACCCGCCCCGGAAGCATCCTCCCGATCCCTCCGGTTGAGGCCCCCGCGGCGATCGTCCCTTCGCAGCCGAGCGCGACCGCCCCGACGGTTCCGTATCGCGTTTCTCCCCTTCTTTGGGAAGGGGGGATGGGAGGCGCCGGCGCCAGGCCTTCCGCGAGCGCAAATCTCTTCGCCCCCTCTCCGACCATAAGGAGGTGGGGGGTCCGATCCATCACCCGGCGGGCTGCCGCAATCGGATTGCCAATCCCCTCCAGCGCGGCGACAGCCCCGGCCGCAAGGCGTGTCCCATCCATCAGCGAGGCGTCGAGCCTCGCCACGCCATCGGTCTGCAGCCGGGCGCCCCGCCCCGCATTGAAGAGGCCGGAGTCCTCGAGCCGGACGATCGCCTCCTCTACGATATCAAGCGGAGCCGCGCCGTTTTCCAGCCGCCGGAAGAGTTCCCTCAAGAGATTTTCGATCAACCGGGTCTGACGTTGGGTAGAGCGAGCGGCCCCTGCCCCGCCATGAATGAGGAGAACGGGGCTGCGGCTAAGGCCCTTTTTCGACGACTTTGAGGAAGGCTTCAACGACCCGTGGATCGAACTGGGTCCCGGAGAAGCGGCGCAACTCTTCGAGCGCGAACTTAAGCCCGGGGGCCTTTCGGTAACAGCGGTCTGAGGTCATGGCGTCGTAGGCGTCGAGGACCGCCACAATCCGCGACTCAAGCGGAATCGCCTCGCCCGAGACCCCCAAGGGATATCCGCTCCCGTCCCAGTTCTCATGATGGTGCTGGACCAGTGGCACGACCGGGGCGAGATATTTGATCTGGCGGACGATTTCGGCCCCCTTCTCCGGGTGCGTCTTCATGATGTCGTACTCCTTCGGGATCAGCGACGCAGGCTTGTTGAGGATGGCGTCCGGGACGCCGATCTTGCCGATGTCGTGGAGGATCGCGGCGTAGCGAAGATACTCCATCCGTTCCGGCGCGATCCCGACCATCTCTCCGACCGCCAGGGCGAACTCCTCGGCGCGATCCGAGTGTCCTCGGGTATAGGCATCCTTCGACTCCAGGGCCTCGGCGAGCGCCTTGATCGAGTCGAAGTTTGCCGCTCGGAGCTCTCCCTCTTTTGCTCTGATCTGGCCGAAGAGTTTAGCGTTCTCGATTGCAATCGCGGCCTGGCCGCAGAGGACGCTTAAGAACTCGACGTCCGAGTCGTGGTACGGGCCGCTCCCGATTTTCCGGCTGACGTTGAGGACGCCGATCACCTTTTTGCTGCTAATCAGCGGAACGGAGATGGCGGAAGCGATCTCTTCCTTTTTCATCGCCTCCCAGATCCACGCATCCTTCGCGCTCTCCTTCTGGAGAAGAAGGGGGGTCTTTTGCGCGGCGACCCACCCGGCCAGGCGCTCCCCAACCTTTTTCCGGGCGCTCTGCACGATCAGCTCTGGGAGGCCGACCGCCGCCTCGATTCTCATCTCCTGTGTCGGCTCGTCGATCAGCATCAGGGAGACGGTGTCCGAACGGGTCTCCTTGCGGGCGACCGAGACGATCTTGCTCAACAGCGGCCTGAGGCTGACCTCCGCGAGGAAGTCGCGGGAGATCTCGAAAAGGGGGAAGAGGAGCTGGAGGCGAAGGCTCTCCTTCGCGACCCGATGGCGCTCCAGCGCGCCGCCGACCGCGGAAAGGAGCTCCTCGGAGGTGAACGGCTTCATGACGAACTCTTTCACGCCGATCTTGATCGCCCGGAGGGCGTTTTCCAGCGTGGAGAAGGCGGTGAAGAGGACGGAGGGAATATCGATCTTTTGCTCGCGCAGAGAGTGGATCACCGCCAGGCCGTCCATCTCCGGCATCATCAGATCGATCAGGAGGAGATCGTACTCCTCCTTGGAGAGACGCTCGAGGGCCTCTTTCCCGCCGCTCGCAGCGGCGGTTTCATAATCGCGACTGGAGAGGATACGGGCGCAGAGGTCGCGGATATTTTTCTCGTCGTCGACGATCAGGACCCGACCCGTTGCCATGGAAATAAAATTCTAGCAGAGAACGGAGATTTCGCAAGTGGGCCCGGCTACAAAGAGGCGAAGAAGCGCGCGATTTCGCTCTTGGAGGAGGTCCTTCTAAATGGAGGGATCGCATTTAAAAACAGCCTGCCGTAAGAGCGGCTGGTCAGCCGCCGGTCAAGGATTGCCAGAAGGCCGCGGTCCCGGCTTGTCCGAATGAGCCGCCCGAGCCCCTGTTTGAGCATCAGGATCGCCGACGGAACCTGAAAAGAGCGAAACGGGTCGCCCCCGGCCGAAGAAATCTCTTCGATGCGGGCCTCCACCCGCGGATCGGTCGGGGGGGCGAACGGGAGCTTGTCGATGATCACGGCGGAGAGCGTATCCCCCGCGATATCGACCCCCTGCCAGAATCCTTGTGTCGCAAAAAGGACCGATGGCCGCGATCGGAATTCCTCCAGCAGGGTGTAGTTGGGCCGCTCCCCCTGTTTGAGCGCGGGATAGGAGAGCCTGCCGGCGGCGAGGCGGTAGACGTTCTCGAGGTTTTTGCGGCTTGTGAAGAGGGCGAACGTCCGCCCTCCGACGATTTCGACTAACCTTAGAATTTCCTCGGCGACGGCGGCAGGGAAATCTGGGTCCGACGGGGAGGGGATATCCTCGGGGATGTAGAGGATTGCCTGCCGCGCATAGTCAAACGGAGAGGGGAGAACATGCTCTTCGGTCGGCTCAATCCCGGTCTGTGATCGTATGAAGTTGAAATCATCTCCCGCCGAAAGCGTCGCCGAGGTGAGGATGATCGGGATCTCGCGCGCGAAGAGCGTGCTTTTCAAGACCGGAGCGATGTTCAGCGGCATCGACCGGAGGGAGAGCTCCTCTTTCTGCTCGGTCCAGATCAGCGCTTCCCCCTCGCTCTTAAGCAGGGAGAGGAGTTCGAGCGAGAGGCGCAAGGCCCGCTCCTTTATCGACTCCAGAAATTCCCTCCCGATCGGCGGGGAGAGAGCGGGGTCGAGCCGCTCCGCTCCCGATGCTGCCGTTTTGAGCGCCTCGCGCAGGGGAGCCGCCTCGACCCGGAGCCGGTCACGATCCCCCTCGGCGAACCGTCTCCCCGGGTTGAACTCTCCAACCGCGGAGAAGAACCGGGCGGCGGCTTCTCCGAGTTGGACCGAGGTTTCCGGCTCTCCGGCTCTTCTGATATCCGCGGCCAAGCGGAAAAAGCGGCGCGGTGAAAGGGAAGAGCCGAACGCCGCCGCGGCGATCTCTTCCACCTCGTGGGCCTCATCCAGGATCACCGCATCGTAGTGCGGGATGACCCCGCCCGCGCCGACCTCTTTGAGGAACAGGTCCGAGAAGAAGAGATGGTGATTGACGATGACCAGATCGGCTCGGGCCGCGGCGAGCCGGGCTTGGGTGATGAAGCAGGGGTCGAATTCGGGGCAGGAGAGGCCGAGGCACTCATGGGAGTCGACCGTAAGCGACTCCCAGATCGAAGAGCGCTCCGCAATCGGCGCCTCGGCCCGATCCCCCGTCTCGGTGGAGGCGGCCCAGCGGGAGAGGGGATCATGGGGCTTAAGGGATTCGGTCCCGAGACCCTGCATCCGGTAGAGACAGAGGTAATTGCTCCGCCCCTTCAGCACCGCCGCAGCCTTTCCGGTTAATTTTCGGCTGAACTTCTCGAAGAGGAGGGGGAGATCCTTTTTTATGATCTGCTCCTGCAGGTAACGCGTCGCCGTTGACACGACGACCTTGCGATCGGAGAGAAGAGCCGGGATCAGGTAGGCGAGCGATTTTCCGGTGCCGGGTCCCGCCTCGATGAGGAGTCTCGCGGCCCCCGAGCCGTTATGAGGCCTTTCCAGGGCCCGCGCCACCGCCGCCGCCATCTGTTCCTGCGAGGGACGCCGTTCAAACCCCGGGATTTTCCGTGGGAGACGCTTGAAAAATTCCGAGACCTCTCTCTCCAACGATTTTGACATCGAGGGGCGGCGGGATTATCCTCCGGACAGAGTGGCTGAAAGTCTATTGGGGAAATCGATGACGGCGGTCGCGCGCGACATCGCGGAGGGGTATCTCTCGCTCAATCCGTTGGTCCTAAAAAGGTTCGATCAGCAGGCGATACCCTCTCTTCATCATCATTTAAAGAAGGTTCAGATCGAGGCGCGCGCGGCCAAGTTCCCCGCGCACGACGTCGATGGGATCCGCAAAAGGAATACCCGCCTGCAGCGACTCCACAGCGCCATGATCATCCTTGAAAACTTTGCCCGCGAGCGGCGGCTCCTCCTGGCTTGAGAAGAGGGGAGGGTGCCGCCTCGGCTATCCCTCGGCGGCAATAAAATAGTCGATCTTCTCTTTTTTCTGCAGAAGCTCGGCCGCTTTTTTTGCCGCTTCCCGGGTCGGGTAGTGCCCGATTCGGACCCGGTACCGCATCCCCTTTTCGGGAATCTCCACCGAGACGACATACGAGGGGTATCCCTTTTTCTTGAATTTCGACGCCAGGGTTTTGGCGGAGTCACCGTTATCAAGCGAGGCGATCTGTATCGTGTAGCGCTTCCCGGAGATTTTTCCCGCTTTTGCCGCCGTCTTCTTTTTAGGTAAAAGCTCGGCGGACGGCTCTTTTTCTTTCAGGGTCTTAAAAAAGGTGAGATCTTCCGAGGGTGGGCGCGCCTCCGGGGAAGAGGGGGACGCTGCAGGCGGAGTCGTCACCTCGGGAGGGGGCGAAGTGGAGGGCGCCGCAGGAGGAGCCGGAGCGATGGGCGGAGAGACCGGGGCTGGTATCGCCGGAGCTTTCGCAACCCTCTCCTCCTCTTCCATGGTCGGCCCCTGAAAGAGAAAGAAAAAGAGACCGAGAATCAGCGCTGCCAGAATCCCGCCGAGGATGTAGAGCCTCAGACGGCTCCCCTCACCCTCGTTCCTCTCTTCCCTCTCGTTCTCTTCTCTCATCGGATCACCATCCCATCGCCGTAGGATAAGAAACGATACCCCTGCCGACACGCTTCGGCATAGGCCCCCCGCATCCTGTCCGCCCCGGCGAAGGCGGAGACAAGAATGAAGAGGCTCGAACCGGGGAGATGAAAGTTCGTGACGATCCCATTTACAACCTTGAATCGAAAGCCAGGCCTGATGAACAGTTCGGTCATCCCTCGGCCCGCCGCAAGCGCACCACCCGCGGCTGCAGCCTCAAGCGCGCGCGTCGTCGAAGTCCCGACCGCGATCACCCTTCCCCCGCTGCGGTGCGCACGTTCAACCGCTTCGACCGTCCCAGGCGGGATCAGGTACTCCTCGGAATGAAGGGTTCCACTCTGGAGTTGCTCCGGGGTTAAGGGTTGGAAGGTCCCGATCCCGATATGGAGGGTGAGGAAAGCGGTCGAAATTCCTCCCTGATGTAGCCGTTCCAGGAGCGACTTCGTGAAATGGAGTCCGGCAGTCGGCGCCGCCACCGAGCCGGGAACAGCCGCATAAACGGTCTGGTATCGCACGCGATCCTCCGGCTGCGTCCGAGCCGATCCCAACTCTGCTCGGCGGCGGAGGATATAGGGAGGGAGCGGGACCTCTCCGATCGCGTCCAGACGCTCGGCGGTCAGCGGCGGCCGGCTTTCCAGAAGCCATCGGCCGCGGCCCCTCCTCTCAAGAAGACGGAGGCGGGTCCGATCGGGGAGGAGGATCTGCGCCTGCGGCGTCCCCCCTTTCACCAGAGCCTCTCCTTCGCCGGACGGTGAGAGGGAGAGGAAAAGGATCTCGACGGCCCCACCCGTTGTCTTCCTCCCTCGGACTCTTGCAGGTATGACCCGGGTATTGTTGAAGACCAAAAGATCTCCGGGCTGCAGCCATTCGGGGAGATCGCGAAAGCGGGAGTGGTGAACGGCGCCCGTTTCCCGGTCAAAGAGAAGGAGACGGGATTCTTCGCGGGAGGGGAGAGGCCGATCTGCGATGAGGGAAGGATCTAACGGGTAATCAAACGGGGCAAGCGCTGATTCTAGCGGATGCGCCGATCCGAACAGGTTGATCTCCTCCTCCCAAACGCCGGCGTAATCATACTGGAGGATGGCTTAAAATTCAATCTGTTTCAGCGCCTTAAAAACAGGGAGAAGAGGAGGGTCAGAAGAATCGAGACGAGAATGCCGGTTGTCAGGGGGAAATAGAAGGAGAAATTCTTCCGCTGGATGAAGATATCGCCGGGAAGGCGGCCGATCCAGCGAAGCGGCTCGGGGATCTTCGCCGCCGCCAGGAGCAAAACACCGATTAAAAGGAGGAGGCCCCCCAGGGTAAGGAAGAGTCGTCCTAAATCGTGCATAAAGTCCCTTTATCCGCAGATCTCCATCATCCGCTCGACAGAGCGGCGGGCGCGAGAGGCGATCGGCTCTTGGATGGTGATCCGGTGCTCCATATCCTCCAGCGACCAGAGGACCTTCTCCAGCGTGTTGACCTTCATATGGCCGCAGTCGCACCAACGGCAGGCCGGGATGAACTCCTTGTTCGGGTTCTCCTTCTTCAGCCGGTGGAGAATTCCGGTCTCGGTGGCCACGATGACCTCTTTCGCGTCGCTCTTGGCCGCCTCGCGGCAGATCCCGCTTGTTGAAACGACGGCGTCGGCCAGGGCGGTCACGTCGGGGGTGCATTCCGGATGCGCCAGGAAGAGGGCGTCCGGGTGCTCGCTCCTCGCCTCCAGCGCCTCGGCGGCCATGATTCGAAAATGGGTCGGGCAATACCCATTGTAGAGGATGAGTTTGCGGCCGGTCTGCTCCTCGACCCACCGGCCGAGGAACTGGTCCGGGATGAAGATCACCTCCCGCTCAGGCGGGATCGAGGAGACGATCTTTGCCGCGTTCGCCGAGGTGCAGCAGATGTCGCTCTCGGCTTTGACCTCAGCGGTCGTGTTGACGTAGCAGACGACCGCCGCGCCGGGGTGGCGGGCTTTCAATTTGCGGACCTCGTTGGCCGAGATCATCTCGGCCATTCCGCAGCCGGCAGCGAGGTCGGGGAGGAGAACGGTTTTATCCGGACAGAGGATCGCCGCCGTCTCCGCCATAAAATGAACCCCGCAGAAGACGATCACCTCGGCGTCGCTTTTGGCGGCCTCCCGCGAGAGTTCCAGGGAATCCCCCACGATATCCGCGATATCCTGGATCTCTGGGATCTGGTAGTTATGGGCCAGGATGATCGCCCTCCGCTCGGTTTTCATCCGGGCGATCCGATCGACGAGATTTCCTGTGGAAATCAAAGGCATAGATAAGTCTACCACGGCCGAAATTTGACAATCAACTCTCGGGTGGGTAGACTCACCCTCCCTATGGCGGACGGCGAGGCATTAGTCCAGGAGAAACGTCGCGCCCCGGACCCGGCGGGCGGCGAGGGATTAGTCCAGGAGAGACGTCGCGCCGTGGACCCGGCGGCGGGCGGCAGGGCATTCGTCGAGAGACGTCGCGCCTCGGACCTGAGCGTAGCGGAAGATCCCGTCAGAGCCTCGTTGTCGTTCGGCCGCTACCTGATGCTCGTCCCGGTGGTCTCCACGTTCGCGGCATCTGTGGTCTCATTCATCTGGGGGATGTTCCGGATGTTCCAGCACCTCGGGACGATGGTTGGCGGCATGACCAATCCGGGGGGGGAGAGTGGCCTAGCGTCCGTCCGGTTAATCGAAGTGCTCGACGGGTTTCTTCTCTCCACGATCCTCTATATTTTCTCGGTCGGGATGTACGAGCTCTTCATCGGAAAACTGAACCTCCCGCGCTGGCTC
>CAZSHZ010000029.1:0-4715 GCA_964606955.1 uncultured Nitrospirota bacterium
CAACGCTCCGGCGGGAGGTCTGGGTCGATAAAGGGCTAGAGCAATTTACATTGCCGGTCGACGGTGAACCGCGGCGGCTTCGGGTCGATCCGGAGGTCCGGATCTTCCGCCGTCTCTGGCCCGCGGAGGTTGCCCCGACGATGGGGGAGATCTTTACCGCCGAATCGGCCGCCGTCATCTTCCCCTCCCGCGCCGATCCGGAGCGGATCAGCGCCTATCGCGACCTGGCCGCCGCCCTCTTTGAGCGGCCCACGACGATTGTCCAGAATCCTTCTGAAATCCCGGCGGATGGGCCCCTCGCGTTCTTCGGAACGCGCGAAGAGAATCCTGCGATCGCCTCTTTTCCTCCGGCGAGATTTCCCGATGGGTGGGGGTCGCTCGGCTCCGGCGAGGATCTCCGGGTGATGGCCTTTCGGAACGGAGGTAGGCCGATCCTCTGGGTGGAAGGATTTTCAGCGGAGGCGATCCGGAAAGGGGTCCGGCCGCTTCCCCACTACGGCGGTTGGAGCTACGCCGCGTTCCGCTCCGGGAAGAACGTCCTCAAAGGGGAGTGGCCGGTCGATTCCTCCCCGCTTGACTACGCGTTCACCGAAAAATAGCCCGAAGGCTTCCGCTCCCGGCGGCGAGGGTATAAAGGCTGGCGAAGATCAGGAGAGAGCCGATCGCGTAGCGGACCGGACCAGGATAGCGGCGGCCGAACCGGATCAGGGCCTCGCGCCCCGTCTCCGACCAGAGTACGGCGACCAGCGGCAGCGAGAGTCCGATCCCGAAGATCAGCAGGCTTACGAAACCGAACCATAGATCTCTAGAGAGGGCAGCCCCTCCGGCTAGGGCGAGGACGATCGGGCTGGCGCAGGCGGGGACCGCAATGCCGAACGCCGCCCCGAGCAGGAGCGGGAGCGATCGCTCCTGGAGACGCGGGAATGGGAGGGAGAAGATCCAGGCGGGACGGCTGATCAGGACGACCAGTCCGAAAAGGAGGTAGATTGCGCCGAGCAGATGGATGTAGGTCCCCTGAACGCCGATGAGCTTGCGCCCGATGAGGGCCGAGGCGACCCCGATTCCGCTCAAGAAGAGGGCGCGGGTGAGGGCGAAGAGGACGCTCTGCGCGATCCGCGCGCCCCGGCCGAGCGGGAGCGAATACTTTAGAAAGATGACGTTGGCGCCGAGCGAGCAGGGCTCGATGAAGCCGAGCAGGCCGAGCAGGAAGGGGAAGATTCCGGCATTCCAGATCGCCGGCGTCATCGGCCTCCCGCCCGGGCCGGAGAAAGCCGGACGATCCGGTTCTCGAAGAAGTCGCTGACGTAAAGGGTCCCGTCTGGATCGACCGCCACTCCGGCCGCGTAGCGGAACGGTTCGATCAGCGCGAGGAGACTCCCGTCGGCGGCGAACTTCTGGACCCGATGGTTGTAGAAATCGGTCACGTAGACCCGGCCGGCTCTGTCGGCCGCGATCCCGCTCGGGGCGTCGAATTCGCCGGGCCCGCTCCCGTTCCTCCCCCAGGCGCCGATCACCCTCCCGTCGGGTCCGAGTCGGGTGATCCGATCGGCGAGGAAGTCCGCGACATAGATCGCGTCGCCGCCGGCCACCACGGCGACCGGCCGGGAGAACCCGCGCCATTCGGCCGCAAGCGATCCCTCCGGGGAAAACTTCTTGACCGCCCCCGCTTCGGCGTCGGCGACGTAGAGAAATCCGCGATGCCAGGCGATCCCCATCGGATGGTTCAGGCCGTTCCACTCCCCGACCCGACGGTACGCCCCCTGCTCAACCGGGCGCGGGAAAAAAGGGAGGGCGAACAGGAACGCGGCCACGAGGAGAAGGATTCCGATGGCGATCCGTCTCATGGCAAGATCCGGTATCGGTAGGGATAGTCGGCCCGACGGACCGCCTCTTCGATCCGATCGCGGCCGATCCTCGCGCCGTCTTTGGGGATGACCCGGAGCTCCTCTTTGGCCCAGATGATCTCCACCCGTTTGACCGACTCGATCTGAAGCAGTCGTTTCTCCAGTCCGTAGGCGCAGTACGGCCCCGGAATCCCGGGAACGGACAGGACCATCGCGTCCGGTCCGGCGGCGGAAGCGGGGATTGCGGCCGTTCCAAGAAGGAGAAGGAGAAAGGCGATCCTCATCTGACCCGGAGGCGATGCCCCCCGGCGCCCGACTCCTCGATCACGCGCGCAAGTTCGGCCGGGAGTATCCTCTCCGCATCGTAGTCGATCGTGATTCTCCCTTCCCGCTTCTCCCAGAATTGCCACCAGGACCTCCGTCCCAGGCGGACCTCCGCGCTCTTCACGCCGGGGGTCCGCAGCAGCGCGGATTCGACCTTTCTGGGGTTGCACCCCATCCCTGCGACTGTGAAGGAGATCGCCTGAAGCTCCTCCGCCCTGCTGAAATCTGGAACCGCCGTGATCAGCAACGCCGGAATGACAAGAAGACAGGCAAATCGGATTGCGCGGTAGGGGAATTTCCGATAGACCGAATACCCCAGCAACCCGAAATAGAAGACGTTGATCCCGAGCACCACCGCTGCATCCAGATAGCGGGGGAGGCCGGCGGCCGGGAGGCCCCCGATCAGGGTGAGGAAGGTCTCGGTGAGCAGCCTCACGGTGATGGGAACAAGAAAGAGAAAAAACGGGATCAGCGTGAGAAGGGTTCCCAGGACCAGCACCCAGGCGTAGAGTTTTGCGGTCCGCTCCTCATTTTTCGAAAGGAGGACGCGGCTTTTCGAGAACGGGCCGGCGAGGTAACGCATCGTATCCTCATAGAGCGTGGGACGGGCGAGGAGGTCGGCGACGAGGTAGTAGACGTCGGTCTTCATGAAAAGCCGGAACTGCCAGAAGAAGTTGATGATCAGGAGGAGCGCGGAGAGGCGAAGAAGCCCCAGGACGAAGGGGGAGAGGGGGAGGTGGCCGCGGCTGTAAAGGGCGAACAGAAGGATCAGCGCGGAGGCGGAGACGATCTCCCAGAGCATTCCAGAGAGGTAGATCAGGGAGCGCTTCGCCCTGGGGAGATTCCAAACGTTGGAGATCTCGCTCTCCAGGATCAGATAGGAGAGGCGATTCCCAATTCGCACGCGGGAGGTCAGGCCGAAAGCGCGGGCCGAAAGCCAGTGGGCAAGCTCGTGGGCGGAGGCAAGGGTCCATCCGAGAACGAACGCCGAGAAGAGGACTGCCGCGCGGCTTTCGAGAAAGAAAAAATCCTCCGCCCGGGGGAGGAGTTCCGGAGATCGAACCGCAAGCGCGAGGGCCGAAAGAGAGAGGAGTGCCACAATAACCCCGGCGGGTCGCGAGAAGAGACCGCGCGCGAGGCGGCCCACAAATCCGCCCGCCCGGGAGCCTTTCGAGACCGGTTCGGGTCCGAGAAGCCGGCCGTCGATGGAGCGGATGAACCCCTCCGCTGCAAGCTCCTCCAGGAACGGCTCCATTTCCACCTCCTCGCCGTATTCCCGCGCGAGGCGCGCCTTCACCTCCCCCACGCTTATCCCGTCCTGAAGCGCCCGGACCGCTTTGACCCCGACCTCTGGGAGGAGGACGTACCGGTCGATCTCCTCGCGCCCCACGACGTACTCTCCCCTCTCGGGCCGGATCAGGAGGGGGAAGAGAACGACTCTGCTCTGATCTCGGATCAAAAGATCCATCGCGCGAATGGAAAAAAGGCGGGGAGGCGTGCTCTTCCTCCCCGCTTGGGGTTTATCCGCAGGAAGTGCAGCCCGGCATACCGTTGCAGGGCGTCTTTACCCGCGGAAGCCTCTTGATCTTGATCTTCATCGGCTTCTTTCCCCCCTTTCACCAGGGCCCTCCGGCCCTGGAACTGCAGCGTTTTCGTGCTCGGAGTCTCGGCTGCCGGCAGCGGTCTCATCCGGCCGGACCCGAGTCGGCCGCTCCGGCTCCTTCTTGACCGACGCGCATCCGCAGCCGCAGTAAAATGAGAGACAGGACATCAATTCCCCCCCTTTTTCTCCTTGTTGTAGACCGAGATAAAATGACTCAGGATCCGCTGGTTTTTCTGGATGGTGGCGACCCAGGAGTCGAGGAGATCCTCCCCCTCTGGCATAATCTTGTAGTAGCGCCGGGCCGGGCCGGGACCCCGGGTATCCCAGTTTGAGACCACCACTCCCACTTTCTCCAACCGCCGCAGGTTCTTGTAGATGACGCTGGCGTCCGTCGAGACGCCGAGCCTCTCCATCTCCTCCAGCAGACTGTATCCGTAGGAGTCCTTCTCGCGCAGAAGGAGGAGGATGCAGGGCTCGATGAACTTCTCGCTCATCCCGCCTGGGCATCGGCAGAGTTCCTCCGAGAGCGCCGCCTCCTCCTGATCGGCGGCCGGTTCCCCGGAGCATCCGCAACCAGTCTCTGAGCAACTCATAGCAGTTCTCTACCCTTATATAATTTTTTAATATATATTAATTATACTTCTATATTAGTTTTACTCTTATATTTATATATTGTCAAGTACATTTTCGCAAGGCTCCCGCTCCCCGGGGACGGAGACCTACATCTCTTGGGAGCCTGCGGCGCTCGCAGTAGACGAACCCGTTCCGATCGACCGCAAGACCCGTGGGGGCGTTGAACTGTCCGGCCCCCTTCCCCTTCGACCCGAACTGATCGAGGTATCTTCCCTCGCGCGCCGATCTTAAGCGGAGCGCGGCCTATCGAGAACTTATAGCCGCGCTGTTCGAGCGACCGCCGAAGATCATTTCTCCTTCGGAACTCCCTG
>CAZSHZ010000030.1:0-4089 GCA_964606955.1 uncultured Nitrospirota bacterium
GTAGGGATGGGCGTCTCTGTAGGGATGGGCGTCTCCCTTGCAAAGGATACAAAGGCAAAATTACACGCGGGTTCTCTGGGCGCGGTGATCGGCCAGTTTAAATCCGTCAGCACCAAACGCATTCGGGCCGCAGGAGTCCAAGACTTTGCTTGGCAACCTCGGTTCTACGACTGGATTATCCGAGACGAAAATGCGTTGGCGGAGACCCGAGCCTATATTCTCAACAACCCCAACGCTTGGGAGGAAGACGAAGAAAATCCGGTGAAAGGCACGATATGGATGTAGAGACGCCCCGGTGGGGCGTCTCCGTAGGGTTTGGGGCGTCTTTGTATGATGGGTGTCTCCGTCGCATAGAATACAAGGGAAAAAATGACACGTCGGAAATGACGCCTCGCAGGTATCGAGAGACACCCGTATTGAGAGACGCCCCACCGGGGCGTCTCTACGAGAAGAAGGTGGTAAGGGATGAACATGGATTCGCAACGCTTTATGGCGAGCGCAAGACCCAACTTCGGTGTTCGCCTGTCTGCGCGCGCCGAGAGGAGAGGCAAGAAAGGAAAGGGTGTCTGACCCTATTTTTGAGAAAAGGTCGGCAAGCTAAAAGATACTATAGACCCCATTTACGGAGCCGATTGACTAATTGTTGTTTATAAGCTACAATTGTAATGATTGAAGTCCGCGAATACCTTGCCCCGGACGGGAAGGCGCCATTCTCAGAGTGGCTCAAGGGCCTGCGCGACCGGCAGGCAAGGGCGCGGATATTGACGAGGCTCAATCGGGTACGCCTCGGCAATTTTGGTGACTGCAAGCCGCTCGGTGACGCCGTATTCGAATTGCGAATGACGTTCGGGCCGGGTTACCGGGTGTATTTCGGCCGCGAGGGTGAGCAAGTGGTTTTACTTCTGTGTGGCGGTGATAAGAGCACCCAGGACAAAGACATCGAACGAGCCAAGGCAGCCTGGGTAGATTATAGGAGTAGAGACAATGGCTAAGAGCAGAGCATACGACGAAACGTTGAAGGAAACACTGAGCGATCCGGAGGAAGCGGCGGAGTATTTGAATGCGGCGCTCGAAGAAGGCGACCCGGCCGTGTTCCTGCTGGCGCTCAAAGACGTGGCGAATGTCCACGGCGGCGTTGCCAAGGTGGCGCAAGCCGCGAAACTCAATCGCGAGAGCATGTATCGCATGCTGTCCGAAAATGGCAATCCCACGGTCAACAGCCTCAATGCGTTGCTGCACACGCTGGGACTCCGGCTCGCGATCATGCCTGACAAATCACGGCCGGCCTCGGCGGCTCGGTGATGCTCTCCAGGAGAGACGCGTGACAGAACCGACGGGCGGCTGAGTTCTGCCTGCGCGCCGAGAGGGAGGGAAGAAAAAAAATGGTGTCTGGCCAGATTAATACAAACGTCTTAATTTATGTTACATAATCGGCGGATTTTGTGGGATGACCATGATCGCATCGTTCTCTGAACAGTACTCCAAATCTGATCCAGGTCTTCAAACCACCGATTGGTTGTTGCCTCATAGCGAACTTGCCGCCAGATCCGCTCTTGCATGTTTAACCCCGGCTGATAGGCAGGCAAGTATTCCAGATGGAGCCGTGGATGCGTTCTAAGAAATTGATCAATGGGGACCCCTTTATGCCAGCGGGCTCGATCCACATACAGCCAGATGGTATAGCCTCGCAAACGCTTATAAAGATATCTCAGGATCTTAAGAAAGCCCTCTCGACCTTTCCCCCTTCTCTGGGCCGTTGTTAAGTTGAGTCATCCAGAGATCGGCGTTGTTGGCGCCGATACTTCCCCCGCTGGCGCCGCCCGCTTTCTAGTGGGTCCGCAAGCCCCAGCCTTCGTCGAACTTTCCCGCAACATCCTCGATCTGGCGGAGTAGGAAGATGTCGGAGTCGGTCAGCCCGCCGAGATGCCGCGTTGAGACAACCAGAAGGACGATCCGATCCGCGATGACGATGTCGGGGGTATGGTTGGCGGCGAACGCGACCGTCGCGATCCGATTGAAGAAGTCGATCGACTGGGCAAAGTTGGGGAAGACGAACTCTTTCTGTAAGGTCCGCTCGGTCAGTTTCCACCCGGTGAGCGTCGGTAGGAGCGCCTTGATCTCCTCTAGGGGGAGTAACGGATCATCCGGATCCCGGATCTCTTCCAGCGCCTTCTCCACCTCCAGCGTGACCCGGATCTGCTCCTGGGGGAGTGCGGACTCCTCTCTCTGCACCACGACCACAACGATGTTGTCGTTGATCACCACATCCGGATGCCGGTTGAGCGGGAGTTGGGCAAGCCGGTTTGTGAATGCGACCGCCGCTTTAAACGATTCCAGGTAGAAACGCTTTCGAAGCGCGGAATCGATCGACTCCCATCCGAGTGGAGGCTTCATCGCTTGGCCGTATAATTTAACATGGCGCCTACTCCTCGTCCATCAGCGGGCAATTTGCTAAAATGGCGGTACAGTCATGACCCTCCGGCCGATCGAGTCGTTCGAGCAGTTTGAAACGCTTCTTGAGGGCGCCGCCGTCTCTCGAGCGGTTCTCACCGCCCTCCAGTTCGACCTTTTTTCCCGGATCCATGAACAGCGCTACACGGTCGGCGCCCTCGCCTTGAAATGCGAGGTCAGCGAGCGGGGATTGGGAATCTTGCTGCGCGCGCTCGCCTCGCTCGGGCTTCTGATCAAAGAGGGAGAGACCTACCGCAATATTCCGTTCGCCGTTCGATATCTCTCAAAACATTCGCCCGACCATAAATGGGCCTACCTCTCGCTCTTTGAAAATGACTGGGAGGAGTGGGCGCGGCTCCCCGAGGTGATCCGTACCGGAAAGCCGATCTCCGAGGAATCCGATCGGAAGACCTTTACCTGGGCGATGCATCAGCGGAGCGGCGAGTTCGCCGATGCGATCGCGTCGCGCGTTGATCTCTCCGGCGTGCGCCGCCTCCTCGATCTCGGGGGAGGGGCCGGCACTTATGCGATCTCATTCTTGAAGCGCCACCCGGGATTGAAGGCGACGGTCTTCGATCGACCGGCCGCGATCGAGGTCGCCGAGACGCTCGCGGAAGCGAAGCCGTATCGAAACAGGATCGGATATATCGGGGGCGATTTCATTACGGACAGCCTCCCTTCCGATTGCGACGCGGTCTTTCTCTCCAATGTGATCCACATCTATTCTCCCAACGCCCTCCAATCCCTCTTGCAGAAAATTTGCGATCTCCTCCCCGGTGGAGGGAGGATCATCCTGCTCGACCTCTTCCTGCGGGATGCCGAGGGGATCCTTCCGCAGGAGGCGGCGCTCTTCGCGCTGACCATGCTGATGTTCACCTGGGGGGGCAACAGCTATCAGATCGACGAGGTTGCCGGTTGGCTCGTCAAGAGCGGCTTTTGGAAGATCAAGAAGAGCGAGATCGGAGCAGAGACGATTATCGAAGCGATAAAGCCGGAGCAGAAATCCTGATCTTGGTCCGGGGCGCGAGGATCCGATCCCTCTCGGTCGGCGATGCGGGGAAGCCTCCTCTTCTTCTCCTCCCATCCTCTATAGGCCGCGCGCTGGAGTTCTCCCCCCTCTTTGAGCGGCTCGGGCCGATCCGGCGGTTGGTCTCGCTCGACTACCCGGGGTTCGGCGCTTCAGAGGAGATCCCGGCAATCGAAGGGTCGCGCGACCTCGCCTGCTTTGTCGAAGATTTCTGCCGAGCGGCCGGACTTGAGCGCTTCGACCTCTTAGGTTTTTCGATGGGAGGGTGGGTGGCGCTCCACTTCGCCCTCCTTTTCCCCGAGCGGATCAGAGGGCTGATCCTGGTCGCCACCTCCGGGACGGCGGTTCCCGGATTGACGATCCTGAATCCGGCGAAGATGAGTTTCAAACAGTTGATCGAGAAGTTCTACTTCAAGCCGGAGGTGAAGGAACGGATGCGCCGCCGGAGGCTTTCGCCCCAAGAGCGCGAGGAGTTTGCCCGCTCATCGCGGGCACTGGAGCGATTAGCGGAGAAAGGGAAGCTCGCCCCGGCTCTCTCCGGCCGGCTTGGCGAGATTGCGGCCCCGACCCTGGTGATCGGCGGCGAGAAAGACCAGGCGGTCCCTCCGCCG
>CAZSHZ010000031.1:0-29442 GCA_964606955.1 uncultured Nitrospirota bacterium
AGTGTGATTGACAAGAGGGACAAAAGATGGCGACAAGGGTACTTGGGGGTAGCAAGGGGCGGTTCGTTGGGGTGTTGGGCCTGCCGCCCCAAAAGGAAATCCTTCTGGCCGGCAAGTCCAAACAGAAGGGCAAAAACAAAAATAAAGAGCTTCGTCTTCCACAATTGCTTCATTGCGGCGCCTCCCGCGTCGAGATTTTAGGGGGGAGAAGCCCTACCAAGTATTCTCTGCGGCTGTCAAGCAAAATAGTATACCGGGATGGGAAGGGGGTTTGCCGCTGAAATCGAGTCGGTTTAAGATGAACCACCATGGCGGTCCGGCTCTCCGGCGATCCGATCAGACTCTCCGACTTCTTCCGCGTCGCGCAACAGGGAGAAAAAGTCCTTCTTGTTCCAGCCGCCGTCCCCAAGATGGAGCGGTCGCGCCGCCTCGTCGAGGCTGCGATCGCGCGGGGAGAGATCATCTACGGCGTGACGACGGGCCTGGGGAAACTTTCCGACCGGACGATCACTCCGGAAGCGATCCGCCGCCTGCAACTCAACACGGTCCGAAGCCACGCCTGTGGAATCGGCCCGCCGCTTGATAAGGACGAGACCCGCGGGATTCTTTTTTTACGCGCGCATGTCCTCTCCATGGGCTATTCCGGCGTCCGGCCGGTCGTGGTCAAAACCCTTTTGGAGATGCTCAACCGAAACATCCTCCCGTCAATCCCGAGCCGCGGCTCGGTCGGGGCCTCCGGTGATCTGATCCCGCTGGCCCATGTCGCGCTCGCGATGATCGGCGAGGGGAGGTCGGCAGCGGCGATGAAACAGGCGGGGATCAGGCCGCTGACGCTTGAGGCGAAGGAGGGGATTGCGCTGGTCAACGGGACACAGGCCTCGCTCGCCCTGGCCCTTCTTCTTCTAAGGCGCGCCGAGCGGATCGCAGATGCCGCCGATCTCGCCGCGGCCCTTTCGCTGGAAGCGCTCAAAGGGACGCCGACCGCGTTCGACAAAAGGATCCACGACCTCCGCCGCCATCCGGGTCAAGTCCGGGTCGCCGCCAATCTCCGCGATCTTCTCGCAGGGAGCGAGATCCGAAGATCGCATGTCCGGGCCGACCCGCGCGTCCAGGATGCCTACTCGCTCCGCTGCGTCCCTCAGGTCCACGGCCCGGTCCGCGACGCGCTTTCCTTCATCCGCCGGATCCTCGAGACCGAGATCAACAGCGTGACCGACAACCCGCTCGTCTTTGCGCAGACCGGCGAGATCCTCGCGGGGGGGAACTTCCACGGCCATCCGCTGGCGCTCGCCCTCGATCTTCTTGCGATCGCGATGACGCACCTGGCCGGGATCTCCGAGCGGAGAATCGAACGGCTGACGAATCCCGACTACGGCGAGCTCCCGCCGTTTCTGGCGCGCGAGCCTGGGACGCAGTCGGGGATGATGATGCCGCAGGTCGCGGCCGCGGCGCTCGCCTCGGAGAACAAGGTGCTGTCGCATCCGGCGTCGGTCGATTCGATCCCGACCTCCGGAAACCGCGAGGACTACGTTTCGATGTCGATGGGGGCGGCGTTAAAGGCGAAGCAGGTCGTCCAGAATACCGAAAACATCCTGGCGATCGAACTGCTGGCCGCTTCGCGCGGGATTGAATTTCACCGGCCGCTCCGCTCGGGGAAGAAGATCGAATCGGCGCTGCGCGAGATCCGGAAAATAGCCCCCGACGATCTGGAGGATCGCCCGCGCAGCGAAGAGATCGAGCGCCTACGAGCCCTGATCTCCTCCGGAGTGCTTTCGTCTCTTCTTCTTCAACCGGCGGTACGGGAATAGGTGTCCGAACTTTCGGGCGATTTGGGGATATCTCCGCTTCAGCCACAAGAGGAAGTAGCGCGTTGCCCGGCTCTCCTCTGCGATCAGAAGAAGACCCGCCGTAATGAAGAGGACCCCTTGCAGGATCGGGAGGAAAAGACCGATGAACCCGAGAACCACGAGAAACCAGCCGGCGGAGAGGAGGACGATCCGGCGGACCCGCGGATGGACGTCATGGGGCCGGCGATAGACCCGGATTGTGTAGAGAGAGGCGGCAAGAAAGGCGACCCCGCCCAATGCAATAAAGAAAATTTTCAGAACAACCTCCAGGCAAGAAAAATAGCGTCGGCAAGGAAGAGAAGAAGAAGGAGACCGACGGCGGCGAAAAGATAATTTCGCATCCGGCGCGATCTAGCCGCCATTGAACATCTATCCGCTTTTCGCCAACTGGGAGAAGAGCCGCCTCTGCTCGGCGGAGAGCCGCTCAGGCATCACGATCTTCAGCAGCGCGTAAAAATCTCCCCTCCCGGCGGCAACCGGCATCCCACGGCCCCTCAGCCTGAACCGTTTTCCGGCCTGGCTCTCCGGCGGGATTTTCAGTCGAACGGGACCATCCGGCGTGTCAACCATCTTTTCGGCCCCGAGCGCCGCCTCCCAGGGGAAAATCTCGACGTCCGTTTCAATCTCGCTCCCCGAGACCCGGTAGCGCGGATCGGGATGGATCTTCACGTTAAGGTAGAGGTCTCCGCCACCGCGCCCCTGCCCGGCCAGCCGGATCCGGGATCCCTCCCGGACCCCCGGCGGGATCGTCACGGAGAGATCTTTTCGATTAAAGGTGATCCGCCGGGTCGATCCGCGGATCGCCTCCTCCAGCGGGAGCTCGATCACGGCCTCGACATCGGCCCGCCGACCGCCGTCGCCGGCCGGACGGGCCGCCCGGCCGAAGAGCGTCTGAAAAAAGTCGGAGAAATCTCCGAGGTCAAACTCTTCAACACCGCCGGAGCGACGGCCGAATCCCCTTCCAAATCCCCCGGGGAACTCGAAGGGAGAGCCCTCGGGCGGGGTGAATTCCATCCCCTCGTTCCAGCCGGGCCCCAGCTGATCGTACTTCGCGCGTTTTTCCGGATTTCCGAGGACCTCGTAGGCCTCATTGATCTCCTTGAATCGCTCCTCGGCCTCTTTTTTTTTCTTTTCGCCGGGATGGAGATCGGGATGGTGTTTACGGGCAAGCCGCCGATAGGCGTCCTTGATCTCCTTATTGGACGCGCCGCGGCTTACGCCCAGGAGCTGATAATAATCTTTGTACCTGACCGCCATGGGACCAAGCGCCTCCGGGGAGCCGTTCGGATCAGCTGCGAGCGCCCGCCCCGACAGCCAAAGAGGCGGCGCGTAGCTTGCGTGAAAACCGCAATCCTAGAGACATAATAGCCGTTCCACAGACGATGTAAAAGAGGGCGAGATAGAGGTGGGCCTTCAGTTCCGGCTGTCTTCGAACGTTTCGGAGGATCGGAATCAGGCGATAGACCCAGATCATCGCGAGAACCGAGCCGGATCGGATGAGGGTGATCGCCGAGCGCCGGGTGAAGGTCCGGGCAAGGCCGACCCGGAGGATCGAGACCGAGATCAGAAGCGAGATGAAGGTGACGATCAGGTGGGGGATCAGATGGGGATCGTTGCCGCGGAGCGCCATTGCGATCCTCAAGATCGAGACCAAAAGGAAGAGCGCTCCGCAAAAAATGAGGAATTTCCTCGGAAAACGCTCAAGCATGCAGGCGCGATGCTAGCAGAGGAGAGAGATTATCGCAACAGAATGACCGCGCCCTCCCGCAGGCTCTCGAACCACTTTTGCCGCAGGTCGTGGCGGATCCGCTCCTTTAAGCGCTCCGCAATTTTGGCCTGCACCGACTCGAACGGCTCAGGCGCTTTCCCCTGACGCTCCACCACCTTGATCAGATGGAATCCCGCGGTGGTCCGGATCGGCCTGGAGATCTCTCCGAGCTGGAGCGAGACCGCCGCCCGCTCGATCTCCTCCGCCAACTCCCCCGGGGCGAATGTCCCAAGGTCGCTAAAGAGATGCTCGTCCGCTTCCCGCGCCGCCCTCTCGGCGCGCTTTAGGAATTCCTCTTCGCTCTCGCCGGCCGCCGGCGCGATCAAAAGTTGCCGAAGCCGGATCTTCCCGGGACGGGCGAACTCCTGCCGGTGCTCCTCATAATAGGCCCGCGCCTCGGACGGGGAGACCACGACGGCGGTTTCCACCTCGCGACCGAGGAGTTTGAGCATCAGGATCTGCTCTTTCAACTCCTCGCGGTATCGCTCAAGCGTCAGACCCTCTTTGGCCAGCGCCTCCTTCAGCCCCGCCTCGTCGAGCCGATTCCGGTTTTTGATCTCCTCCAACGCGCCGTCAACCTCGCTCTCCTGCACCGCAATCCCGCGCCGCCTCCCCGCCCGCAGAAGGAGTTTCTTCTCGATCAGACGACGAAGCGCCTCGCCCGCCTCCCCCGAAGAGGTCTCCGCAAGCGGGTCGGGGAGGGAAGAGCGGATTCGGCCGGACGAAAATACGATGCGATCCACATCGCTCTGGGTGATCACCTCTTCGTTCACCACGGCCGCGATCCGATCGATCAGGACCGCTCCGAAAACCGTCCGGGCGGGGACCGGGAAGCACGCCCAGGCGAGAAGCGCGATGAAAAGCAGCCGCCTCACTGCCCGATCCGCAAAAGGTCGAACAGCCGAAAGATTTCCGAGCGGGTTGCCTCCCACTCCTTCGCCTCCCCACGCGGAAAAGAGGAGAGCGTTTCAAACGCGTAAGGACCGATGAAGTGGATTCGACCCGGATATGAAGTAAGGAGCCGGTCGACTTCCCCGGTCGGCCGAGCGGTCCCTTCGAGAAATTCGATCCGGATCGTCCCCCCTCCCGCATGGACCTTGGCAAGTTTGAGCCGGCGCGCCGCGATTTTCACCGCCATGACCTCGAAGAGGCACTCCAGCGGCAGAGGAGGGGAGCCGAACCGGTCGGCGATCTCCCCTCGAAGGGCGGCGAGCTCTTCGGGAGAACGCGAGGCCGCGATTCTTCTGTAGAGCGAGAGCCGCTGCTGGGTATCTTTAAGATAACCCTCTGGGATAAATGCCGAAACCTGAAGCGACAGCTCCGGCTCCGCCTCAGCCGGCGCCGCCTCTCCGCGCATCTCACGAACCGTCTCCTCAATCATCCTCGTGTAAAGTTCGAAGCCGACCGCGGCGATCTGCCCCGACTGCTCCCTCCCGAGGAGATTGCCCGCCCCGCGGATCTCAAGATCGCGGGCGGCGAGCCGAAATCCGGATCCCAGATCGGAGAATTCCGCGAGCGCCGATAGCCGCTTTTCGGCCTCAGACGTCATTCGGGCCCCCTCCGGCACCAAAAGATAGGCGTAGGCCTGCTCCCCGGATCTTCCGACGCGCCCCCGGAGCTGATAGAGCTCGGCAAGACCGAACCGGTCGGCATTGTGGATCAAGATCGTGTTCGCCGAGGGGATGTCGAGCCCGGACTCTACGATCGAGGTCGAAACGAGAAGGTTGATCTCGTGTCGGACGAATCTCAGCATCACCTGCTCAAGCGCCCGCTCAACCATCTGCCCGTGCGCGATTCCGATGCGCGCCTCCGGAACGATCTCGGATAGATAACGCCCCATCTCCTGGATCTGTCCGACCCGATTGTAGATAAAAAAGACCTGCCCCCCGCGGGCCAGTTCGCGCGTGACCGCCTCCCGGATAACCTCCGCGTCGAAGGGGGCGAGAATCGTTCGGATCGCCAGCCGGTCGGGCGGTGGGGTCTCGATGACCGAAAGATCTCGAAGAGACATCATGGACATCGCCAGCGTCCTCGGGATCGGAGTGGCCGAGAGGGCGAGCACGTCGATGCGGGCGCGCATCTGCTTGATCTTCTCCTTCTGCGTTACACCGAAGCGATGCTCTTCATCGACGATCAAAAGTCCGAGATCTCGGAAGGCGACATCCTTGGAGAGGAGTCGATGCGTCCCAATGAGGAGATCGACCTCCCCTTTCTCCACGGCCCGCACCACCGCTTTCTGCTCTTTCGGCAGGCGGAAGCGGGAGAGGAGATCGACCCGCACCGGAAACGGCCCGAACCGGCGGGAGAAGGTCTCGAAATGCTGCTGGGCAAGGAGGGTCGTCGGGACGAGCACCGCGACCTGCCTCCCGCTTGCGACCGCACGGAAGGCCGCGCGCATCGCGACCTCGGTCTTGCCGTATCCGACATCCCCGGCGATCAGGCGGTCCATCGGCCTCGGCCGATCCATATCCGAGAAGAGCTCCGAAATTGCCTGCGTCTGATCCGGCGTCTCCTCATACTCGAACGCCGCCGCAAACTCATCCCCAAGCGGCCCCTCCGGCAGGTAACGGGGGCGCATGACCGTCTCGCGGGTGGCATAAAGTTTCAATAACTCGGCCGCGAGTTTTTTCGCCTCCCCCTTTACCCGCGCCTTGGTTTTGACCCAGGCGGTCCCGCCGAGACGGTCGATCTTCGGCGCCTTCCCCTCCAGGCCAACATACTTCTGAACGAGAGAAAGGGAATCGAGCGGGACATAGAGCCGGTCCCGACCCAGATACTCAAGGACCAGAAACTCCGATTCGTATCCGACAATCGAAAGCCTCTTTAAGCCGTGATAGCGGCCGATCCCATAGTTGACATGCACGATGTAATCGCCGACCGAGAGGTCCTCCAAAAGATCGAAGCCGAGTGCCGCCCCCTTCCCCCGGCTGTAGCGAGGCCGCGCGACCTTCGGTTTTGAGAAGAGCTCCTCCTCCGTTAAAAAGAGAAGGCCGGGGAGGAGAAAACCCTCCGAGAGCGCTCCCACGCGGAGGTAGACCGGCCCCTTTACGGGATCGCGAGGGGGCTCGGCGGCGGCCGACCAGGGAAGGGAGGGGACATCATGCTCCGCCAGAATTTTCTCAAGGCGGACCCGCTGCGGCTCGTTTTTCACCCCGACGACGGTGAAATGATCGCGCCGCACCGAAGTGAGTTTTTCGAGCGTCTCGGAGAAAAGCGCGCCGCGCCGGCCGAATCCCGCGCTCTGCGGGCTCCGAGAGCCGAGGCTCACCCTCCGGGAATGCCGGCGAGAGAGGACCAGCGACTCCAGGTCAATCATCCGGCGGTTCGCCAAACCGTTCTCCCACTCCTGAAGCGACAGATAGGCCCCCTCCCTCCTGATCCTCCGGACCTGCTCTAAGAATTCCCCCGCCGTCCGTTCTACTTTCGCAGGCTCGACCCGAACATAAAACATCGGATCCGGGAGATAGTCGAAAAACGAAGCGGGAGCCGACGAGATGTCAACTCGGCGGTCCCGAGCCGGTATGACGCGGATCTCGGCGACGGGATGAAGCGATTTCTGCGTTTCGGGATCGTAGGCCCGCAGCGACTCGATCTGATCCCCGAAGTATTCGACCCGGACCGGCTCTTTCGCAGTAGAGGGAAAAAGATCGATGATCCCGCCGCGGATGGCCGCCTCTCCCGGGACCTCCGCGGCGGAGACGAAATCGTATCCCCCTTCCGAAAGGCGGCGGACGAATTCGTCGCGCGAAAGGGTCTCGCCGGGCTTAAGCGTAAAAACCCCCTTCAAAAAATCCTCCGTCGAAGGAAGTCGATCAAAGAGCCCGCCGACCGGCGCGATCAGTGCGGCGGCGTCCCCCGAGAGGGTGGCGAAAAGGGTGGCGACCCGTTGTGCCGAAAGCTCGGGGGGCGCGGCGGCATCGAAAAGATCGATTGCCGGCAAAAGATGGATTGCCTCCGCCCGGGAATGAAGCGGCGAGAAGAAGAGGAGATCCGCATAAAGGGCGTCCGCCTCATCGGTCGACCGGCAGATCGCCGCGAAACGATGCCCCTGGGCCAGCAGCGAAGAGAGGAAAAGCCCCTTGGAGCCCCCCCAGAGCCCGCTGATGGTCACCTGCCGCTCGCCGGAGGCCAAGGCCTCCAGCGCGGCCGAGAAAATCCCCCTTTGAAGCCCGAGCATCAAAGATATTCCTCTTTTCAGGGGGTGAGCACGCGGTAGTGGGTGAGGATCCGCTCGATGATCGAGGTGGTGGAGGCACCAGGGACCAGCGGGATGCGGACCACCTTTCCGCCCTGTTCCTTTACGAAGTCCGCGCCGACGATCTGATCCTCCGGCCAATCCCCCCCTTTGACCAGGATGTCCGGTCGGATGGCCTGGATCAGTTCAAGGGGATCCTCCTCCTCGAAGAGCGTCACGCAGTCGACGCACTCAAGGGCGGAGATGATCTCGGCCCGCTCCACGTGGGGGACGATCGGACGGGTGCTCCCTTTGATTCTCCTCAGCGACGCGTCGCTGTTGACCCCGACGATCAGTAGATCGCCGAGGGCGCGCGCCCGGCGAAGATAGCGGATATGGCCGACATGAATTAAGTCGAAGCAGCCGTTGGTGAATACGACCTTCCCCTTTCGGCGGCGCGCAGAGGCTGCCAGCCGCGCGGCGGCGCGCGGCGACCTGACTTTCGACGAGCCGGCCATCAGGGGCTTTAGCGCACCCCCTCCATTCGCGAGAGTACCGCGGCGGCGAGAAGGGGAATCATGATCTCATGGTGGCCGATGATCGAATAGCCAATCCCCGCGCTCTGGGTGGGGCGCCGCACCACATTGGTCAGAGGGCGATAGTGCGGAAGAAAGTCCATGTTGACGACCGTGAAATTGCGGACCGGCCGGCCGGCCGGCGCCGTTAGAGACTGGCGCCGACTCGAATCGACTCCCGAGGAACGTCCAACGTTCCGGGCGACGCTTAAAGCCTTTAAAAAGACTTCCGGCAGAATCACCGCCGAGCCGATATTGAAATAGACGCCCCCCTCAAGTTCGGAGACAATCGCGGCGAACCGCTTAAAATCGATCATCGTCGCCTCGCCGATGGCGGCGCCGTCCGCGCTTGGGTGCATATGAATGATGTCGGTGCCGATCGCGACATGGACGGTCGCGGGAATCTTCAGCCGGTGCGCGGCGGCCAGAAGGGAGAATTTCTTGTAGGGAAAAGGGGAGGAGGCGATCATCCGGCCAACCGCCTCGCCGAGCCCCCAACCCGTTTTGACCCCTTCCGAGACGGCGCTGTTGAGCATATTGGCCGTCTCCTCGGCCATCCCGAAAGATCCGTCGTCCAACTCCGCGGCCACGTCCTCGGACGTTTTCCCCACCAGGGCAAGTTCGAAATCGTGAATGATGCCGGCCCCGTTCATCGCAAGGGAGGTCGCCACGCCCCGCTCCATCAGGTCGATGAGGATCGGATTCAGGCCGACCTTGATCGGATGCGCCCCCATTGCCAGCGCCACGGGACGCTTTTTCTTTCGGGCGCGGACGACAGCCTCCACCACCGCCTTGAAATCCTTTGCGGCCAGAATATCGGGGAGGGCGCTCAAGAACTGAGGGATGGTCGCCCCCGGGGAGATCGGTCTCGCCTGCTGGCGGAGATCGACCTTGCTCGGCCGGGAGGCGAGCCGGTACGTCTTCAGTTTGGAAAGATCAATCTCGCGAAAAATGCTCATCGATCAGTTCGCAGAGGACATGCCCAAGCGTGATGTGCGTCTCCTGAATCCGAGCCGTGACGTTGGATGGAACGATGAAGGGGATATCAACGGCGGAGGCGAGCCCTCCTCCATTCCCGCCCGTGAAGCCGATCGTGAGGAGCCCCAGGGCCTTTGCCCGCTCCACCCCTTTTAAGACATTGGCCGAATTTCCGCTCGTGGAGATCGCGACAGCGACGTCTCCGGGCCGTCCGAGCGCCTCAATCTGCCGGGCAAAGATCAACGAATAGTCGTAGTCGTTGCTGATGCTGGTGACATTGGCCATATCGGTCGCCAGGGAGATCGCCGCCAAGGCGCGTCGCTCCTTCGCGTAGCGGTTCACGAACTCCGCGGCGATATGCGAGGCGTCGCAGGCGCTCCCTCCGTTGCCGAAGAGGAGGATCTTCCCCCCGCGCTCAAGTGCTCCGATGATTTTTCCGGCCGTTTCAAGAATCTTGTCGGCGTTTGCGCGGGCGAAATGCGACTTGACCTGAGCGCTCTCCTCGAAGAGCGATACGATCCGGCTCTGGTTCTGCGGCATCGAGGGGAAGATTATACGGGCGGCCCCTCAGCGGCGCAAGCCGGTGTCCCCAAAAACGATTTTCTCCCCGATCCTTCGCGCCTCGGCGAACCGTCCTCCCCGAAGAAGGGGGAGGAGCCGGCGTTCGCTCCGCACAAGCCTCCTGAGCCCCGCTGCCCTCTTTCGCTCCGAGCGGATCCGCCGCTGCGCCTCCCCCCTAATCCTTCCGAGCAGGCGCGCCCAGGCGGCGTACTCCTGGGAGAGAACGTCTCCCAGGCGGCGGCGGAGCGTTCGAGCCAGAAGCGGCGATCTCCCGCCGGTTGAGATCGCCAGGACGATCTCCCCTCGGGAAAACATCGAGGGGAGAAAAAAGGATGACGCCTCGGGAGAGCTGGCGACGTTCACCCAGCGCGAATCGGCCGTCGCCGCCCGGGCAATCTCAAGATTTAAGGCGCGGTCTGAGGTCGCCGCCAGGACGAGTCTCCCTCGCCGGATATCCGCCCGCCTCCACCGGCGCCTCAACAGCGTGATCTTCTCCCTCTTTGCCAGATGAAGAATCTTCGGAACCGCCTCGGGGGCGACCACGGTGACTACCGCCCCCGCGCGTAAAAGAGCATTCACCTTCCGGGCCGCCACCGGTCCCCCGCCTGCGACTACCGCGGTGATCCCGCGCAACTTGAGGAAGAGCGGGAAAAGTGGGGTCTCTTTCAAAGCCTTGGTGTGAGGAGGCGGCGGAACTTACCCGCCGGATAGCGCGATTCGAGCTCATGCGCCGCCTGCTCGGCGCGCTCACGATCGTTCAACTTAAGATAGGAGAGGGCAAGGTAGTAAAGGGCCTCTTCACTGCCGGATGATTCCTGGCGGGCGACCGGGAAGAGACGCCCGACCGCCGCACGATAGGCGCCCCGCCGAAAATAGAACCAGCCGATATAGAGCTCCCGTTTGGCGATCAGGTCCGAGAGCTCCGCGATCTTCCTGCGCGAGTCCTCCGCATGGATCGAGGCGGGATGATCGCGAACAATCCGCTGAAACGCCTCGAGCGACTTTTCAATCAGCTCGAGGTCGCGGTCGATCGTATCGTGCTGCCGGTAGTAGGCGTATCCAAGTCGGTAGGCGGCAAAAGGAGCCATCCGATGCGTCTTATGGAGTTCAAGAAATCTGGAGAACTCCGCCGCGGCCTCGGGGTAATCCTGCTTTTCGAAATAGACCTCCCCTCTCCGGATGAGGCTTGCCGAATCGAATATATCCCCCTGCTCCTCGATTGAGACATCGACCGCCGCCGCCAACTCAGACCCCTCGGTGTGGGCGCAGGCGGCAAGGATGGCAAACAGAAGAAGAATATAAGCGCGCATCGCTGCATGGATAACAGGAATTTAATTTAAGATCAATGTATAATCCTCCCTCTCCATGAAGATCCGCGGCACCGGATCCTCCCTCCCGAAACGATCGGTCTCAACCGAGGAGATCGCGGCGCATCTCGATCTGGATCCACGCGAACTTTTCGATCGGATCGGAATCGCCAATCGCAACTGGCTCTCCGGGGGCGAACGCCTCCTCGATCTGGCTCTCTCGGCGGCGAAACAGGCCCTCTCTGAAGCGGAGGTTCCCCTTCCCGAGATAGGATTTGTCGCGGTTTCAACGACATCCCATCCGCCGCTCTTCCCCTCTCTTGCGGCTCTGGTCGGGGGGGCGCTGGGAATCTCGGCCCCCGCCTTCGACATCGCGGCGACCTGCTCCGGCTTCCCCTATCTCCTCTCCATCTCCTCTGCGCTGACCGGCCAACTCGGCCCCGGGCTGATGATCTCTGCGGACTGTCGTTCTCTATTCCTCTCCAGGAACGCTCCTGAGTCTTATGTTCTGTTCGGCGATGGAGCCGGAGCGGCCGTGGTCTCAGCCGGCGGACCGGGACATTCCGTTCGGCTTGTGAAGATCGGATCGAAAGGGGAGGGGGAGCCGAAGATCGCCCTCGATTGGGAGCGGGGGAAAACGGTCCGGATGAGCGGTAAGAGCGTCTATCGTTCTGCGATCAGAGAGATGAGCAGGGTAGTTGTGCTCCTTTTGGAGGAGGGAGATGTGAAAATTAACAAGGTCGATCGATTCATCTTCCACCAGGCTAACGGTCGCCTCCTCTCGCGCCTCGGAAGGGATCTTTCTATCCCCCCTGACCGGGTCATCGTAGATGTGTACCGCAACGGGAACACGTCGTCGGCCTCAATACCGATCGCGATCGATCTTGCCTCCCGGGAGGGGAGACTCCTCCCCGGGCATCTACTCTTACTCGCTTCGTTCGGGGCGGGAACAACGTGGGGCGGGGCGCTGATCGACTGGTAGGGACCGCTTTAAGACATCGCAAGGCGGGCAAAGCGCTGACGCCAATACTCCCGTTTCTCCTTCCGCCAGCGCGCCTGCTCGTAGATATCGGAAGGGGAGACCGGCTCGCTCTTTGCCGATCTCTTCTTCTTTATCCGCGCGCTGATCCTTCTACGCTTCTTGGCCATCTCCTATCTCGCCCGGCTCCTCTCGGCGTCGTAACCGTAATAGGAAAAGTCTTAAAAAACAGAGAGGGAGACCCCGGCCTTAAGGCCGGGGTCTCTTCAAGTTCTAAAGCGGCAGGGACTCAAGCCCCTGCCGCGTCGCCTCAAAACACCCCGCCCTTAAGGGCGGGGTTTGATCATCCTGCCGCCTCAAGAGCGAGAAACCCGGCCCCGACCACCCCGGCGTCTTCCCCGCAGATGGCCGGGACGATCGCGATCTCCTCGCCCTTGCGGCCGAAGATCGACTGGGCGACCTCTTTGCGGATCGGGCCGATCAAGAGATCAAAGGCGCCTGCGACGCCGCCGGCCAGGACAAAGAGGCGCAGATCGAGGAGATTTGCGACATTGGCAATTGCGATCCCGATCGCCCTTCCGCTTTCCTCCAGAAGTTTGAGCGCCAGTCGGTCCCCCGCGACGGCCGCCTCATAAATCTTCTTTGGATCGCTCTCGTCCGGCGACCGGGCCAGGGCGCTTGAAAGGGCGGGAGAGACGGCCCCCGCGCCGATCGCCTCACGCGCCCGCCCGGCGAGCGAGGGGCCCGATGCGTAGGCCTCGAGGCAACCCCTGGCGCCGCAACCGCAGAGCCTCCCTTCCGAAGAGAAGGCAATCTTCATATGGCCGATCTCTCCCGCCCGACCCCCTTCGCCCGAAAAAAGTCGGCCGCCGATCAGAATCCCTCCGCCGATCCCTGTCCCGATCGTGACCAGCATGAAGTTCGGTTTGCCCCGGGCGGCCCCGACCCGGAACTCCGCGATCGCCGCGACATTTGCGTCATTTTCCAGAACCACGGGGAGATCTCTTCGGCCGAGCCGCCCGGCGACCTCCTCTGAAATCCGGACCCCTTCCCACCCGGGAAGATTCGGAAGGATCTTTACCGCGCCGCCGACAGCGTCGTAGATCCCGGGAATTCCGATCCCGACCGCCGCAGGGAGGCCTTTTTGCTCTCCCGCCAGTTTCCGGATCGACTCGGCGAGGGTATCCAGGATCTCGGAAGGTTTTCGCGCCGAGTCGGTCTTCTCCTTTCTCCGGCCTAGCATCTTTCCTTCCCGATCGAAGGCCGCGGACTTGATGTAGGTCCCCCCGAGATCCACGCCGACGACAAACCCCGGGCTCACTGCTTTAACCGAAGAAGGCCCGCCGAACGTCGCGGGCAACTGTTTCGATCTCCCCCTCCTCCCGCGTCTCGACATAGAGTCGAACGATCGGCTCGGTCCCGGAGGGACGGAGCAGGGCCCAGGAATCGTCGGAGAAGAAGAGTTTTGAGCCGTCGACGCGAAGGACCTTTGTCACGTTTCGCCCCCCGATCTTTGAGGGGGGGTCGGCCAGCCGAGCGGCCAGGAGTGCCCGCTGGTCCGGAGGAAAGGGGATATCCCATCGGCGCGAGTAGAGGGGCCCTACTCTTAAGAAGAGGGCATCCCGCATCTGGGCGAGAGTCGCCTTGCGGCGCGCCACCATCTCCGCGACCAGAAGCCCCGCGGCAATTCCGTCTTTTTCCGGGACATGTCCGCGGATGGAGATCCCTCCGCTCTCCTCGCCTCCGAGGAGGATCCGATCGGCGGCAATCATTTCGCCCAGGTACTTGAATCCGACAGGGGTCTCGATCACGGGGAGCCCGTGGAGTTTAGCGACCCGGTCGACCAGATGCGAGGTCGCGACGCTCCGGGCGACCGGCCCGGTCATCTTCCGCTCGACCACCAGATAGTCGAGGAGGAGCGCGATGATCAGGTTCGGCGGGACAACCTCCCCTCCGCGATCGACGATTCCGAAGCGATCGGCATCGCAATCGGCCCCGATCCCCAGAAGACATTTGTGGCGCCGGACTTCCTCCCGGAGAAGCTTCAGGCTCTCCCCCTCCGGGTCGGGGCGGATCCCTCCGAACAGAGGATCGATGCCGTCATGAAGAATCCGGACCGAGACCCCCATCTCTTTCAAGACGGTGTCGAGGTAGCCCTGTGCCGTTCCCCAGAAGAGGTCGATCGCCACCGACGGCGCCCCGGAGAATGCCCGAACGTCGAGGATCTTTTCGAGAAGATGTTTTCGGTATTCCGCGCCAAGCCTCTCCCCTTTTACCGACGGAGGAAGAGTCGCGGCGGCGAGGTCCCCTTTCCGCAGAAGCTCGTTCGCCCGCCGTTCGATCTTCTTGGTCTCGGCAGGAAGGGCGGGCCCGCCCCAGGCGGGTGAAAATTTTATTCCATTGTACTCGGCGGGGTTGTGGCTCGCGGTAATATTGATCCCGCCGACAAGTTTTCTAGAACGGATCTCAAAAGAGACGACCGGCGTCGGCACCGGGTCTGCGGAGAAGAGGACCGCGCGACCCGCCGCATGGACCATCGCCGCGGCGGCCTCTGCAAATCGTCGGGAGAGAAAGCGGGTATCGTAACCGACGAGGAGCGGGGTTTCACCCGGCCCCACCGATTCGGCGATCGCGGCGGAAACCGCGCGGACTCCGGCGAACGTGAACTCCTCTGCGATGATTCCACGCCAGCCGGAGGTGCCAAAACTGATCAAACGACCGCCCTCTGAAACGCTAGGTCAACTTGTAGAAGAACCGAGTCTCGCCCCGCGGGAGGACAACAATCCCAGACGGATCGGTCTGGAAGCGCTCCCGGTCTTTCTCCGGGTCATACCCGATCTCCTCGCCCGGCTTGATCGTATTGAATCGGTCGAGGATCGCCCTTCTGACTCTGGCCCCCTTCCCGATCTCGCAGAAATCGATGATGACCGAATCCTCCACCTGGGCCCCCTCTTCGATCTGAACGCCGCGACCGACAATCGACCGCCGAATGATTCCCCCTGAGATCGTGCTCCCGCCCCCGACAAGAGAATCGACGATCTCGCCATGAAGGATTCTCGCGGGGGGACCGTCGTAGTTTTCGGCGAGGATCGGCCATTCGCGGTTGTCGAGATCAAGGAGCGGGGTGGGACCGAGAAGGTCCATGTGCGCCTCCCAGTACGCGCGGATACTCCCGATATCGCGCCAGTACCCTTGCTCCTCATACGGCTTGAGGCCGGGGATCTGATTGTCCATGAAGTTGTACGCAAAGAGGCGCGCCCGGCCGCAGAGATCGGGGAGGATCGTCCTACCGAAATCGTGCTCGCCGCTCTGCTTGGCGTCCTGGCGCAAGGCCTGGATCAGGCAATCGGCGTTAAAAATGTAATTCCCCATCGACGAGAAGGCGCGGGACGGGTCCCCCGGCATCGGCCTGGGAGATTTTGGCTTCTCTTCAAACGCCTCGACCCGGCCGTCGGGATCGGTGCTCATGATGCCGAAGCGATGCGCCTGCTCGATTCCGACCGGGAGCGCCGCCACGGTGACCTCCGCCTCTCGTTCAAGGTGGGAGTCGATCATCAGCCCGACATCCATCCGATAGACGTGGTCCGAGCCGAAGACGGCGACGAGGTCGGGCCGGAAATCCCGGACAATGTTCAGATTCTGGTAGACCGCGTCGGCGGTGCCGCGGTACCACATCTCGCCGCGGCGCATCTGCGGCGGGACCACGGTGATGAAGTTAGTCTTAATCCGCCCGCCGATCCGCCAGCTGGCCCGGAGGTGCTCGATGAGCGACTGGGAGAGATACTGGACGAGGACATAGATCGAATGGATATCCGAGTTGACCAGATTCGAGAGGACAAAATCGATGATCCGGTACTTCCCCCCGAACGGGACGGCCGGCTTGGAACGGTCGCGGGTCAGGGGATGGAGGCGCTCTCCTTTGCCCCCGGCAAGGACGATAGCAAGAACCCGCGGTCTTCGCATGTTTTCTCTTTAATAAAACTGGGACGCGTCGAGGGGCGGCAAGACGCGCTAACTCAGCGTAACAGAGCAGGGAAATTCGGTCAAGGGACTCGGAGGGTTGCCTTTGCAAAAATCGCCCTGTTAGAATGCAAAATCATGTCTACCGACGAACTGATCGGCCTCTACCGGCAGATGCTTTTGATCCGCCGCTTCGAAGAGAAGGCGGCAGAGATGTACGCGCTGGGGAAGATCGCCGGTTTCTGCCATCTCTACATCGGCCAGGAGGCGGTCGCCGTCGGAGCGCAGGCGGCCTGCCGGGGGGACGACTACATGATCACCGCGTATCGGGACCACGGGCATGCCCTTGTCCGCGGCATGCCGGCCCGGGAGGTGATGGCCGAGCTCTTCGGCAAGGCGACCGGCTGTGCCAAAGGGAAGGGGGGGTCGATGCACCTCTTCGATGCGCAGCGCCGTTTCATGGGCGGCTATGCCATCGTCGGCGGGCATATCCCGATCGCCACCGGGATCGGATTCGCGCTCAAATATCAGAAGAGAGAAGAGGTGGTCCTCTGCTTCTTCGGCGAAGGGGCCGTCCCGAGCGGGGCGTTTCACGAATCGCTGAATATCGCCGCGCTCTGGCGCCTCCCGGTTATCTACCTCTGCGAGAATAACCGCTTCGGGATGGGGACCCCGGTCGAACGCGCCTCCGCCCTCTACGATATCGCGCATGCGGCCCGCGCCTACGACATGCCGTTCCACCACATCGATGGAATGGATGTCCTCGCGGTCCGCGACTCTCTGCGGACGATCGTGGAGGAGGTCCGCAAGGCCAAGCGGCCGATCTTCATCGAGGCCCGCACCTATCGCTATATGGGCCACTCAATGGCCGACCCCGCGCATGGGCACTACCGAACCAAAGAGGATATCGACGAATGGAAGGGGAAGGACTGCCTGGCAAATCTAAAAAAGATGATGGTGGACAAAAAAATCGCCGCGGAAGAGGACTTCCTCAAACTTGAGCGGGAGATCGCCGACGAGGTGGCCGACGCCGTGAAATTTGCCGATGAAAGCCCCGAGCCGCCGCTCGAGTCCCTCTACGAGAACGTGGAGGTCTGATGGCGCGCATGATTGCGATGCGCGAGGCCCTCAACGAGGCGCTCGCTGAGGAGATGCGGCGGGATTCGCGGGTCTTCCTGATGGGGGAGGAGGTCGGCTTCTACCAGGGGGCGTTCAAAGTCTCAAAGGGACTCCTAAAGGAGTTCGGGCCGATGCGGGTCGTCGACACCCCGATTACTGAGGCGGCCTTCACCGGGGTCGGGATCGGGGCCGCGATGGTCGGCTTAAGGCCGGTCATCGAGATGATGACCTTCAACTTCGCCATCCTCGCTTTAGATCAGATCGTCAACAACGCGGCCAAGATCCGCTACATGTCGGCCGGCCAGCTTTCAGTTCCGATCGTCGTGCGAGGACCGGGTGGCGCCGCCTCCCGGCTCGCCGCGCAGCATTCCCAGACGCTCGACATCTACTACGCGCATGTTCCGGGCTTGAAGGTGATCCTCCCCGCCACCCCCTACGACGCCAAAGGCCTCCTCAAGTCGGCCATCCGGGACGAGAACCCGGTCATCTTCATCGAAAATCAGACGATCTACGGCCAGAAGGGGGAGGTGCCGGAAGAGGAGTATACGATACCGATCGGGAAGGGAGACGTCAAACGGACGGGAAAAGACGTTACGCTGATCGCGTGGTCACGTGTGTTGCTGACGGTGTTGAGCGCGGCAGACCGGTTGGAGCAGGAGGAGGGGATCTCGGCGGAGGTGATCGATCCGCGGACGATCCGCCCGCTCGATATGGAGACGATCCTCACATCGGTCCGAAAAACGCGCCGCGCGGTCATCGTCGAAGAGGCGTGGAACTTCGGCGGCGTCGGATCGGAGATCGCCTACCGGATCCAGCACGAGGGATTCGATCATCTCGACGCCCCTATCGAAAAACTGACCGCCGAGGATGTCCCGATCCCCTATGCGAAAAATCTTGAGCGGGCCGCCCTTCCGGACGAGGAAAAAATCATCCGGGCCGCAAAAAAAGTTCTGTATCTGGAGTAGCCGAAATGGCCAGCCGGGTCGTGATGCCGAAACTGACCGACACCATGGAGGAGGGGGTCCTCCTCAAATGGTATAAGAAGGAAGGGGAGCGGGTGGAGAGCGGAGATCCGATCGCCGAGGTGGAAACCGACAAGGCGGTGATGGATCTCGAGGCGTTCGCCTCCGGGATTCTCAAAAAGATCCTGGTCGAGCCGGAATCGGTCGTCCCCGCCGGCGACCTGATCGCGATCATTGCGCGGGAGGATGAATCGATCGACGAGATCCTCGCAAAGGAATCCCCGCCGCGCGCGCGAAAGCGGGGGGCCGCGGAAAAGGTCGCGCCGACCGCGACCGCCTCCAAGCCGGCGGAGAGGGAGAAGCCGGAGGAGAGGCCCGCCCCCCCCGGAGAGGTCAAGGCCTCGCCGCTGGCCAAGCGAATCGCCGAGGAGCGCGGGATCGATCTCTCCAAAGTCGCCGGGACAGGGCCCGGCGGGCGAATCACCCAGAAGGATATTACAGGGCAACCCTTAGAGACCGGCGCGCAATCTTACGAGGAGTACGAGCCGTCACAGATCCGAAAGGCGATCGCCAAGCGGATGGTCGCCTCCAAGGCCCCCGTCCCTCACTTCTACGTCACCTCCGAAATCGACATGACCCGAACGGTCACCTTCATGGAGGAGCTCGCCGAGCCGGCCCAGGGGGTGAAGGTGACGCTCACGTCGATCCTGGTAAAGGCCTGCGCGATCGCGCTGAAGAAATTTCCGATGTTTCGGGCATCGTACGTCGACGGCCGGATCCGCATTTATGACCGCTACGACGTCGGGATCGCCGTCGGAATGGAAGACGGACTTCTGATCGCCGTCCTGCGCGGGTGCGATCGAAAAACTCTCGGTCAGATCGCGATCGAATCAAAAGAGCTGGTCCGCCGCGCGCGGGCAAAGGCGCTCAAGCCCCAGGAGTATACTCAAGAGGTCTTCGCAATCTCGAATCTCGGGATGTACGACGTCGAATCGTTCTCCGCGATCATCACCCCTCCCGACTCTTCGGCGCTCGCGGTCGGCTCGCTGATCGAGAGGCCGGTCGTCAAAGAGGGGGTCGTCTCCATCGCCAAGACGATGAAGGTCACCCTCTCGGTGGATCACCGGGTTGCGGACGGCGTCCAGGCGGCGCAGTTCCTTCAAGAGGTAAAGCGGATTCTCGAGAATCCGATCCATCTCGCCTTATGAAGTACGACGTGGTGATCCTGGGGGGAGGCCCGGGGGGCTATGTTGCCGCCATTCGCGGCGGCCAGCTCGGCCTGAAGGTCGCGCTCGTTGAGAAGGAGGCGGTCGGCGGGGTCTGCCTCCACCACGGCTGCATCCCCTCCAAGGCGATCATCCGCAACGCCGAGGTCCTCTCGCTCTTCCGGAGGGCGGAGGAGTTCGGGATCTCGCTGGGCGGGACGATCACGGCCGACTATTCAAAGGCGGTGGACCGGAGCGTAAAGATCATCGAGCGGCTCCACAACGGGATCAAGTTGCTCCACAAAAAATATGGCGTCGATGTCACCCCCGGGATCGGCCGGATCGTTGATCCGAAGAGCGTCGAGGTCGGCGGGAAGCGGATCGAAGGCTCGCGACTCGTTATCGCAACCGGATCGAGCATCCAAGAGATGTCGGGAGTAGGATTTGATAAGCAACGGGTGATTTCCTCCGATGACGCCCTCACGATCCGCAAGCTCCCGGAGAGCATGGCGATTATCGGCGCTGGCGCCGTCGGCGTGGAATTCGCCTATGTCTTCGCCGCATACGGAGTGAAGGTCCACATGATCGAACTGATGCCGCAGCTCCTCCCGCAGGAGGACGCGGAGATCGCGCGGGCGCCCGAAAAGGCGCTCAAAAAACAGGGGGTGGAAATTCACACCGGCTGCCGGGTCAAGGAGGTCACGGACGAGGGAACCGCGTTTGCCCTGTCGCTCGAAGGGGTGCCTCCTCCCGCCCCGATCCGGGTCGGATCGATCCTGGTTGCAATCGGGCGGGTTCCGAACGTCGAGGGGATCGGGCTGGAGAAGATCGGGGTCAAACTACGCGGCAAGTACATCCAGGTTAACGCGCGGCAGGAGACGAGCGTTCCCGGAGTCTATGCAATCGGCGACGTGACCGGAGAGGTCCCGCTGGCGCATGCCGCGATGGCCGAAGGGGCCTGGTTGATGGAGGAGTTCGCCGGGCTCTCCCGCCCGCCGGTAAACCGCGGCAACATTCCGAACGTCATCTTCTCGCATCCTCAGGTCGCGTCGGTGGGACAAACCGAAGAGACACTAAAGAAGGGAGACCTTAAATACAAAGTCGGGAAATTCAATTTCGCCGCGAATGGAAAGGCGCTCGGAATCGGCGAGCCCGAGGGATTCATCAAGGTCCTCTCTGACGAGAAGTCGGGAGAGATCCTGGGGGTCCATATGATCGGCCCCGAGGTAACCGAATTGATCGGGGAATTCGTCCTGGCGCGCAGCCTCGAATCGACCGCCCTGGAGGTCGCGAAATCGGTCCATCCGCATCCGACCCTCTCCGAGGTAATCGGCGAGGCCGCCGCAGATATCTTAAAGGAGGCGATCCACCACTGATGCCGACGCGCCATTTCAAGACCGCTCCCGCCCCGCGCAAAGAGCGTCTCCCCCAATGGTTTAAGGTGAAGGTCCGCTTCGGCGAGAACTATCGGCGGATCCGGACTCTGGTCGATGACTTAAGGCTTCACACCGTCTGCGAGGAAGCGCGCTGCCCGAATGTCTTTGAGTGCTGGAACGCAGGGACCGCCACCTTCATGATCCTCGGGGATACCTGCACCCGCTCCTGCGGATTCTGCGCCGTGACGACCGGGAGACCCGCCCCGCTCGACCTCGAAGAGCCGCAGCGGGTCGCCGAGGCGGTCGCCGCGATGGGGATCCAGTTCGCGGTCGTCACCTCGGTGAATCGGGATGAACTCCCCGACGGCGGGGCCAAGATCTTCCGGCAGACGATCCTGGCGATCCGAAAGAAGAGCCCGGGGTGCGGGATCGAGGTCTTAATCCCGGACTTTCTCGGCTCCTACGACGCCCTGAGGACGGTCGTCTCCGCGCATCCGGAGATCCTCTCGCACAACACCGAGACGGTCCCCCGCCTCTATCCGCTCGTCCGTCCGCAGGCAAAATACGCCCGCTCGCTGGAACTTTTAGCCCGCGCCAAAGAAGCGGGGATGACCACCAAGACCGGCCTGATGCTCGGCCTTGGGGAGGAGATCGACGAGGTCCGGGAGGTCCTGGGAGATCTGGTCGAGGCCGGCTGCGATATCCTGACGCTCGGCCAGTACCTTCAGCCGACGTCGCGGCATCTCCCGATCGCCCGCTTCGTCACCCCGGAGGAATTCGCGCGGCTCAAATGGGAGGGGGAGCGGCTCGGGATTCGCCATGTCGAGGCCGGCCCGCTGGTCCGGAGCTCCTATCACGCCGAGCGTCAGGCGGCCGCTCTCGGCCCAGCCTCTCAGCCGGGCTCCGATTTCATTCCGATCGACTCCTTGCACTTCGCGTAGCCGTTTCCCCTATCTCCCCTCAACATGGAGGAGCATGGTCTTCTTTTTCAAGACGAGGATCAAAAGATAGAGGGAGGAGCCGAAAATCAGGAGCGAAGACCAGAGAAGATCGAGTCTTTTCCCCCTCCAGGCGTCCAATAGCGAAAAGACCGCAAGGATCCCCAACAGTCCCGAGCATTCTCGGTTCAGAATCGCTCGAAAACAGAACGGCAAGACGGGACGCTGCCAGTTTTTGAAGTTCGGAAGAAGGGCTGGGGTCTTTTCCGCCCATACCAGGAAGGAGTCGCCAAACCTCTTTCGCAAGAATTCCTCCTCGGCAAACATCATCCTTTCGTAATAGAGAAAGAAGACCAGCGTAAAGATCACGCCCAGCGCCGGGGAGCGGCTAAACAGTAATATTCCAAGCCAGATAAAATAATTCCCCAGGTAGATCGGGTGCCTCACGATCGAATAGATGCCCGTGGTATTCAGGACCTCCGCGACCTGCCGGCGGGTGTTTCTTCCGGATGTTCCCTGCGGCACGAACCCGACGGTGAACATGCGAACGCCCAATCCAAAGAGAGAGACTGCCAAAGAGAAAAGATCCCATCCACCCCCGGGGAGCTCTCCAGGTCCCGGATCGTTCATCCCCCTGACGCCCAGGAGAATCGGGCCGATCGCCAACAGCGGGAGATAACTTCTCCATCGGAAAAGCCAGTTCCCGGCCTGTTCAAACTCCTCTCTCAACGCCATCGGCCATTCATTCTAAATTTTTCACAAAGAAAATCAACCTGGGGGACGATTGACACCCCGCGGCGATTCTTTTAGATTTCGGCCCGTGCTGGGGAAAATCGTTGCGATCGTCACGTTCCTCATTCTGGGCGTCACCTCCCTCGCAAATGCGGATGAGAGGAAACGTGCGGGGCCGGAAGGTCTCTGGAGCCACTTCGCCCTCTTCTCGGTCGTTCGCGCCCTCGCGTTTGAAGGGGACATCCTCTGGGTCGGCACTTCAAACGGCATCTTGAGGTACGACCTGGACACGGAACAACAGACGATCTACACCACCAAAGACGGGCTCCTGTCGAACATCATTCATACAATCGCGATCGACCCGAAGGGAGACAAGTGGGTCGGGACATACGGGGGCGGCCTTTCCCGCTTCGACGGGAAATCGTGGACCACCTTCACCCCGTATGGAAGCGGCTCTTCTTTGACGTACGGACCCGCGTGGGCCAATTATCGCGAGGGGAGGGGACTGGCTGATCTCTGGGTCTACGGAATTCTCTTCGATCCGAACGGGGAGATCTGGCTCGCGACCTGGAAAGGGGTGAGCCGCTTCGACGGCAAAAGTTTTAAGACCTATACGACCGACGACGGACTGGCCGACAAGTGGGTCTATACGCTCTCTCGCGATCGGGACGGTGTCTTCTGGTTCGGGACGGAAGGAGGGGTGACGCGGTTCGACGGAAGCCGATGGAAAAGTTGGACGCACAAAGAAGGGATCGGGGCCGCGCCCGGAAAGGTGAAACCCCCCGAGGCGGAAGAGCTCCAGGCGATTCCAAGACATCATGCGGGGGGGGAGAAGCCGCTCGCGTATAACCCGAACTACATCGTCTCCTCCGCCGTCGATGCCAAAAACCGGCTCTGGGTCGGAACCCTCGGCGGAGGGGCCTCCCGTTTTGACGGGAGGAGGTGGAAGACCTTCACCACGGAGGAGGGGCTTGCGGGAAACGTCGTCCACGCGATCCGGGTCGATCCCAAGGGGGTGCTTTGGTTCGGCACGGACGGGGGAGCGAGCCGCTTCGATGGGGAAAAATTCGTCGCTTTCGGAAAGAAGGAGGGGGTCGGCGCAGTCTATTCGATTGCCATTGACCGCCGTGGGAAGAAATGGTTCGGCACCTTCGGCGGGATCAGCACGTACAAAGGAGAGTAGCGATCACCCGTAGTAGGTGATCGTCCGGTAGGTCACCAGGGCCGGATCGGGCGCCCCGCCGGCGGCCTCGTGCGCGGTCTGCTTGATCCAGTTTCCGCGGGAATCGAATTCATAACTGTAGGATTTTCTCGCTACAAGCGATCCGGAGGCGTCATAACGCGCCTCCTCAATGAGATTCCCCTTGTCGTACGCATAGGCCGTTCTGGAATCGAGCCGGACCTTGGCCTCCTGATTCTCGCGACCGTGCGCCCGGACTACATAAAATTCCTCCCCGATCCTGTTGCCGGCGCCGTCGTACGAATAGACCCACCGGTAATCGTTGGCCGTCGGGGCGTGATAGCGGGTCTCCTCGATCAGGCTCCCCGCCGCATCGTAAAGATAGACCGATCTGGAAAAGAGGGCGTTCGTATTCGCGTCGTAGCGGATCTCCTCGACTCTCTTTCGATTCTTGTCGTGGCGGTAAGACCACTTGAACTCCAATCCCCCGGCAGCATTGTATTCGGCCCCCTCGATCAGCTCCCCCTTTTCGTCATAGACAAAGACCGATCTGAAGTTCAGCGCAGATTCCCTGTAGAGTTGACTCTCCTCGATCTTGTTTCCGCTCCGATCGTAGGTGATGGAGAGCCATGGAAACCGCTCCCCTTCGACCCACGTCCCGTCCAGGCGGACCATCTTCGCCATCTCGATGAAGACGCTTTTGACCGGGCCGATCAGGCGATCGTCGCCTTGCCCGACCCGCTCCCCGGCGATCGCGGCATGGGTGATAAGGAGGAAGAGAAGGAAAAGTTTCTTCATCCGATGATTCCGCCGCAGACAACTTCGTCGCCCGCGTAGACCACGGCCGACTGCCCCGGCGCGACTCCCCGGACCGGTTCCGAGCAGACGACCCCGATCGCGCCGTTGCCCCGGGGACGGATAGCCGCCGGGACCTCCGGGGCCCGGGAGCGGATCCGGACGGTCAGCCCTTCCCCGGCACCCTCAATACCGGATCGGGATACCCAGTTGACCTCTTCGAGCGAAAACTCTTTCCGCAGGAGCCGACCCGCCGGACCGACCACCAGGCGGCGCGCCTGCGGGTCGATCTGCGTCACATAGACCCGCTCCCCGGCCGGCGCCGTTAGAGACCGGCGCCGACTCGGATCGACCCCCAAGCCGCGTCTCTGGCCGATCGTGTAAAAGGCGATCCCGCGGTGCGCGCCAATCACCTCTCCCTCTTCGGTCACGATCTCGCCGGGATCCTGGGCGTTGGAGCGCATCTGCGCAATGAAGTCCCCGCATCCCTGTCCCTGGAGAAAACAGGCTTCCTGCGACTGGGAAACCTCGTCGTACGGGAGCCCCAATTCCGCCGCGATCCGATAGGCCTCGCTCTTTTCCATCTCCCCCAACGGAAAACGGGTCCGGGCCAGGATCTCCTGCGACAGGCGGTAGAGAAAATAGGACTGATCCTTCTGCCGATCCGATCCCTTCTTCAAAAGGGTTCTGCCGGCCCCGCTGCGGTACTCGACTCGCGCGTAATGCCCGGTGGCGATCGCATCGCATCCCCACTTGTCGGCGAGCCGCATCAGCCCCGCAAATTTGACATGGCGGTTGCAGAGAACGCAGGGGTTGGGCGTCCTTCCGGACAGATAGGTATCGCAGAAGTCGTCCACGACGACTTGGAACTCCTCTCTTAGATCGGCGACCTGATGAGGAATCGAAAGGCGCTGACAGACGAATCGGGCGAGCCCCACGTTGCAGCAGGAACGGGTCAGCGTCCAGCCCTCGGCATCATCGGCATCCTCCTTCCAGAGGAGGAGCGTCGTCCCGATCACATGATGCCCCTCGCGCTGAAGGAGGGCGGCGGCGATTGCAGAGTCGACGCCGCCGCTCATGCCGACTAAGATTTTCATTCCGTTGGAGCGCCGTCCTTCGGCATCTCGACCGTACCATTGAAGATCACGCCGTCGTCAATGACCAGGGACGGCGTGCGGATCGTCCCCGAGACCTTCGCGCGATTGATCAGGTGGACTTTTTCCGCCGCCTGAACGTTCCCCTCCACGCGGCCGCCGCAGATCACCGTCCCGGCTGAGATTTCCGCCGTCAGCTCGGCGCTTTCCCCGACCACCAGCGTCCCCTTCGTCACGATCTCTCCCTCGACGCGGCCGTCGATCCGCACCGCGCCGTCGTAGGTGATCACCCCCTTGAACGAAGTTCCTTTGCCGAGGAATGCGATGATCTCCTCGGGTTTCTGTGTCTCCTCTCTTTTTCTCAGCATGTTCCCTCTCTTTGTTTAGGCGTTGAACCGCTGGATCAGACGATCGAGATCGTCCAGTGAAAAGTAAATGATCCGAATCTCTCCCCCCCGGCGACGGGGCCGCAACCGGACCTTTGTTCCCAGGGCGCGCGCCAGCCGCTCTTCGAGCGCGGCGATATCGGGCGAGCGGCTCAGCACGCTTTTCGCCCGCGAGTCGCGGCGGACAAGCCTCTCCGCCTCGCGGACCGAGAGCCCTCTTTTGACGATCTCTCGGCAGAGACGGATCTGCTCCTCTTTTCTTGTAAGCACGAGAAGTGCCTTGGCATGCCCCAGGACGATCCGTCCTGAGGCGATCTCCCGAGTCACCTCCTCCGGAAGATCGAAAAGCCGCAAGTGATTTGAAACGGAGGTCCGATGCATCCCGAGCCGCCCGGCGATCTCCTCCTGTGCGAGCGAGAACTCCTCCGCCAAGCGGCGGCAGGCCGCCGCGATTTCCAGCGGGTTCAGATCCTCTCGCTGGAGATTTTCCACCAGCGCCAATTCGAGGAGCTCCTGCTCGCTCGCCTCGATCACCCGCGCCGGGAGGAGGGCGAGACCGGCCGCCTTCGCCGCGCGCCACCTCCGCTCCCCCACGATCAGTTCGAACCGGCCGTCCGGGAGGGGGCGGACGACGACCGGCTGAACGACCCCCTGTTTTCGGATCGACCCGGTGAGCTCGGCCAGCGCGTTGGGATCGAAAGTCTGCCTGGGCTGATACCGATTCGGTATGATCCGCTCAATCGGGATCTCGTCCAACCCCCCGCCGTCCGGGGGCGGCGGGATCAGGGCCGAAAGCCCTTTACCGAGCGCCGGTCGCTTCATGACTCAACACCTCCTTGGCAAGCGAAAGATACGCCTGGGCGCCTCTGGAAACGGCATCGTAGAGGAGCGCCGGTTTGCCGTGGCTCGGCGCCTCCGCCAACGCGACGTTTCTCGGGATCGCCGTCTTAAAAACGAAAGGGAAATGTCGCCGGACCTCGTCGGCGACCTGCTGAGAAAGGTTGTTCCGGGCATCAACCATCGTGAGGAGGATCCCCTCGATCGCAAGAAGCGGATTTAAAGAGCGCTGGACGCGAGCCACCGTTTCCAGAAGTTGAGACAGGCCCTCCATCGCGTAGTACTCGCATTGGAGCGGGATGAGAAGCCGCGTTGCGGCCACCAAGCCGTTCAGCGTTAAGAGGCCGAGCGACGGCGGGCAATCGAGAATCAGGTAGTCGTAGGCCCCGTCCGCCTCGGCGAGGCGCCGGGCCAGAACCCGCTCTCTCCCCTCGACCCCCGCCAACTCGATCTCCACCCCGACAAGGTCGATCGTGGAGGGGATCAGGGCAAGGCGGGGAACCCCAGTCGGAAGGGCGATCTTGGAGAGGGGCTCGGCCTCCTGTCCGAATAGTGAGTAGGTATTCTTACCTAAGCTATTGCGCGGGATCCCCAGCCCGCTGGTGGCGTTTCCCTGTGGATCCAGGTCGATCAGGAGGACCTCCCTCTCGGCAATCGCAAGAGAGACGGCGAGGTTAACCGCCGTGGTGGTCTTTCCAACCCCCCCCTTCTGGTTCGCAATCGCGATTGTGCGCATCTAATTCCAGGGGCTCACGTCACCCCCTCCACCGGCAAAGCCGGATGGAGCCTCCCCCTCTCGCTCGCCTTGCTCGCTAGGTATCTAAAGGGGAAGATGCTAGCACAAGGAGAAAAAATGTTCCACGTGGAACAAGCGAATTGTCCCCTGCGGGCGTTACCCCTCCTTCTTTAGAACCGAAACGAGCCGGCGCCGCCCGTCCGGGAGGATGTAGCGATGGACCCTCGAGAGGAGGAGTCCCTGCGGTAGGGCCGCACTCTGCCGCTGGGAGCCGAATAGGAGGATTGTGCCCGCGTCATCAAGAAGATGGTGGAGATCCGGCAAAAGGGCCTCGACAGAGAGCGCGCGGATCGTGATGATATCGAACAGACGATCGGTATCGACTACAAAAAGAGCGAGCCGCCGGTCGATCACCTCGGCGTCTACTCCGAGCTTTCCGATGATTGTTCTGAGAAACGCCACCTTCTTCTGGGAGGGCTCCAATAGGGAGACCTTCAGGCCGCCCCTTGCGATCGCCAGCGGGAGACCGGGAAATCCGGCTCCAGATCCGACATCGAGTAGAGAGACGGCCGTTGCAGGTATGAGCTTCGCCGCCTCAAGAGAGTCGAGGAAAAGGCGATCCACGATTGTTTGAGGGTCTTTCAATCCGGTCAGATTCATCTTCCAGTTCCACCGGCTTAACTCTGAGGCGTACTCAGCCAGGGGGCGGATAGCCTCCTCATCCAGTGGGATCCCCATCTTTCTGGCCCCAAGACGAAGGAGGTGCGCGAAATGTTCCACGTGGAACAGGGCGGTTATCGCCGGCTTTTTCGTTCGAGGGCGACCAATAGGATCGAAACAGCCGCAGATGTGACTCCGGAAATCCGGGGGGGGTGGTCGATCGATAATAGACGGATCTTCTGGAATTTCTCCAGTACTTCGCGTGAAAGAGCACCGATCGCCGCATAATCGAAGTTCGAGAGGATCTTCTTCTCCTCCATCTCCCTCATCCGCGCAGCCAGTGGCTCCTCTCTCTTGATGTACCCCTCATCCTTGATTCCGACCTCGACCTCCTCCGCTACGTCCAGGAGGAGAGGGGGCTCTCCAGTGGCTGGCCAGAGGGTTTCAACGGCTCCATCCCCCTTAGCCCGAGGAGCGCGTTGATCCCGGCGATCAGCCCCTGTGCCGTCGGCCTCCTCGTAGCCGGACGATCCGTTTATCTGTCCGGCAAAATAGAGCTGCGGAACATCCAAAGTCTCAAGGGTCGGCTTCAGGTGATCTGAGAAGCGTACGACCTTGTCCTCTATCAAGGGGCAGTATCGCGGCCCGGTTCCTCTGACCCTTCCGGAGAAAATGGCGGAGCGATCAAGATTCTCTCGAATGAGCAGATGGTATCGGAAGAAACGGCATCTCTCGGCATCGGGTTATCGGGCGCGTGCTGGCTCGGACGACAGGGTCCGATTCACCCAGATCTGCTGCGCGATCGAGAGGAGGTTGTTGACGAACCAGTAGAGGACAAGCCCAGAGGGGAAATTAATAAAAAAGAACGTGTAAACCGCCGGAAGAAACTGCATCATCTTCTGTTGCGCCGGATCCATGGTGGAGGGCTGAAGCCTCTGTTGGAAATAGGAGGTCACCCCGAATAGGATAGGTAGAATATAGTAGGGGTCTTTATCTGACAGGTCCCTGATCCAGAAGATGAATGGGGCGTGTCTCAGTTCGATCGTATTGTGGAGGATGTTGAAAAGGGCAATGAAGACCGGGATCTGAACGAGCACCGGCAGGCAGCCGGAAAGGGGGTTGACGCCATGCTCCCGGTAGAGCGTGAGCATCTCCCGGTTGAGCCGCTCCTTCTCGTTCTGATACTTCTTTCGGAGGGCCTGCAGTTTCGGCTGCAGTTCGCCCATCGCCCGCATCGACTTCAGGCTCTTCTGCATGATCGGAAAGAAGATGA
>CAZSHZ010000032.1:0-1721 GCA_964606955.1 uncultured Nitrospirota bacterium
CGGAACGGATCGGAAAGGGCGATCGGGACCTCGACGCTCAAGCCGGTCGGGAGATCGGCGCTCGCCTCTCCCGTTAAGACAACCGATCCGGAGGAGAATACCGTTGCGACAAAGAGGCGGTTCATCCCGCTCGGGAGCTCCATCATCACCATGAACCCCTCGCCGGCTTTCAGGTTGACGTTTTTGACGGAGAGTTCGGCGGCGTTGGGGAGGTCGGAGGCCGCCGCCTGGATTAAAAGTTCGACCCCCGACTGATTGGCCGGAGAGGTCAGAATAAGGTCAGCGGTCGCGATCGCGGTCTCGGAAACCGTCTTCGACGGCCCCGTGCTCGTCAGAGGAGAACCGCTTCCACCGTTCGAGCAGGCGGCAAGGAGGGCAATCAGCGCAATGAGCCGCTTAATCGGCAAGGATGAAAATCCTCCCGCGGCCGGAAGCGTCGTCCGGCTCTTTGTGAAGGGGCGCGCCGGCGATCAGCCGGCCCGGATCGATCCCGGAAAGGGTTGTGAAGGAGTGGCCGAGGAGTTCTCCACCGCTCCCCGACTGCTTTTGCGTGGCGCTTGCATTCGCAATCTCCCCGGTCCAGATCTTTCCGCTCTTCGGGACGCCCTCGGCATCCTTGGCCTCCGGCGCTCCCGCGGCGAATTTCCAGACGCTCGAGGCGCCCTGAAATCCCGCCACCGAGTAGCCGAAGTTGTCGCCGAAGTCCTCGGCCCGCGAAACCGGCAGTGGGAGATCAGATAGATTCAGAACCGTGCCGAGATCGAAGAGGTAGACGCGGCCTCCGCGCACGACCCGCGGATCACCGACCGGCACGCTCGGCCCAGGGGCGCCGACGATCAGCGTATCGGGCGAGGCACCAAGCGAAAAGCCGAGTTGGTCCGCGTCATCCTTTCCCAAGTCATCCTTCCCCTCGAATGACTTGAGAATAGCGCCGTCGGCGCCGGAAAGGATCCAGACCTTTCCGCGGCCGTCCAAGATCGTCGCGCTGCTGACGGCGAGATCCCCCTTCCCGTCTTTATCGAGATCACCAAGTGCGACCATGCAGGAACCGAACCCTCCTTCATCCAATTTTTCCCAGAGGAGGGCGCCATCAGCGCCGGAGACGAACAGGACCCGCGAGTTCTGCGGGGCGCCGATCGCGATGTTCCCCTCTAGCACCGCGGCGACCCTCCCGAGAGCATCCCCCGACTTTCCGGTGACCGAGAAGAGCAGATGCCCGTCGGCAGAAGAAAAAAGATAGAGACGGCCCGCGCCGCCCCCCTCGCCCGGAGCGCCGACGACAATCCCCAGATCGGAAAGCGCCACAAAGCTCCCGAAAACCCCTGCGGTCTCATAGCCGTCGAAACGAAAGATGAGGGAGCCGTCGCTGCCGGAGCAGACATAGGCCGAGCCGGCCTGGACTTTGCCGCCGATCTGCGCTCCCGGCGCCCCGGAGATGAAATCGTTGACCGTGTCCCCGTCCAGATCAACGCCGCCTCCGTTGGAGAATCCCAACTTTTCGCCGACCGAGGCGCCGATAATCGTGCCGAGGAATTTTCCGCCTAAACTCTGGTCGGTCTGGATCCCGCCGGCGCAGACCGATGTCGAAGCGGCGGAAACCTCGCGCGAAGCGTCCCCCTCTGCTCCAAGGCTGTCGACCGCAGCGATCACGTAGAAATACTCTTTTCCGTCCTTAACCTCCGTGTCGCGATAGGGGGTCGAGGCGACGTTGATCGGCGCGC
>CAZSHZ010000033.1:0-11860 GCA_964606955.1 uncultured Nitrospirota bacterium
CCAGCCGCGATCCGCTCGCGCGAGATCCTCTTTCGGATCTCGTCGTAATTGTAGACCACCTCCAGCGGACCGAAGCAGAACTCGCAGACATGGAGCGGCTCGGCCGGGTAGCCCTTTCCGCACTCTTTGCATTTTAGCCCGTTGATCTTCATAGAATCTTCGGCGCGGAAACCCCGGACTGAAGTCCGGGGAGGGAGCGCCGTCTCCTTGACTTCGTGCGACTATATGGTAGACTATCGCAGATATGGAACTCGGAGTCAAGAGCACCCGCAATGCCGTCTACCAGACCGCCTACCACGCCGTCTGGATTCCGAAATATCGGAAGAAGGTACTCGTCAAGGACGTGGCCGACAGGCTCCGGGGCGTGCTCCACGAGATCGCGCAGGCCAAGGGCTTCGAGATTCTCACGCTCGAAATCCAGCCGGACCAGGTGCATCTCTTCTACTCCGCGCCGCCAGCGATCGCCCCCTCGCTTGCCGTCCAGTGGTTCAAGGGTATCTCGGCCCGGACGCTCTTCTGCGAATTCCCGCATCTCTCCAAGATTCTCAGGAAGGGACATCTGTGGGCTCCGTCGTTCTACGTCGGAACGGCGGGGCAGGTCTCCGCTGCCACCATCAAGCGGTACATCGAGAGGACGGAGCATATCTCCGCCCGCAAATAGATGATCGTCACGCAGACCGTCCGGTTGAGGCTCTCCGTTGATGGAGAGCAGGGCTCCGCGCTCGCGGAGACGATCCGACAGTATGCGACCGCCTTCAACGCCGTCACGAAGGCCGGATGGGACTCCAAGACGACGAACGGCGTGAAGCTCCACAGGGAGACCTATCGCGCCCTGCGGGATGGCCTCGACCTTCCGAGCCAGCTCGTGATCTCGGCGCGGATGAAGGCTTCCGAGGCGCTCAAGTCCGTCCGCGAGCGGGCGCGGCAGGGCCGGAAAGTCGGATGCCCACAGACGGCCAAGCCCGCCGTGAGATTCGACGCCCGTTCGTTCCGGCTCGACTGGAGCGGAACCGTTCGCCTCACGGTGATCGGCGGGAGAATCGAGGTCCCCTTCCTCTTCGACCGCCACTCCGAGACAGAAAGTGGACTCAAGACGTGTTCCGCCGACCTCGTGCGGAAGCCGAAGGGGTGGTTCCTGCATGTCGTCGTTGAGAAGGAGGTTCCCGATGTTCAAGAGACAGGGAAAGCCGTTGGCGTGGATCGCGGCGTCAAACGCCCCGCCGTGACGAGCGACGGACGCTTCCTCGGCAATCCCCGCTGGCGGGCCATCGAAGAACGGCTCCTCTCGCTTCGCCGCAGGCTCCAAGGCAAAGGCACCAGATCGGCGCATAGGCACCTTAAACGCCTCAACGACCGGCTGGCACGTTTCCGCCGCGACTGCGACCACGTCCTCTCCAAGAGGCTGGTCCGGTCGGTGAGCCCCGGCGACACGCTCGTCTTCGAAGACTTGACCGGCATCCGAGACAACGCCAAGGCACGCGGAAGGGCGAACCGCAGGCGTCTCCACTCGTGGAGTTTCGCCCGCCTTGGCGCGTTCGTCTCGTACAAGGCAGCGCTTCGCGGTGTCAGGCTCGCTCAGGTTGATCCGATGGATACCAGTCGAAGGTGCCCCGAGTGCGGCTTGATCGACAAGAAGAATCGACGGACGCAAAGCACGTTCCGATGCGTCGGGTGCGGATATGAACGGAACGCGGACCTCGTGGGGTCGTGGAACATCCGCGACCTGCACAAGGGCCTTTGGAGCCCCGTCTCCAAAGTGCCGGGCCAAGTCAACGGTCCGAATGTGGAAGAGATTGTTCAATCCTTCTCCAAGCCCCGCACTTTAGTGCTGGGTAGTTGACTACCGACCTCGGGACGGTGATCGCGCTCGGGCTTATTTTCTCCCCTTTCACCATACACACGGCGCTCTTTCTCGGCGCCGGCGTTCCGCTCTTCTTTCTCCTCCCCCGGCTGACCCCGCGCTTCTTTGCGCGTTACGGGGGCCGCGTCTCCGAACTGGAGGCGAAGTACCTCCTCCTCGTCCTCTTTTCGATGGGAGGGCTGGCAACCTGGGCCGGGAGCGAGGCGGTCCTCCCCGCCTATCTGGTCGGGATGGTCCTCGCGGGAACGGTGGGAAAAGACCACACGCTGATTCGACGGCTGCGGACCCTTACGTTCGGCCTTCTCACGCCGTTCTACTTCATCCGGGCCGGCTCTTTCGTCTCGGTCCCTGCGCTGATCGCCGCGCCCGCGACGTTTCTCCTCCTCTTTCTGGCAAAGGTTGGAACCAAGATCGTCGGCATCTATCCGACCACGCGCGGATTTCGCTACGGCAGAACGGATGGCATCTACACCACGCTCCTGATGTCCACCGGCCTCACGTTCGGGACGATCTCCGCCCTCTTCGGCCTCGCCCATGGAGTCATCGACCACGGACAATACTCGCATCTCGTGGCAACGGTCATCGCCAGCGCCGTCGTCCCCACGGTGATCGCCAACATGTTCTTCCTGCCGCGCTACCTGCTCCCCCGCGCGGAGAAGGTCGCCTCCGAGGCGAATCCTTGACAATCGAGACTCGGATTCCGGTATACTTTCGCCACCTTAGAAGAGGCCCCCTATCCAGACTCCCCAAAAATTCCATGTCGTTTTAATCAAGCCGTCGAAGTACGACGACGACGGTTACGTCATCCAGTGGCGCCGCGGCTCCGTTCCGAGCAATAGCCTCGCCTGTCTTCACAGTCTGACAGAGGAGGTCCGCGATTCGCGCCGTCTCGGTCCCGACATCGACCTGATCCTTTCGGCGTACGACGAGACCAATTGCAGGATCCCCGTTCAAAAAATCATTCGCCAGGTCCGCTCGGGAGGGGGAAACGGGATCATCGGCCTGGTCGGGGTCCAGTCGAATCAATACCCGCGGGCGTGCGATCTGGCGCGTCGCTTTCTCACCGCCGGGATCCCGGCATTGATCGGCGGTTTCCATGTCAGCGGCTCTGTCGCGATGCTCCCCGAGACGCCGCCGGAGATGAAGACGATGATGGAGGAAGGAGCGACGCTGGTGGCCGGCGAGATCGAGGAACGCTGGCCCGATCTCCTTGCCGACGCCCTGGCCGGAAAATTGGCCCCCTTTTACAATTTTCTGGACGATAAGCCGGCGCTCGGCGGATACCCGGCGCCGATCCTCCCCCCCCGGCTGGTCCGGCGCTACGTCGGAGAGATCACGACGTTCGACGCCGGTCGCGGATGCCCCTTTGAGTGCAGTTTCTGCACCATCATCAACGTTCAGGGACGAAAGTCGCGCGGGCGCAGCGCCGACGATGTGGAGAAGATCGTTCGGGAAAACCACCGGCGCGGGATCCGGCGTTACTTCATCACCGACGACGATTTCGCCCGGCATCGCGGGTGGGAAGGAATCTTCGATCGCCTAATCCATCTTCGAAAAGAAGAGGGACTCAAAATCACCTTCACGATCCAGGTCGACACCGCTTGTCACCGGCTTCCGCGCTTCGTGGAGAAGGCGGCGCGCGCGGGCTGCACGAAGGTGTTCATCGGCCTGGAGAACATCAATCCCGATTCTTTAAAAGGGACGGGCAAGAAGCAGAACCACGTCGAGGAGTACCGCGCGATGCTCCAGGCCTGGCGGGATGTGCGGGTGATCACCTACGCCGGCTACATCATCGGCTTCCCCGGCGATACCCGCGACTCGGTCCTACGCGACATCGAGACGATCAAGCGGGAGCTTCCGGTCGACCTCCTCGAATTTTTCTTTTTGACCCCTCTCCCCGGCTCGGAGGACCACCAGAAACTCCACGCGGCCGGGACTCCGATGGATCCCGACCTGAACAACTACGATACGGAGCACCCCTGCCTGGCGCACGACCGGATGACGCGCGAGGAGTGGATTGCCACCTACCACGATGCCTGGAACTCGTTTTACAGTCCCAAGCATATCGAGACGATCTTCCGCCGCGCGGGGGCCAGCCGGATCAGCCTCGGAAAACTTCTCGGCTCCATCCTCTGGTTCTATGGAAGCATTACGTACGAAGGCGTTCATCCCCTGCAGGCCGGAATCTTCCGAATCAAGGACCGCGGCGCGCGGCGCCCCGGATTTCCGAGCGAAAACCCGTTTCGCTTTTATCCCCGCCGGGCAAAGGAGCTCGCGATGACCATCGTGCACGCCGCAACGCTGGCCCGGCGTCTCCATCAAATCCGAAAGAGAGTCGAGGCCTCACCCGATTTCCGGAGCTATACCGATTTTTCCTTGACACGGCCGCCGATCGCTCAAGGAAAAGTCCTGCCGATCTACGCGCTCCAGCAGCATTGACTCCGACACGCGTATTCCCTATGCTGGATCCATGCGTGTAGTCCTGCTGCTGTCGGTCTGGTTCTTCGTCTGGGGGATCTGCCCCTGGAGCGATTCCTCTGCCTCCGCGGCACCGTACCACGCGGCGCACGACCGACACGGCCACTCGGCCAGCGATTCGCACCATGCCTCGAAGGGGACGGAGCACTCCTGCTCCGGATCGATCTCGTATAAGAAGTCGTTCGAATGCGAGCAGCCGGCGGTTTCGTCGGACCTGCCGATGGCGACCTCGGTAGACCTCCACGTCCCGGCCGAATTTTTTGGCTCCGCGCCCGATCGTCCCGCGCTCTACCTCATCTTAAGAAACTGATCTCCCCCTCCGAAAAGTAGTCTTCTCTCCAACGGAGGGAACCATGAGAAAATCCGTCTTGGTCTCTATTCTTCTTTTGTCGGCGCGTCCGGCGTTCGGGCAGGCCGATTACCGCAACCTCGATCCGGGCCGTCCGATCGCGATCGAAGACGCCCAGCCGATCGAGTTCCGTGCGTTTGAGTTTCAGACCTCGATCCCGCGATACGAGCAGGAGCGCAGTGGAGAGTGGTTTTTGGCGCTCGACCCCGAGCTGAAGTGGGGATTCGCCAAGGACTGGGAGTTCGGCGTGAGCATGGAAGGGCTGATCCCCTATGAGAACGGGGAGACTCCGACCGCAGCGGGGCTGCATCTCCTTTACAACCTCAACCAGGAGACCCGGACCCTTCCGGCCGTCGCGCTCCGTCCCGAATTCACGTTCGCGACCGGAGATCCCGAAAACGAGCATAAGCATCTCTCGCTCAAACTGATCGTCAGCCGCGCCTTCGGTCTCAACCGCGTCCACGTCAACGCCGCCTATGCGCTCGGCCCCCGCGAGGCCGCCGGCGAAGGGACCGGCGGGCGATCCCTGTACGGCATCGCCTACGAGCGGACGTTTCCGATCGATTTCTTCGTCCTGCTGGCCGACCTCTACACGATCAAGCCGCTCGACGGCGGGCGGACCCAGAGCGTGCTGGATGTCGGCGGGAGGCTCCAGTTGACACCGACCTGGGTGGTTGACGCCGGGCTTTCGAGCGGGCTCCTCCAGGAGGACGGGCGGCCCCGATTCGCCGCTACCGTAGGGCTGTCCTATGTATTCTCGTTTCGTCCACTTTTTCCCACTGGAGGGATCTGATGATGAGGAAAGGGATCACTGACAGGATCAGATTACTCGGGATCATATCCGCATTGATCCTGGCGGGTAGTCTCTCCGCCGCCGCTGCCGGCATCGAGAAGAGGGGCCGGGTCTTCTACCTCCCGGGACGGTATAACTACGCCTTCTCCAGAGTCCACCCGTCCGCCTACCGAACCGTGGCGGCAGACCACTATGCCCACTCCGTCGTCTTTGAAATCCTCTGGCGGCATGGAGAAGAGACTCCATCCCTGGAGGGGAGGGTCTATGATCAGGCGATAACGATCTGGTATCACCCGCCTCGGCTCGGGCTGACGATGGAACTGTTGACCCCTGAGTTCTCCAAGCTCTCCTGGAAGGCGACCCATGTCTTCGACTGGGTCGATATGCTCCATGAGCAGCTCTACGACATCCTGGCGGATGATCGGGTGAAGGACAAGAAGAAGGCCTACGAGGAGGCGATCGCCTACTATCTTTCGGAAAAAGAGATCGCCCTCTCGACCGAACCGATCCCCATGGAGGTCATGGACGAGCAGGTCTATTCGGGGACCTTCCGGATGCGGCATCCGAAGTTCAACGCGCTCCTCTTTGCCTATCACTGGCTGGAGCCGACCCTGTTTGAAGGGCTCTTCCTCTTTGAAGACCCGGCCCGGCGGGAGAAGATCCTTGGGATGTTTATCACCGAGAACGCCGACTGGTTTGCCAACCCTCCCCAGCGGATGCCGCTCATGCGGGATACGGCGATCCAGTGGTCCCGGTGGGCGCCGAAAGCGGCCAACATCTTCGACAACGCCCATACCCTCCACGGCATGATCGCCGATATCCTCGCCTCCCCCAAGGTGACGGACAAGCGGGCGGAGATCGATCGGGCGATCCGCCTGATGCAGACCCTCCCGGGAAGCGATGCCAACGAGAAGGTGACGATGTTCATACCGATGAAGCGGGACGGGAGCTACTGGGAGATGACAAAGATGATGCAGGAGATGGAGAAGCATGGAATGGACCCGATGGCGGATATGCACCGGATGATGCAAGAAGAGATTCGAAAGGGGGAGGAGCACGCCGAGCAACTCCGGAAGATGCTGGGTACGGATTAGACGGCAGACGACGGCCGGACGCGCCTGAACCTATTCTTGATTCCCAGCGCTGCGCATGGCCTCCCTGCTCAGAAGGGCTCGGGCGGCAGAAAATAGAAATGATGGGTCGGCCCGCTGCCGTAGCCGATCGAAAGGCCGTGCCGGATCGCCTCTGTGACGTAACGTTTCGCGGCGCGGACCGCCTCGGCCAGCGCCCTTTCCTTCGCCAGATAGGCCGCAATCGCTGCTGAGTAGGTGCAGCCGACCCCATGCGTGTTCGGCGTGTCAGATGAACTCCCCCGGAAGCACGATGAAACGCTTCCCGTCATAGAGGAGGTCGGTCGCGGGAGCGGCGGCAAGATGTCCCCCCTTGACCAGGACTGCCCGGCAGCCGAGTTGACGGATCTTCCGCGCTGCCTTCTTTGCGTCATCGAGCGATGCAATCGGCATCTGCGCCATCTTCTCCGCCTCCCGGATATTCGGCGTCACAAGGGTCGCCAGCGGAATCAGATCGTCTTTGAGCCGCTCGATCGCGTCCGGCTTGAGGAGCACCGAGCCGCTCTTCGAGATCATCACCGGATCGACGACCAGATTTTTAACTTTTCGCGCGCGCAGTTTCGCCGCGACAATCTTCATACGTTCCACGACATCTACATGGACGTCCTGGCGAACCCGGCCGTTCACGACAAACGGAGCGAGGCCTACCGGCAACTGGCCGCGATGCTCGATCCGAACCGCGACCTGGAGGAGACCCCCTCGCGTCCGCTTCCGCCGATCCCCTTCGAGCGGCACCAGGCCTTTCTCCAGATGGATCCGGAGGAGCACATGGCCATGATGATGATGGCGGTGGACGAGCAGCTGCGATTTCTGAACCTGCCGCCGGCGGAGCGGAGAAAAAAGGCCGAAGAGATGATGCGACATCGGCAGCACCAGCTGTGAGGAGGCGGCCGCTGGACTTGCAAATTAGAAATATAACTTCTAAAATGCACACCTATGGTCCTCCCGCGTCGTTTTACGCCGCGTCTCGGGCAGCTGCTGCGCCGTTTTCCGATCGTCTGCATCCTCGGGCCGCGGCAGTGCGGAAAAACAACATTCATCCGCAACGTCCTCACCGGATGGTCCTACCTCGACCTGGAGAGACCTTCCGACCTGGCCCGGATCTCCGCGGATCCGGAAGATCTGCTCCGGAGGCTGAAGTCGCCCCTCATTTTAGATGAAGCCCAGCGCCTGCCGGAGCTCTTTCCCGTTCTGAGGAGCTTTGTCGACGAGCGCCGTACCCGGCGCGGACGGATCGTGCTGCTGGGATCCGCGTCTCCTTCGCTGATCCGAGGGATCTCCGAGAGCCTCGCCGGACGGATCGGCTTTCTCGATATGACCCCTTTCCATTGGGACGAGGTCCAGCGGAGCCGAAAGACCTTCACGCTCGAGAGGTTATGGTTCCGGGGAGGCTTTCCGGACGCCTTCCTCGCCCCCTCCGATGCCGCTCGGACCGACTGGTTCGAGGGCTATACTCGGAGCTTCATCGAACGTGATCTGGCGGCGCTCGGGATCGAGGTCTCTTCCTCCCAGATGCGGCGGCTCTGGACGATGCTGGCCCATTTGAACGGATCCCTCTGGAACGCATCGCAGATCGCTGCTTCTCTGGGGGTGACCTACCACACGGTCAATCGATATACCGATATCCTGGAGCAGACATATCTTGTCCGAAAGCTCCCCCCCTACTTCGCAAATATCGGAAAACGGCTCGTGAAGAGCCCGAAGCTGTACTTTCGCGATACCGGGCTCCTTCACTCCTTTCTAGGATTGCGGGAGGTAAACTCCCTGGAGACACATCCTGCCCGCGGAACGAGCTGGGAGGCGTTTGTGATCGAGCATATCATCTCCGCGTATCAGGAGCGATGGCCGGGAGCCCAGGCTTTCTTCTGGAGAACGGCTGTCGGTGCGGAGGCAGACCTCCTCATCCAAAAGGGAGGCCGCCTGATCCCCTTTGAAATCAAGATCCATTCCTCTCCGGGCGGAGGCGATGCCGCCGGCCTGATCTCCTGTATCAAGGAGCTCAAACTGGACCGGGGCTATCTCATTTATCCTGGGACGGCGGACTATTCCCTTGGACACGGGGTCAGGGCTCTGTCCGCCAAAAATCTCCTTGCGGCGCCTAGCCGTCTCTTGCAGCTTTAAGAACCCGGCGGCAGAAAATAAAAGTGATGGATCGGCCCGCGGCCTTTCCCGATCGAGAGGCTGTGCCGGATCGCCTCGGTGACGTAACGTTTCGCGGCGCGGACCGCCGCTTCCAGGCCCCTGCCCCGCGCCAGTTGAGCCGCGATCGCCGCCGAGTAGCTGCAGCCGGTCCCATGCGTGTTCGGCGTGTCGATGAACTCTCCCGGAAGAACGATGAAGCGCTTCCCGTCGTAGAGGAGGTCGGTCGCGGGGGCCACCGAGAGATGCCCCCCCTTAACCAGGACCGCCCGGCAGCCGAGTTGCCGGATCTTCCGCGCCGCCTTCTTTGCGTCCTCGAGTGAGGCAATCGGCATCTGGGCCAGCCGCTCCGCCTCTTGGATATTCGGCATCACCAGGGCCGCGAGCGGAAAGAGACGGGCCTGGATTTGCTCGACCGCATCAGGCTTGAGCAGCACCGAGCCGCTCTTCGAGATCATCACCGGATCGACCACGAGGTTTTTAACTTTTCGCGCGCGCAGTTTCGCCGCGACAATCTTCACGATCTCGACCGAGAAGAGCATCCCGATTTTCGTCGCGCCGATGTCGAAATCGTCGAACACCGCGTCGATCTGCGCCTCGATGATGTCGCGCGGCAGCGGATGGATCATGGTAATCGTCTTCGTATTCTGGGCGGTGACCGCCGCCACAACGGAGAGCGCAAAGACGCCGTTGGCTTGCATCGTCTTGATGTCGGCCTGGATCCCGGCTCCGCCGCCGGAATCGGAGGCCGCGATCGTCAACGCCTGAGGGATTCGGTTCCCCTTCGACATGGAGGCTATTCTAAGACCCGTCCGCTTGACTCGCAAGTTCACTCACCCCGAGAATAACCATCGTGTCGGCGCCGGCTCGAGATCAAGAGATCGCGACTCTCGCCGGAGGCTGCTTCTGGTGTCTGGAGGCGCCCTTCGCCCAGTTAAAAGGGGTGGAGCGCGTCGTGTCTGGCTACTCGGGGGGCGCGGTTGCCAACCCGACCTACCAGGCAGTCTGCACCGGGATCACGGGCCATGCCGAAGTGGTGCAGGTGACGTTCGATCCGCAGGTCATCTCCTACCGGGATCTCCTGGAGATCTTCTTCTCGATCCACGATCCGACGACGTTGAATCGTCAGGGGGCGGACGTCGGGACGCCGTACCGCTCAGCGATCTTCACCCACACGCCCCAGCAGAAGAGGACCGCCGAGGAGACCATCAAGGAGTTGGGCGCGGCGCGGATCTTCAGCGGGCCGATCGTCACCGAGGTCTCCCCCTTCACGGCGTTCTATCCCGCGGAGGAGTACCATCAGGAGTTTTACCAGCGGAATCCCGACCAGCCGTACTGCCGCGCGGTGATCGCCCCCAAGATGGAAAAGTTCCGCGATAAATTTCTCGCGAGGCTGAAGAAGTAGAACCCGCGATTATTTGGTGGCGGCGGAGGGCCTCGAACCCCCGACCCGCGGATTATGATTCCGCTGCTCTACCAACTGAGCTACGCCGCCAGACGTGAAAAATCAGTTATCGTAAAATCTTACCCGTTAAGCCGGGATTACTCAACTGCGGTTTTCGAGGGACTCACACGAAATCTTCCAGCTCAGATTCCTCGATGGTGATCTTCCACGCGCCGTTTTCCATTATCAGGACTTCGTCGTCCTCTTTGGTTGTCCCGTCCTGATAATAAAGCCTGAAGTGCACCGTCGTTCTCTCTCCAGGAATTTCCCGCAAGATTTGGATGCGATCAATCGTTCCTTCGCGCGTCGCTTCGTCCCATAACGCCTTGGCCTCCTCCGCGGAGTATCTCTTTAAAACTTCAGACGAAAGGTACGTATTCGCCTCGGAATAACGCCCTTCGTTGGCGGCCGAATATGCTGCTCTGACCACATCCGAAGGGGTTTTTTCCGCCGCGGCCACAAGGAGGGCGAAAAAGAAAAGCGAAACATACTTCCGCATCATGCAATATTCTATACTCGAAAGGAGGAGACGCCATGCTCTATCCGGAGATCCCGATTCTCGAGAAGATCGTTCGGTCGGCCGCAATCTATCTCTTTCTGCTGGCCACCTTCAAGTTTTCCGGGAGACGGCAACTCTCCCAGTGGACGCCCTTTAGGCATGGTCGTGCTGCGACGACAGGGGATCGGCTCATTGGCCGAAGTTCAGACCGCAATTTTTGAAACCAACGGCGGATTGAGCATTATCCGAGAGGAACACTCCCTAAAGCGAGAGTAAAAATACTGCGAAGATCGCGAACGCCCTCAAGGCCGCATTGGAGCAGACCCGCGCGGGAAAGGACCTTTAAAACAGGCTGGACTGGGCTGGGACTTCCGGCTCGTTAGATTCGAAGATCTTGATCTTGCCGTACCGGCCGTCGTAGCCAGGCTCGATCTTCACCCGCCCTTCTCGGACCCGGATGATCCCTTCGGCGATCTCAGGGAGCGTCTTCGCCTCCAGTGCTGGTCTCGGCACGTTGAGCAAGATCTCCAACTCGTTGCCGAACGTGTCGATCAACCTGAAATACTCGCGCTCCACCTTTTTTGAAAAGCGGCCCACGCCGAAAACATCGGCGATGATCTTCTCCAGTCCGACCAGCCTCGTAAATGGAATGGGATCCGGCGGCGTAAACCCTTCCGGCCGGTCGGCCAACTCCTCGACCCGGTTCATCACCCCGATCGTCAAGGGTCGTCCGCATTTCGGGCAGAGATTTTTATGCCGCTTCGATTCTTTTGGGGAAAAGGAGACCCCGCAGGCCCGATGCCCGTCGAAATGATACATCCCCTCCTCCGGAAAAAATTCGATCGTGCCGATAAACCGGCCCGGATCCCGAACCTTCAGGGCATCAAAGAGAGCAAAATAATCCAAAGACATAAGATCGAACAACGTCGCCTCTCGTCCGATATTCGGAGGCGAGTGTGCGTCGGAAGAGGAGATGATCGCAATCCGATCTAAAAAGGAGAGCCGCCAGTTCATGGCCGGATCGCTCGAGAGGCCGGTCTCGACGGCAATCAGATGCCGGGTCTCCTCTCCGAAACACTCTTCCAGGGAATCGAAACCCGATTTCGAGCCGAAGATCCCAAACCAGGGGGTCCAGACATGCGCCGGAATCAGATAGGCATCCGGCGA
>CAZSHZ010000034.1:0-3574 GCA_964606955.1 uncultured Nitrospirota bacterium
TCGGGCGACTCCCCATAGTGCGCGCGGTACTCCGAGGCGAAACCCTTCGGCCCCGCCTCCTGGCTCTCCGCGAAGAAACCGTCCACGAATATCGCCCCTTCGAGGAAACGCCCGCCGATATTAAAAAGGTCTTCCGAGTTCCACCCGTTAGATCCGAAGAGGATGACATCCTCGATATTGTAGAACGCCAATTGGGAGGCGACCATCGCCGGTTTGCGCGCGTCGCCGGGGAGAAAAACGGCGTCGAAGCCGGGAAAGTATCTGACCTCTTTCTTCGTTCTCCCCGACCCGACATACTCGGCCTCGCCCCGATGGCGCAGGTCATGCTCTTTGAGTCTTTTGATCAGCGGACCGAAATCCACCTCTTCCGGAGGATATCCTTCGCTCCAGACGATCTCGCCTCCCAGGCCGCTCACGTCCAGGGTGAAGAGGCGGTTGAGATCGTTTCCGTAGGGATCCTTCGGGTAAAGAACGACAAACCGTTTCAGCCCCAAGATTGAGACCGCGTAATCGGCCAGCGCGCGCGCCTGAGCCACATTCGTCAGGGCGTTCCGGAAAACAAAGCGACCGCGCGGCAGCGCGCCGGTCGCGGCGGGAGTGATGACGGGGATCTCCAACCGCTCCGCCAGGGGAGCGACCGCCCCAACCTCGCGCGTGAGAAACGGACCGATGAACGCCGCCGGCCGGAACTCTCGAATCACCTCCTCCGCAACCGCGGCGATCGTCCTGCTCTTCCCCGGCTCCGCGCCCTTCTCCTCTTCCGTGTCGCGGATGACGATCCCCACCGAAGGGCCGCCGCTCTGCACCATCGACTTTTTGTACTGCTCCAGGGCGAGTTGAACGCCGGAGAGCGCGCTTGAGCCGAACGGGCCCAATTGTCCGGAGAGGGGGAGAAAGAGCGCGAACAGGATCCTGTTTGCCCGAATCCGCTCGCGGATCGCCGGGAAGAGAGCGCGCGCCTTTTCGGCAAACTCGTGCTCCGGAAACCACAAGAGGAAGAGGCGGGCGTCCCGCTCCGTCCGGAAAAAGTCTTCGCGCTCCTCCTCGATTTTGATCAGGCGAGCCAGCGCCACATCCGAGGGAAACTTCCGCGGATAAACCAACAGGATCTGCCGGAGCTCCTTCTCGCCGAAGCGCTCGCTTACGACTCCGGCGACCGCCTCTCGCAAAGCGATCCTCTCATTAGGTTCAGAGAGGATCGTCTCGTGCAGAAACATCACCCCCAGCGCGGCAAAATTATTTTTCTCTTTCAGGTAGGCCTCTGCGGCCCGGGAATAGATCGTCCCCTTAAGCGGCTCTTCACCCGGGACCTCCTCCCACAACCCGACGGCGGCGTCCACCTGCCCCATGAGGATGAAGGAATCGGAAAGGAGAAACCGGGCCTGAGTCCGGTGCGTAGACGCCGGGAATTCGTTCAGCACCCTGCGGAAGAGCTCTGCGGCCCCTTTTGCGTCTCCCCGTTCGTAGGCCTCTCGCGCCTGATTAAAAAGCGACTCCTCATCCTGCTGGGCGAACCCTTGCGCGGCAAGGAAGACGATCAAAAGGATCGCGATTCTGGACATCTTCACGAGGGTAGAGCAATAGGAAAAGGCTGTCAACGCGCTCAAAAGGTGCTACGATGAGACCTCGATGCCCGCATCGGGAAGCGCGCGAGAGGCTCCCCCTTATCTCGACCATTTTCTTCACTACCTCGCGGCCGAGCGGGGCCTCTCCCCTCGTACGACCGAAGCCTATCGAAGAGATCTCCTCCTCTTTTTCTCCCTGGTGAGACGATCGCCCGAGAGCATCGTCAAAAAAGACGTCGTCGATGCCATTGAACGGGCGGCCGCGCGGCTCTCGGCGGCGTCGATCGCCCGCCTCCTCTCCACGCTGAGAACGTACTACCGCTTCCTCCAATCAGAGGGGATCTTCGAAGGCGATCCCCTTGCGCGGCTGAGGCGTCCGGCGCGGGCCTTTCACCTCCCGCGGGTCCTCCCCCTCAACGCGGTCAAACGCCTCCTGGACTTCGAGAAAGGAACAACGCCGGAAGGGGTACGGGACGACGCCATGCTCGAACTTCTCTACGCATCCGGTCTGCGCGTCTCCGAGCTGATCAGCCTGACCCTGGACCGATTGAATCTTGAAGCCGGATTCCTGATTGCGACGGGAAAGGGGGGAAAAGAGCGGGTCGTGCCGTTCAATACAGCCGCCTCGAAAAAGATTACGCGCTATCTTGCGGACGCGAGGCCCCTCCTCCTGAAGGGCCGCCAGTCAAAGTATGTCTTCGTCACCAGGCGAGGGGGAGCGCTGACCCGCCAGGCCTTCTTTCTCTGCTTAAGACGGATCGGAAAGGCAGCCGGAATCCGCCAGAGTTTCTCGCCCCATACGCTGCGGCACTCTTTCGCGACCCATCTTTTAGACCGGGGGGCCGATCTCCGGGCAGTACAGGTGATGCTGGGACACGCCGATATCGGTACCACGCAGATCTATACGCATGTCGCGGCCCGGCGACTTTTCAAGGTTCATTCCAAGAATCATCCCCGGGCGTAATCGCCGGATTTTTAAGAGAGGGTGATCTCGACGGTATTCAGGCCGATCCGGATGCAGGGAGCCTGGGTTGAGAGACTCGTCGAATCCTTGATATTGACCTGACAGGTCGCTGCCGCCCCGGTGGTGCTTCCCACCTCGGTCAGCGTGTAGACGTGTTCTGTCGGAAGGTCCTTGAAGATGATCGCCGCGGTCCCGGTCCCCTGGGCGGCGGCAATCTGACCGCACCGGATCAGATCATCGCTGATTCCCTGAGAACTCCCCTGCTGCGAACACTGGAAACTGCTCCCGCTGCTGTTGTCGGTAATCTTAATGCTTCTTCCGGAGGCTGGCTGGTTGAAGTTGTCGCGCACCTCCACCGTCAGATTGACCCGGATCGCGCCGTCCCCTTCCCCTCCCCCTCCGCAGGCTGAGGCGAAGGAAAGGAGGACGAAAAGGAGCAGAATGCCTCTCATACAGAACAGGTTATCAGAAAAAGGGAAAAAGTCACTAGGTCTGCGGCAGGTCGGGAAATTCCGCGGGGGAGATCCAGCCTTTTCTCAAGGCAAAAAGAACGATCAGCGGAGTCGAGGTTAATCCTTTCTCTCGAAGGTGAAGGCGATGCGTCTCAACCGTTTTTAAGGCGACCCCCAGGCGATCCGCGATCTGTCGCGAACGATATCCCAAAGCGACAAGCCGGATGACCTGCTCCTCCCGCCTTGTAAAACGTGGGGCGGGTTTGGCCGCATCCGGCACCGAAATGGCCGCCTCCCGGGGTGTGATGTCCCGGATAATTGCCACCGCCCCTTCCACTCGCCCATCGGCTTTGCGGATCGGAGCGGAAGAGACGCTGACCATCTGCTCTTTTCCATTTCGAAGATTCCGAATATATGTGACGAACTGCCGAACCCGTTGCCCCTTCAACGCCCGTGCGGCCGCCATCTCCTCCAGACGGACCGGATGGCCGTCGGGTCGCCGGATCTTGAAGATTTCCGGATATTTACGGATCGGCTTGAGAAGATCTTGGAGAGAATCGACGCCGGTAATCTCCCGAAGGGCCGCATTCGCG